>JAHDWH010000018.1 GCA_023384455.1 Caldilineaceae bacterium | reverse complement strand
CGTCGCTGGTCGGACTAACAGTCCGACGTACGAATGGCTATTTTCAGGGCAGGGGATGAAAATGTAGGTCGGACTGTTAGTCCGACGTACGAATGGCTATTTTCAGATCAGCGGGCTGTGGAAGACCTCGCGCAGCATAGCATACACCCAATCCGCCGAACCCACAGGAGCTTCTCCAATGGCTTATCTCATCGGTATTGATTCATCGACTACAGCCACCAAAGCGCTGCTGATCGACGGGAAGGGCCGGATCGTCGCCGTAGCTGCCACGGAATATGAGTTCCAGACACCCCGCCCCCTCTGGAGCGAGCAGGACCCGGCGCTCTGGTGGAGTGGCGCGGTAGCCAGCATTCGCCAGGTGCTGGCTGCCAGCGGGATCGATCCCGCTGCTGTGGCCGGGGTGGGGTTGACCGGCCAGATGCACGGGCTGGTGCTGGTGGATGCCGCCGGACAGGTGTTGCGCCCCTCCATCCTCTGGAACGACCAGCGCACGGCCAGCCAGTGTGACGAAATCCGCGCCCGGCTGGGCAAGGCTGAACTGATACGCATCACCGGCAACGACGCGCTCACCGGCTTCACCGCACCCAAAATTCTTTGGGTGCAGGAAAACGAGCCGGAAATCTACGCCCGCATCCACAAAATTCTTCTGCCCAAAGATTACGTCCGCTATCGGCTCACCGGCGATTTTGCCACGGATCGGGCTGGCGCAGGGGGCACCCTGCTGGTAGAGCTGGCAACCCGGGACTGGTCGCCCGGGGTAGTACAGGCACTGGGGATTCGCCCCGAATGGCTGCCCCCCACCCACGAAGGCACGCAGATCACCGGTGTTGTCTCGGCAACCGCGGCAGAAGCGACTGGCCTGCGGGCCGGTACACCGGTTGTGGGCGGCGGTGGGGATCAGGCAGCCCAGGCCACGGGTGTAGGCGCGGTGGAAGAGGGGATCGTCGCCCTGACGCTGGGCACATCGGGCGTTGTCTTTGCCAGCGTGGACAAACCCTTCTACGAAGCCGAAGGACGGCTGCACGCCTTCCCCCACAGCTTGCCCGGCAAGTGGCATCTGATGGGTGTGATGCTCTCGGCCGCGGGCAGCCTGCGCTGGTATCGGGATACACTGGCCCCCGGCGTAGCCTACGACGATCTGCTTGCCCCGGCCGCGGCTATCCCCCCAGGCAGCGATGGCCTGTTCTTCCTACCCTATCTGACCGGCGAACGCACACCCCACCCGGACCCACTGGCAAGGGGTGCGTTTGTCGGGCTGACCGTCCGTCACGGCCAGCCCCATATGACCCGGGCTGTGTTGGAAGGGGTAGCATTTGGTCTGCGCGACAGCTTTGAATTGATGAAAAGCGCGGGGCTTTCCGCCATCCGTCAAGTGCGCGTGAGCGGTGGCGGTGCGGCCAGCCCCCTCTGGCGACAGATTTTGGCCGACGTCCTGGACAGCGAATTGGTGACCGTCAACACCAGCGAAGGGGCTGCATTGGGCGCGGCGCTGCTGGCCGGGGTGGGCGCGGGCATCTGGCCTGACGGAGAGACGGCCTGCCGGGAGACGGTGCGGGTGACAGGTTCAACGCTGCCAGAGGCTACAGCTTCGGCGGTCTATGAGAAAAGCTATCGGCTCTATCGGGCGTTGTATCCGGCGCTGCGGGGGGTATTTTCGGAGCTGATCTGAAGTCACTATCCAGGCCCAATTGGGCACAATCAGCGATAAAAAGCGGACGCAGATTGACGCTGAAACAACTGATCTGCACAGATTTTATCTCTTCCACAGGCTCAGGCGATGTCCTGAGTTCATCGAAGGGACACCGCAGCGCCAATCCGTCCTTTCCCGTCATCAGTGTCCTATTTTCAGCTTTGAATGGAGATTTCACAAGCAAAATATGAAGCGTAAAGTCCACAGGGTCTCACGCTTCACGTTTTCACGTTTCAAGCCTCAATACAGCCCCACATCCGGGTCGATCTGCTTGGCCCAGGCGTCGATGCCCCCGGCCATACTCAGCACATTCGTCCAGCCCTGCTGCTTCAGCCACATTGTCACCTGTGCGCTGCGCACGCCTTTGTGACAGAAAACGACGATCGCCGCGTCTTTGTCTTGCAGAGCAGACGGCAGCGCGTCCAGCTTCTTTTGGGCCAGTTCGCTCAGGGGGACAAACTCAAATGTGCCCTTGACAAAGGATGCCTGGGCCAGCTCGTGGCGCTCGCGCACATCCAATAGAATAAACTGTTCGCCGTTGTCGAGCTTGTCAGAAACTTCTTGTACGCTGATTTCCGGCGCGCCGTAGGGATTGGGCATAGCAAAACCTCGAAAGTGCAAAAACGGTATACAAAAACCACTTTAGAAACCGCAGATGTACGCAGAAAAAATCCGTGCGATTCCGTCCGTTCCGTGTAAATCTGTGTTCTTTTGTTTCCTATGCAACAGGTGCGGAACGGTTGTAGAGCGCGGAAATGTCGATATCAGTAATCGCGTTGACGCCGGTGATTTCGGCAAAATTTTCTTTGAGCAGGCGTTGGATGCCCAGCCGCATAGTGAGCAGGCTGATGGGGCAGTCGATGCACGCGCCCAGCATTTTGACGTGGGCCACGCCCTTTTCATCCACTTTCAGCAGTTGCACATCCCCCCCATCCCGGTAGAGGGTAGGGCGGTAATCGTCCAGCACCTGCTGGATGCGCTCGGATAGCGGCGCAGAATTCGTCATTAGAACAGTCCTTTTCCCCAACGAGAACTGAAACGTGAGAAAGGCCGGTGATCTCACGTTTCACGTTTCAGTTCTCGCTGGGATACTTATATTTCAGGCGTCAAAATCCTCGTCCCGAATCCGCTGCCGCCCGGAAAAACCGGCCTCAATATCGTGCCAGTAGACCAGTTCATCTTCGCCGTAGCGCCAGCAGATGTAGACTTCCTTCCCCTTGCGTCGGGCCAGAAAATCGATCAGCCCGCTGTCCACGTCCTTCACCAGCACGCCCAATTGCCCGATGCCCTTCACGCCCGCTTCCAGCCGGGCGAAGTGATCCAGCAATTGACCGGCAGCCACATTCCCCCCATTGCCCGCGGCTTTGCGCAGGGCGGGCCAGGCTTCCGGGCGCAGACGCAGAATTTCGGCCCGCGCCGATTGCACCTCCCCCATCAGCCGTCGGACCTGGGGCAGTGCCTTGCGTGCTTCGTTCAGTGTGTAGACGCGTATAGCCATAACAGGATAAAAGGAAGGCGAGGGCGTTCAATAGCCCCCGCCTCCTGCTTTCTCTCTGATCAGATGGGCCGATTTAGTGACCGCAACCGCTGCCGGCTGCCGCTTCGGGGGCACCGGCTGTGCGGAAACTGCTGCCGCAGCCGCAAGAGCTGGTCGCGTTCGGGTTCTCGATGTGGAAGCCGCCACCCATCAGGTTGTCGATGTAGTCGATGCTGGCCCCGTTGATGTAGAACATACTGGTCGGGTCCACCACCACACGCATCCCGAACTGGGTATACACTTCGTCGCTCTCCTGCACATTGTCGTCGAAGGTCATACCGTACTGCATACCGCCGCAGCCGCCGCCCTTGACAAAGACACGCAGGGCGTGGGTATCTTTCACGCCCTTCTGGTCCAGAATCACACCCAACTTCTGGGCCGCAATCTCGGTCAACGTAATGTTGGTCTGGGTTTCACTCAAAACCATTTCCATTGCTCAGTCTCCTTGCAAACTAGAAAAAAGTAGGTGGCACGATTATACCAGTTGATTGTCGATTTGTTCAACCTTTGAAAAATAGAACACGGATGACGCTGATTGGACTGATTAGCGCGGATAAAAAATCTGCGAAAATCTGCGGTTTCTGCGTAATCTGCGTTCAACCTCCGATCTGATTCATCGAGCGGTTGCTGGCAAAGTCGCCGTCCGCCAGCCCGTGACCCCAGGGCTTGTGAAAGGCGGCTTCCCGCATCAGCTCCCGCATCTCGTCAAAAGTAGCCCCCTGGCGCAGAGGTGTGAGCAGGTCCGCTTCGTCGTCCCGCAGCAGACAGAGACGCAGCTTGCCGTCGGCAGTCAGGCGCACCCGGCCACAGCCCTGGCAAAAAGGCTCGGTGACGCTGCTGATAAAGCCCAACGTGCCCACCGCGCCCGGAATGCGGAAGGGGCGGCTGGGGTCCACAAAATCGTAGCTGGCCTCTTCCAGCGGGCCAAACTCCGCCTCGACTGTATCCCGAATTTCCTTGTACGTCACCACATTCGTCTGCTGGAAATCCGACACCTCGCCAAAGGGCATCATTTCGATGTAGCGCACTTCCCAATCCCGCTCCAGCGTCAGCCGGGCCAAATCTACCACATCCTGGCCGTCGTTGAAATTGCGGGTGACGACGGCGTTCAGTTTGATGGGACGCAGACCCGCCGCCTCGGCCGCGGCGATCCCCTTCCACACATCTTCGATATGCCCCCAGCGGGTGATACTGTGGAATTTGTCCGCGTCCAAAGTGTCGATGCTGATATTCACCCGGCGCAGACCCGCATCGGCCAGGGGCTGGGCCAGATCGTCGAGCAGCAGGGCATTCGTCGTCATCGCAATATCCCGAATGCCAGGGATGGCCGCGATGCCCCGCACCAGTTCCACCACACCGGGACGGATAGACGGCTCGCCGCCGGTCAGTCGGATTTTCTCCACGCCCAGGCTGGCCCCCACTGCGACCAGATGCAGAATCTCCTCGTCGCTCATCAATTCGTGACGGGGGCGAAAGGTCATATCCTCCGGCATACAGTAGACACAGCGCAGATTGCAGGCGTCGGTCAGGCTGATGCGCAGGTAGTGAATGCGCCGCCCGTAGCTGTCGTGTATCTGCTCGATGGGGAAGTGGACGGGCGCGGGCGCAATCTGCACCTGTCCATAGCCCGTGCGCTGGGAGCGATGCTTCACCGCCGGACGGGTGTCCAGGGAAATGACAGCCCCGTTATTTTCTGAATCCAAACGCCGTACAATCGTCGGCATAGCGTTTCCATTGCCTCCGGAGGAAGCCACTCAGAAGTTTGACTCTTTTAGAAAAGAGTCAAACTTCTCATTTAGTTAAGAGAACTCAACTTTACTGCCCACCCGCTCCAACACGCCCTCGCCCTGCAAGAAGCGATAAGTGCAGGCGTTACCATCTTCGGCCAGGGAAAAAACCCGCTCGCATTGCTTGCCGGTCAGGTTTTGCACCAACTCCAAATCCATCGCGCACAATTCTTTGTGCTGTTCTGCCACCCCTGCATAGGGGCAGTTGGATGTATGCAGCAGCGCGCTTTGGCCGCACACTTCCTCTTCCCAACGGGCAAAGTAGCCCCGCTCATTGAGAAAGTCCACTACACGCCCCATGCGTTGGGAGAGGTTTTCATCGGCGGACGTTGCGCTGGTCAACTCCCGGGACATCTCCTGAGCCAAACAGCAGAAGGCCGATTGCATCTGTTCCGGCGGCAACAGCCCCTTCATCTGGCGCAGCAGACCGCTGGTCAACCCGGCGAAGTTGTCGGGGAAATAGTCGTCGGCCTCGCCTGTCAGCATATAAATCTGCTTAGGCCGCCCGACGCTGCCTTCCCGCTGCACTTTGCCCACTTCGATCAGATTGTCGCCCTGCAAAATGTCCAGATGATAGCGCACAGAGACCGGAGCCATATCCAACTGACGCGCCAGTTCTCCGACTGTCGCCTGCTTGCGCCGCTTTAGAATGTCCAGAATGCGCTTGCGAACCATCGAAACCAGCCACGGATGAACACGGATGAACACTGATAACTACGGGTGGCAGTATAGCACGAGTGCGGAGCGGTGTCAATTATTATGAAAAATATGAGAAAAATGGGATTGGGGATTGGGGACTGGAATTCCCGATCCCCAGTCCCCAGTCCCCAGTCCCCAACCTCCTACACCTTCACCCGGCGCAGACGCAGGGCATTCGTGACGACGCTGATGCTGCTGAAGGCCATTGCGCCCGCGGCCAGGATGGGGTGCAACTGTTGCAGAAAATCCGGTGCCCAGGCAAAGGGGGCCAGAATCCCCGCGGCGATGGGGATGAGCGCGATGTTGTAGCCAAAGGCCCAACCCAGATTCTGGCGGATGTTGCGCATCGTCGCCTTCGACAGGGCGATGGCCTGGGGCACGCTGCGCAGGTCGCCCCGCATCAGCGTCACGTCCGCGGTCTCCATGGCCACATCCGTGCCCGTGCCGATGGCAATGCCCACGTCCGCCTGGGCCAGGGCCGGCGCGTCGTTGATACCGTCGCCCACCATCGCCACCCGGTAGCCTTCCTTCTGCAACTGGGCCACATGCGCGGCTTTGTCGCCGGGCAATACCTCGGCGAATATGCGATCGATGCCCACTTCGGTGGCGATGGCGTTGGCCGTGGCCTGGTTGTCGCCGGTGACCATCGCCACCTGCAAGCCCAGTTTGTGCATAGCCGCAATCGCCTCTTTCGAGCCTTCTTTAATCGTATCCGCCACGCCGATCAACGCGCTGGCCTGGCCGTCCACGGCCAGCCACATAACCGTCTTGGCCTCCTCCTGCAACTGCGCCGCCTTCGGTCCGAGACCGTTCAGCCCGACTTTCTCCCGCTCCATCAGGCGCAGATTGCCCAGCAGCACTGAATGTCCATCCACCGTCGCGCCGATGCCGTGACCGGCGATGGCCTGAAATCCGCTCGGTTCGGCCAGGGCCAACCCCTGGGCTTGGGCCGCGCGCACAATCGCCTCGCCCAACGGATGCTCCGAACCCCGCTCGGCCGACGCCGCCAGGTACAGGGGATCGGGGATTGGGGATCGGGGATTGGGCGACGAGCCAGTCCCCAGTCCCCAGTCCCCGATCCCCAACACCACATCCGTCACCGACGGCTCGCCTTTCGTAATCGTGCCCGTCTTGTCCAGCACAATCACTTGCAGCTTGTGGGCCTGTTCCAGGGCCGCGCTGTTTTTGAAGAGGATGCCATTCTCAGCGCCTTTGCCCACGCCCACCATTATGGAAGTGGGCGTGGCCAGCCCCATCGCGCAGGGACAGGCGATGACCAGCACCGCGATCAGCCGCAGCAGCGCGGGCACAAAACCAGCGCCCGCAAAATACCAGATGGCAAAGGTGAGCACAGCCAGCCCGATCACCGCCGGCACAAAGTAGGCGGAGAACTGATCCACCACCCGCTGGATGGGTGCTTTACTGCCCTGGGCCTGCTCCACCAGCTTGACAATCTGGGCCAGCGCGGTCTGGCGACCGACTGCGGTCGCTTCAAAGTGCAGCAACCCCTGTTTATTGAGCGTCGCGCCGATGACTTTATCGCCCTCGGCTTTGGAAACGGGCAGGCTCTCGCCGGTCAGCATACTCTCGTCCACCGACGACGCGCCGGAGACGACGACCCCATCCACGGGAATCTTCTCGCCCGGGCGCACAATCACCCGGTCGCCGACAATCACATTGGCGATGGGAATGTCCATCTCCGCGCCACCGCGCACCACCCGCGCGGTCTTGGCCTGCAAGCCCATCAGCTTTTTGATGGCCGCGCTGGTCTGGCCTTTGGCCTGGGCTTCCAACAGCTTGCCCAGCACAATCAGCGTAATAATCACCGCCGACGTCTCGAAATAGACGTGCTCCCCCAGCCCGTTGCTGCCCAGGGTTTTGGCGATGAGAACGGCCACGCTGTAGAGATAGGCGACCGACGAACCCATGGCCACCAGCACGTCCATATTGGCGCTGCCGTTGCGCAGGCTTTTGTAGGCCCCGGTGTAATAGTCCCAGCCCACATAGAATTGCACGGGTGTTGCCAGGGCCAGGAAGAGCCAGTTTACCCAGGCGTCGTGGGCCCAGTGGCCGAGAAGTCCGAAATCCCGGGACATACTGATGAGGAAAAGGGGCAGGCTGAAAATGATGCCCACAATCAGCCGGGTCTGCTGGTGGCGGATTTCGGCGGCCCGGGCCGCGGCCTCCGCGTCTTCTACCTCTTCGCCTTCGGCTGCTTCCACCACATCGTAGCCCGCCTTGCGCACAGCCGCGGCCATCTCCCCCCGGTCGATTGTGCCGGGGATATAGCGCACACTGGCCTTTTCGCTGGCAAAATTGACCGTCGCCTCCACCACCCCGTCCAGCCGGTTGAGGGTGCGCTCGACGGTCGCCACACAGTTGGCGCAGGTCATGCCGGTGATGGGCAGGTCGATCTCCGCGACAGGGATGGAATAGCCCGCCTTCTCCACCCGCGCCATCACTTCGGCCAACACCTCTTGGGGTTTCTGGATAGCCGGGTCGTAGCTGATAGTCAGCTTTTCCGTAGCAAAATTGACCGCGGCTTCAGACACGCCAGCGGCCTTTTTGCTGTTGCGTTCGACCGAAGCCACGCAGTTGGCGCAGGTCATCCCAATGACGGGAACGGTGAGTTGGCGGGTTGTGGTGGACACGGCGTTTTCTCCTCAGATTACAGAATTCTCTACAGCCTGGCAAGGTGACAGGGTGAAGGGGTGACAAGGTGAGGTTCGCACGTCACCCCTTCACCCTGTCACCTTGTCATCTTACGCGGGCGCGTAGTTGATTTCTTTCAACAGCGCTTCAATCTTCGCCCAGTCGGCGGGCGAGTCCCAGTCTACTGTGACCTGTTTGGTTTCGGCATTGGCGGTCACAGACTGCACACCGGCCAGATCGCCCAGTTCCGTCTTGACGGTGTGGACGCAGTGGTTGCAGCTAATGTTGGGGACGGTGAATGTCTTGGTGGTCATTGGAGTTTCCTTTCGAATGAAAATGGTTGGTGGGTTGACGGCAGACGGCGGACGGCGGACGGCGGACCGCATAAACATTCGGCGAATGGCGGTCGGTCGTCTACCATCCGCGGTCAGTTCGATAACTCAAACACACTGGTAATCTCGTGCAATACGGATTCCCGTTCAGCCGCGTCATCGCCCTGGATGGCGGCGGTGACGCAGGTACGCAGGTGGTTGTCCAGAATGAGGACGCTGACTTTGTTGAGCGCGGCCTGCACAGCCTGAATCTGTTTGATGATGTCGATGCAGTAGGTGTCATCCTCCACCATCCGCTCGATGCCTTTGACGTGGCCGGCGGCGCTGGCCAGCCGTCGTACTACTGCTTTGCGGGTCGCGTCGTCCATCCCTCGTCCTTTCTGGTCATTCGCCTACAATCCCATCCCCCCTGGGGGGGGGTATGCGATGATTATATCTCCAAGCCCATAGCCCTGTCAAGTAAGAGCGCATCCCGAACGTGATTGCCTCTTTCCAACTGCCAATGTATACTCAACCAATCAACTTATTCACCCAATCTCCCCCCATCCCCATGTCCAACAAACTTCTCTCTATGCACGACGCCATCGCCACTCACGTCCACGACGGGGAGAGTGTGGCGATTGAGGGCTTCACCGCCTTCATTTGCTTCGCGGCGGGCCACGAAATTATCCGCCAGGGCCGTCGTGACCTGACGCTGATTCGTATGACGCCGGATTTGCTCTACGACCAGATGATCGCGGCGGGGGTTGCCAGGGGGCTGGTCTTCGCCTATCTGGGCAATCCGGGCGTGGGATCGCTGCATTGCATCCGCCGGGCCGTGGAGAAGGGCATCCCCCGCCCTCTCGAATTGGAGGAGTATTCCCACTTCGGGTTGGTGGCTCGTTATCTGGCCGGCGCGTCCAACCTGCCCTTCTATCCCCTGCGCAGCTATGCGGGCAGCGATCTGCCTGCGGTGAACCCCCGCATTCGTTTCATCGACGACCCCTACGGCTCTGGGCCGATCGCGGTTGTGCCCGCCATCCACCCGGACGTGGCGATTGTGCATGTGCAGCGGGCGGATGTGTCGGGCAACGCTCATTTATGGGGATTGGTGGGGATGCAGAAGGAAGTGGCCTTTGCCGCCGATCGGGTGATCGTCGTGGCCGAGGAGATTGTGGACCAGGCGGTGATCCGGGCCGATCCCAACCGCACGCTCATCCCCGGCCTGATTGTGGACGCGGTGGTCTGCGAACCCTACGGCTGCCACCCCTCCTACGTCCAGGGCTATCACGACCGGGACAACGACGCCTATTTGGAATGGGACGAAATTTCCCGTAGCCAGGCCAGCACCCAAGCCTGGCTGGACGAATGGGTCTTCGGCGTAGCGGATCGGGCGGCATATCTGGCAAAACTGGGCGCAGAACGGCTGGAGAAATTGCGCCCCCGTCCCGCGCTGGCCGGGCCGGTGGACTACGGTGCGTATGTGTAGAGAATGCAGGCAAAACTGCGCCAAATCCAAACACACCAGGAGACGCGATGGCTACCATCCACGACAAAGGCTACAAAGTTCTCTTTTCCAACCGCACGATCTTCCGCCAGCTAATGCAAAGCTTCATCGATCAGCCCTGGGTGGCGCAGCTCAACTTCGACCGGGCGGAAAAGGTGGACAAATCCTTCATCGACGAGGAGTACCGGGAGCGGGAGAGCGACCTCATCTACCGCATTCCCTTCGGCAAGGAGGAGATTTACATCTACGTCCTGCTGGAGTTCCAGTCTACCGTAGACCCATTGATGGCCCTGCGTGTGCTGAACTACGTCGTCAGCTTTTATATGGAGCTGGTGCGCAGTCAGCATTTGAAAAAGCTGCCCCGGATCTTCCCAATTGTGTTGTATAATGGGGATGGGCGCTGGACAGCCGCCACAGACATTGCCGATCTAATCGACCCAGCGCCGTCGTTGGGTGAGTACGACCTGCACTTTCGCTACTTCAAACTGGCCGAGAATGAACTGAGCCAGGAAGCATTGGATGACATTGGCAATATCGTTGCGACGCTTTTTCTGGCCGAAAACCGTTACGATGCGCGTAAGTTATCGGTAAAATTAGGCGCACTCTTCGACCGGGAGGAGGACAAACAGGCAGTCTCTCTGCTCATCAATTGGTTTGACCAGATGGCGCGGCACAAGCGTATTGACCAGGAGGATTATGACCGTTTGCAAAAGGTATTTCATTCGCGTGAGGAGGCACAGACAATGCTGACAAAAACATTTGAGATTCTCCGTGAAGAAGGACGGGAGGAAGGACGCGAGGAAGGACGCGAGGAAGGACGCGAGGAAGGGATCGAGCAAGGGATCGAGCAAGGATTTGCAATCGCCCGGAGAAAAACCGTATTGGCGATGACTGAACGCGGCTTCGCACGGGAAGTGATTGCTGATGTACACGGACTGAGCGTGGCTGAAGTCGAAGAGATCATCGCCCAGGCCACAACCGCCCAGACCAACGGCGATAATACCCCACCTGATCCCAATACCCAGTGAGCGCCTTCTATGGCCGACTATAGCCCGTCAGAAATGATGATTGTGGTGGCGGCGCGCAAGCTGGCCGGGACGCGCACGGTTTTTGTGGGGGTGGGGTTGCCCAACAGCGCCTGCAACCTGGCCCGCTACACCGTCGCACCAGAACTGGAGCTGATCTACGAGGCGGGGGTCTACGGCGCGCGCCCGGCCCGGCTGCCCCTCTCTATCGGCGATCCGTCGCTGGTGACAGGCGCGACCGCCGCGGTTTCTATGGCGGATCTCTTCGGTCTCTACTTGCAACGGGGGCTGGCGGATGTGGCCCTGCTGGGCGGCGCGCAGATCGACCGCTTCGGCAATCTCAACACGACGGTCGTGGGGGAATACGCCAGCCCTAAAGTGCGTCTGCCCGGTAGCGGCGGCGCGTGTGAAATTGCCACCAATGCCCGCAACATTTTTATGATTATGCGTCTCTCCCAGCGGGCTTTTGTGGACAAACTGGACTTCCAGACCAGCCCCGGCCACCTGACAGGCGGCGATGCCCGGGCCCGGCTGGGGCTGCCCGGCGGCGGACCGCAAACCGTCATCACCGACAGAGCGCTCTTTAACTTTGCCAACCCGCAGCGGGAGATGCAGCTAATCGAATGCTACCCCGGCGTCACCCCAGAAGACGTGCGGGCGGAGGTGGGCTGGCCCCTGCGCGCAGTTGAAGATGTGGGCGAAACCCCAGCGCCTTCCAGCGAGGAACTGCGACTCATCCGGGAAGAACTGGACCCCCAGGGGTTGTACCGCTAGTCGTAGCTAGCCAGCCTTTTGACACGAATGGTTCGAATGGTTCGGGCACATTCGTGCCATTCGTGTTGAAAATTGTACTGATTAACGGGATGATAAAACGTAGGTGCGGTTTGTAACCGCACTTTCACCCGGAGAAGTGCGGTTACAAACTACAGATTCCACGATCTTCTTGAACAGAATAATTGGTGTTGAAAATCCTCTACCCACAGAAGGAGTTTCCCATGACCGAACGTACTCTGCCCCAACTTCTCGATCTCTCCGGCAGAGTGGCGATTGTCACCGGCGCGGCCGGCTGGCTGGGGTCTGCGATGAGCCGCGCCCTGGCCGAAGCAGGCGCAACTCTCGTTGTCACCAGCCGGGAGGCGGAGCGGGCCCAGGGCTTTGCCGACAGCCTGCCCGGCCACGGACACATCGGCCTGGCTCTCTCTCAGGAGGAGACGGAACAGATTCCCGGCTTTGTGGCGGATGTGGTGAATCGGCTGGGGCGGGTGGATGTGCTGGTCAACAACGCCTATGGCACAACCGCGCCCAGCATCGACAGCGCCAGCGCTGAGGATTTTGACCGGGCCTATCACGCGGGGGTGACGGCTTATTTTCTGTTGGCACGGGAGGTGGTCCACCATCTGCACACACGGGGCGCGCCTGGCTCAGTCATCAACATTGCCAGTATGTACGGCGTCGTCGCCAGCTATCCCGACGCCTATACCGACCTGCCTGTCAACAGCCCGCCCAACTATCACGGACTGAAGGGGGGGCTGATCCATCTGACCCGTCACCTGGCCGTCTATTGGGCCAAAGATAGGGTGCGGGTCAACGCCATCAGCCCTGGCGCGTTTCCATCGCCCCGGGTGCGGAAATCTATGCCGGATTTTGTCGGACGACTCAATCAGAAGGTACCGCTGGGGCGGATGGGTGAACCGGAGGAGTTGAAGGGGCTGGTTGTCCTGCTGGCCAGCGACGCGGGTAGTTACATCACCGGGCAGAATATCCTTGTGGATGGCGGCTGGACCGCGTGGTAAGCAGTGAATATCCAGAATTTGTGCATCGGGAAAGTAAAACGTAGGTGCGGTTTGCAACCGCACTTTCACCCGAAGAAGTGCGGTTGCAAACCGCACCTACAGAATTTCACGATGTTTTTGACCAGTACAGAATATCCAGAATTTGTGCATCTGGAAAGAATCGATTGCCAGGGACTACCCGGCAGTGATGACGCGGTTCACTACCCTATACGTTACCCAAAGGGATTTGCAGCGACGGCAACTCATCTGGGGGTGTCGCGTCGAAGCTATCTTGCCAACGTCGTCACAACTCTCCCCACACCGGGGAATCCGGTGGTAGCACAATCTCTGACAGTGCAGCCTCGTATTGTGCCTGGTCAAAGACAAAAGGCCCCAAAGAATCGTAGCGCCACTGGCTGCGATGAGGCTGCTCGAAATCGCTCCACACAATCGTATCGCCGTTGACCTGTACCCGCGCTAGCAGGGGCCAACAGCCCGTTTCACCACAAACGCTGCAAATCAGAAGGGCGATCTTTTCGTCATCCTCTGCAACAATTGTGGAATCGCCCAAATAGTGCTTTGCCAAAGCGTATCGCCAAAGCAATGGTAGTGTCGTATATTGACCAGCCAGTTGCGGTTGGCCTTCTGCTTCAGCCCAGGGTTGCTCGTGGAGACGCATCAGTTCCACAAAGGGTTGATTGTCACCTTATTTTTGCACGTTTTCGTGCAAACAGAGGGTGTTTCTATTCAAAATGGACGAAATAATGCAAACAGAGGCCAATTCTATTGCGATTTTGGCGCTGAATTAGCCAAATTTGAGCAGTTATGCCACCATTCTCCAAAAGTTCGTTTGACTTAGCCCACTTAGCAGACGAGGAGGATGGAATGATGAATCAAGAATTTGGTTTGACTCAGGAATATACCAACACCCAATATGCACCGTTAGCGGCTTTGCTTGCCTACTATGCGACAGAAAAGACTCTTGAACCTTTGCAGAGCATTACATCGACAGCCCAAACTGGCGATTTTAGCCTTGCCGAGAAGCTGGAACAACTGGTTGTCAGCATTTTGGCCGGGTGTAAGTACATTGCAATGGTCAACACAAAACTGCGACCAGAGCGGAAATTGGCACAAGTCAAACGAATCTCCCGGTTTGCAGACCAATCGACCCTCTCCCGGGCACTGGATGAGCTAACTCAAACGAATCTCAGCCAATTAGAGGCGGCCGTACGCCAAATCAGCGATGAGTGCAGCCGTACCCGCCAACATGACTGGCGGGCTTTTCTGGAATTAGACTTCGATTTATCCGCTCTTCCTTGTGGCAAACAGGCCGAAGAGGGTGAAAAAGGGTTTGCCAGTGGTAAAAAAACAGCATTGTGCGCCAATTGGCCCGGGTGAGTTCGGTTGTTTATCACGAAACCCTCTGGTCTGACCTCTTTCCGGGAAGTCAACTGACCCTGCAATCTTTACAGCAAGCTGTCTTGGGTGTCGAAAGTTCATTTGAGTTAGCGCCGCAGGCACGAAAACGCACACTTTACCGGCTCGATGGCGGTTCGGGCAGCGATGAAAACCTGAAATGGCTATTGGCCCGTGGCTATCAGATTCTGGCCAAAGGCTTTTCCGGCAAGCGGGCCAACGCACTGGCTACCCGGGTTGCCCGCTGGGATGCCTACGACGGCAAAAGTTATCTCGGCTGGGTTGACCCACCTTTTGCTCTGGGTTCTCCGGTCCAGGTGGTGGTCAAAAGATGGCTACACAAAGGAACTTGGAAACACGCTTACTATGTCACCACCCTAACTTTCCCATCCAAACAGGCCTTGATGGCACGGTATGATCAGAGAGGCGCTGCCGAAATCGAGCAATTTCGCTCGGACAAAGACGGCTTACATCTCTCGGCTCGCCGTAAGCAGGGCTTTGTCGCCTAAAAAGCCTTGATTCTGCTCACCGACCTCGCGCATAACCTGTTGGCCGATTTTCAGCGCCGGGCTTTGCTCGATTCTCCCTTCGCCGAGTGGGGACTCAAGCGCATCGTTCGTGACCTGTTAGCCGTCCCAGGTCGGCTTCATTTTCGTTCAGGACAACTCAAACGAATCGAATTGCTCGCTTCCCATCCCTATGCTGATGACCTGATTTTATGCCTGGAAAGATACTGTTCTGACCCTTTTGACCCCCATTTTTGAATAGAAACCGCCTCTGTTTGCATGAATTTTGGCGGATAGAATAGAAACACCCTCTGTTTGCGCAAAAATAAGGTGTCAATAAAGATTTCAAAGGAGAGTTGTTCCTGATTGTTCGTAAGATGAAAACGAATCTGGTTCATTGGACACCCGGCGCGTTGAAATGAGTTTACAAATAATCGTTCGCCCATTGTACTCGCTTGTCAGAAGAAAATCCAGACCGTCTTTTCCAATCACACAATTTTTCGCCAATTGCTGCAAAGTTTCGTCGATCGGCCCTGGGTGAGCAGTTATAAAAAATGCGGTTGACAGTGAAACCCAAGCGTGGTATATTGAGCACATCTTCAATGGTCTACATTTTGGACCAAAGCCCACTGGCCTAACCCATTCGATTTCCTGTCTCCCTTATGACGACAGTAGACGATGAACCATTTTTGAATCCCCTGCCCAGAGAAAGCTTGGCCGATCAGGTCTACCAGGTGATCGTCCGTTACATACTGCGCAATGGGGTTGAAGTGGGCGACAGGCTGCCCTCCGAGCGAAAGTTCAGCGAACTATTGGAGGTGAGCCGCACGGTTGTGCGGGGGGCGCTGGCCCAACTGGAGGCGGAAGGGACGATTCAACGCCAGGTGGGCGTAGGGATGATTTTGACAACCCGCCCGGAGCGGATTCCCCCGGTAGGCGAGATCAACGAACTGAATGTGACACTGGAAGAGATGTATCAGGCCCGCATTGCCCTGGAAGTGGGCGCAATCGAATGGGTGGTATTGGGGCTGTCCGAAGGAGACCTACAGGCTCTGGATTCCCTGGTGGATCGAATGGCCCAGCGGGTGACTGAAGGTCACGCGGTGTTGAAGGAAGATCGGGAGTTTCATCTGCGCCTGATCCAGGCCACCCATAACCCGGTGATTATCAAATTCGCTACTCTCATCAATCAGTATTTTGATCGTATGCGCATTTTTTCTCCCGAAGTTGCTATCGGGCGTCGTCTGGATATGCTGGAAGTACAGCATCGGATGATTGTGCTCGCTTTGCGCGCTCGGGATGCTGAGGCAGCCCGTCAAGCCCTGCGTCTCCATTTCTCACCCTTATCACCGATCTGAAATCCAGGAGCAGCGCGTTTTTATTTGCGTTGACACCTGAAATGTCTTGTGCTACGCTGAAACGAAAGAGTCTCACCCTACCCTTTTTAATCTCTTCCTACCCTTCATCTCTTGCCGCCATTTTTCCAGCCCGTTCCGCCCTGCGAAGCGAGCTACGCATACTCTAGCCCGGTTAATCTTCCCTGTTTCAGCCCGTAGGACATACCATTTACATCCAAAGGAGGAAGTCCCATGACCGCACGTTTCCAGCCAGCCAGAGTCTATCTGCTGGCCCTATTCCTCGTCGCTGCTCTGGTGTTGGCAGCCTGTGGCGGTGAACCCGCGGCTGCGCCTGCTGCTGCCGAGCCTGCCGCGCCTGCCGCGCAGGAAGCAGCACCCCAGCCAGCAGCCGAAAAGCCTGCCGAAGCAGCCCCCACGGCCGCGCCTGTGGCGGAAGAACCGGCCCTCGGCTCCACCCTCATCGGCGAAATCGAAGGCCCACAGATTGTCACCGACGCCGCGGCCTTCCCCGCCAGCTTTGCCGAAGCACCGATGCTGGCTGACGAAGTAGCGGCTGGCACACTGCCCGCCCTGGCCGACCGTCTGCCCGTAGCCAGCGATCTGCTGGTGATCGAACCGGTCCACGAGATCGGCAAGTATGGCGGCACCTGGCGGCGTGGCTTCACCGGCCCTGCCGACGGTCAGAACGGCCATCGCGTAGCTGGCGGCGACCGTCTGCTCTTCTGGAAATCCGACGGATTCCCGGAGATGGTTCCCAATGTTGCCAAAGGCTGGGAAGTCAGCGAGGATGGCACCGAAATTACTATTCATCTGCGCGAAGGCATGAAGTGGTCGGACGGTTCGCCCCACACCACCGCCGACTATATGTTCTGGTTCGAACATATGTACCAGAACGAGGAGTTGGTCCCTGTGCGCTCGCCCTTCTTCAACATCGACGACGGCGCCACAATGGAAGCCGTAGACGACTACACCCTGAAATTCAGCTTCCCCTTCGCCAACAGCCTCTTCCTGGAGGTGTTGGGCAGCTCTGTGAATGTCTTTGGCGGTCATGCTATCTATGGCGCAACCGCGATGGGTGGTGTGGCTCCGGCCGCCTATATGCAGCAGTTCCACCCGGATTTTGTGGATCAGGCCGCGCTGGATGAAATGGTGAAGAAAGAGGGCTTCGACAACTGGGTGAATATGTTCAAGGACAAGAACACCTGGCAGCGCAACCCTGACCTGCCCGTCATCACCCCCTGGAAGACCGAAGTGCCCATCACCACCGACAATTGGGTGCTGGTGCGCAACCCCTACTACTTCGGCGTGGACAGCGCAGGTAATCAACTGCCCTACATCGACCGCATCAGCATGACCCTGGCCGAGAATCTGGAAGTCCTCAACCTGCGCGCCATCGCCGGTGAGTATGACTACCAGGCCCGCCACATCAGCCTGGCCAATCTACCTGTGCTGCTGGAAAACGCCGAAGCGGGTGGCTACACCGTCCATCTGGACCCGGCCCAGCACGGCGCAGACGGCGCGCTGATGATCAACCAGAGCTATCGGGGCGACGAAGAGATCGCCAAATGGCTGCAAAACGCCGACTTCCGCCGTGCCCTTTCCCTGGGCATCGACCGGGAATCCATCAACGAAGTCATCTTCCTGGGCATCGGCAAGCCCGGCTCGGCAGTGGTGGCGGAAAGCTCGCCCTTCAGCCCTGGCCCGGAATACCGCCAGCTCTGGTCTACCCTGGACGTGGCCAAAGCCAATGAGATGCTGGATGCCATCGGTCTGACAGAGAAGGACGCGGATGGCTATCGCCTGCGCACGGACAACGGCGAACGGCTGATCATCGAGATCAACCCGATCCCGGCCTTCATCCAGTTCACCGCTATTGCGGAAATGATGAAAGAGGATTTGGCCGAAATCGGTATCTTCCTCAATGTGGTCGAGCAGGAACGCGGCCTGGTAGAACAGCGTCGGGCCTCCAATGAACTCCAGACCTTCTTCTGGCAGAACGACGGCACGGATGAGCTTTATCTCTACCCGTATCACGCCCTGCCTGTGGCCAACACTTCAGGCACAGGCCCTGGCTACGGTGACTGGTACTCCTCCGGTGGCGCATCCGGCGTTGCGCCCGATCCGGATGGTTCCGTGGCGAAGGTGCTGGATATGTTCTCCACCGGCCTGAAAGCCACACCGGAAGAACGCATTGCCATCGGCCAGGAAATCTGGAAGATCATCACCGACGAAGTATGGACTATCGGTACGGTCGGTCAGTCCGGCGCCTTTATGGGCGTGCGGGTGGCCAAGAACAATATGGGCAACCTGCCTTCCCGCCAGTTCAACATCCAGGCGGGGCAGACACCTAACATCAGCCGCCCGTCCACATTCTACTTTACGGACGCGGGGGAATAACGAACGTTGTGCGTGGTGCGTAGTGCGTGAACTGGTAGGGATGTTGGGCCGACTGGTCACGATTTCTTGTAGAGATTGAAACAGAAAACGTGAGATCGGCGGTACTGGTACACGCACCACGCACTACGTGAAAAGATAGGTACGCAGCAAAGCAGTTGTTCAGAGACAGGATGGCAGAGCGACCGAAAGCGTCGTCTTGCCATCCTGTCGTCTTGTCGGGTAGAATGAGTGTTGCTTGTAGGGCGAACTGGTAGTTCGCCCAGCGGTGGGCGAACTACCAGTTCGCCCTACAAAGGGAAACCCTCGCCCGTGAAAGCCCAGCACCCCCACCCCATCCGTTTTGGCTTCTGTCTGCCCATCTTCGCTGCCCCCGGCAGTCGGCTCTTTCGCACCCCCAACTATCTCCGTCTGGACGCAGCCACAACCCTGCGCACAGGCCAGCGGGCCGAGGCACTGGGCTTCGACGATCTGTGGGTGGCGGACCATCTGATGCTGGGCCAGGAGAACGCCATTCTGGAAGGCTGGACAACACTGGCCGCACTGGCCGGTTGCACCAGCCGGGCCGGTCTGGGGATGATCCACCAGGCCCACTTCTTTCGTCAGCCAGCCCTGGCCGCCAAAATGATGGCGACCCTGGACCAGATCAGCGGCGGGCGCTTCCTCTTTTTTGCCGACCCCGCCTTTGGCAAAGCCGAGCATCTGGCCTACGATCTGCCCTATCCCGACGCTCCCGCTGAACGCATCGCCCGCACAGTGGAAGGGGTGGAATTGGCGTTGGCTCTCTGGAAGTCGGGCGATCCGGTCACATTTGACGGCCAATTCTACCGGGTGACAAATGCCACCTGCACCCCATTGCCCGCGCAGCAGCCCCACCCGCCCGTCTGGTTTGGCGAAGATCACCCGGACACCCTGGCCGCCTGCGCCCGTCTGGGCCAGGGCTGGAACAGCGTGCCGGTCGGCCTGGCAGAAATGCGGGTGCGCCTGGCCGCGTTGGCCGCGGCCTGTGCCGCCATCAGACGGGATTTCGGGGAGATCACCCGCAGCTACGAGACGCAAATCCTCGTCGCACCGGACCGGGCCAGCCTGCGCCGCAAATTGCAGGCGATGGCCGACCTGACGCCCGACACCCCGCCCTCTGCGGATCTGGCCGCCTATCTCTCCGGCGCAACCGACGCTCTGCCCGAAAGCCTGACTCGTGGCTATCTGCTGGGCACGCCCGAAGAAGTGACCGCGCAGATGCAGGCGTATGTAGACGTCGGTGTCAACCACTTTATGCTCTGGTTTATGGACGCGCCGGAGGAGGACGGAATGGAATTGTTTATGCAGAAAGTTGCCGTACACTTTCGATGATGAGATGATGGAATAGCCATCATCTCATCATCCCATCACCCCAATTCGGGAGGATTTGGGATGGACCTGGGACTCACAAATCAAGTCGCCGTCGTCGTAGGCGGGGCAAATGGGATCGGCAAAGCGATTGCCCACTCTTTCGCCGCGGAAGGGGCAAAAGTGGCGGTGTTGGATCGCAGCCCGGAGGTGGCCGGGGTGGCTGCCGAACTGGGACCCGACAGCCTGCCCGTTGTGGTGGATGTGACCGACTACGCCGCTATGCAAGCCGCGGCCGCCCGCATCGAAACCGAACTCGGCCCGGTGGCCCACGTCGTCGTGACAGTGGGCATCGACTCCGGCAAGGGGGGCTTCCCCTTCTGGAATCTGGAGCCAAGCGACTGGGGCCGGGTCTATACGGTCAATGTGCAGGGGGTGGTCAACACCGCCCACGCCTTCTATGCGCCGATGATCGAGCGTCGCGCCGGGACGTTCCTCTTCTTCTCATCTGTGGCCGGGCAGATCGGCTCCCAGACCGACCCACCTTACAGCGCGTCCAAAGCCGCCATTCTCAATTTTACCCAGTGCGCGGCCAAAGACTTTGCCCCCTACAATATCCGGGCCAACGCCATCGCTCCCGGGATGGTCCACACGCCTTTGCAGCAGAAAGTCTACGCTTTGGCAACAGCCAGCCTGCCTGAAGAAGATCGACCGAGCTACGAGGAGTGGTGTGATACGAAAATCAAGCGCCTCGCGCCTTTGGGCCGGATGGTGGACCCGGAAGAGATCGGCAGCATGGCCGTCTACCTGGCCTCTGAACATGCCCGTAACATCACAGGCCAGGCGCTGAATGTGGATGGCGGCTGGGTGATGCACGGCGGGTTATGAGGGGTGAGTTGCGAAACGAATAATTGGACTTTGCACTATGGTCGTCGGCGGTCTGCCGTCTGCCATCCGTTGTCAAAAAAGGAGAAAAGTCAGTGGCAGAAAATCCCCCCGTGGACACCGAACAGTGGCTCCACGTCTACGAGCAGATGTACAAAATTCGCGCCTTCGAGAACGCGACGAATGAACTCTATTTGGGCGCAAAGATGCCCGGTTTGGCCCATCTTTACATCGGCGAAGAGGCCGTGGCCGTGGGCGTCTGCGAAGCGCTCAACCGGGACGACTATATCACCAGCACCCACCGGGGCCACGGCCACTGTCTGGCCAAAGGCGCGGCCGTGGACCGGATGTTCGCCGAACTGCTGGGCAAAGAGGCGGGCTATTGCCGGGGCAAAGGCGGCTCCATGCACATCGCCGATCAGGAGACGGGCAATCTGGGCGCCAATGCGATTGTGGGCGGCAGCGCTGGCATTGCTACCGGCGCTGCTCTGTCCATCAAAATGCGCAAGAGCGGTCAGGTGGCTGTCTGTTTCTTCGGCGACGGCGCGCTGGGCCAGGGACTCTTCTACGAGGTTGCCAATATGGCCGCTCTGTGGAAACTTCCGGTGATTTACGTCGTCGAACACAATCTCTACGGCGAATATACTCACCACACGGAGGCCGCAGCCGGGGATGTGCTCACCCGTGCCCGGGGTTTTGGCCTGCACGCGGTAGAGGTGGACGGCCAGGATGTGCGCGCAGTGATGGAAGTTACTGCCGAACTGGTGGCCCGCGCCCGCCGGGGCGATGGCCCCAGCCTTCTCCTCTGCCACACCTACCGCTTCCACGGCCATCACGTGGGCGACATCAACCGGGCCTATTATCGCAGCCCGGAGGAAGAAGCCGAGTGGAAGGCCGAGCGCGACCCGCTGCATCTGCTGGCCGATTGGCTGACAGAAAATAACGTCGAGCAGCAGGTCATCGACCAATTGGAAGCAACGGTCACTGGCGATGTCCAGGCCGCGGTCGATTTCGCTCTCAATGCCCCCTACCCCAGCCCCGATGAGGTGACCAGCCATGTCTTCGCCTAACCCAATTCTCAGCCGTTCGGTCGCCGCGCCGGGCGTGCGCCAAATCACCTTCGGTCAGGCCATCAACGAGGCTATCGCCGAAGAGATGCGCCGGGACCCGCTTATTTTCGTCATCGGCGAGGACGTGGCCGAGGCCGGCACACCCTTCAAAGTCCTGCTCGGTCTGGTCGACGAGTTCGGCCCGGAGCGCATCATCGACTCGCCCATCTCCGAGGCGGGCATCACCGGCATCGGTGTGGGCGCGGCCATGACCGGTATGCGCCCGATTGTGGACATTATGTTCGGTGACTTCACGACGCTGGTGATGGACCAGATGGTCAACCAGGCCGCCAAAATCCACTATATGTCTGGCGGCAAGCTCAAAGTGCCGATGGTTCTGCGCACCACAATGGGGGCCACCCGGCGCTCCGCGGCCCAGCACAGCCAGTCCCTCCACGCCTGGCTCAGCCACGTGCCGGGACTAAAAGTCGCCATTCCCGCCACGCCCTACGACGCCAAAGGGCTGATGAAAGCGGCCATCCGTGACGAAAATCCGGTGGTGATCTACGAGGACAAACTCTCCTACCCGATCAAAGGGCCGGTCCCCGAAGAAGATTATGTAATCCCCCTGGGCGTGGCAGAAGTGAAGCGCACGGGCGAGGACATTACATTTGTGGCGACCAGTTCGATGGTCTATGTGGCCCTGGCCGCCGCGGAGAAGCTGGCCGAGATGGGCATCAGCGCCGAAGTGGTAGACCCGCGCACCACCGCACCCCTGGACACAGAAGCGCTCATCGCCTCGGCCAAGAAGACCAGCCGTGCCATCGTCATCGACGAAGGCTATCAGCAGTACGGCGTCACCGGCGAGATGGCTTCGGTCATCGCCGACGGAGCCTTCTACTGGCTGGACGCGCCGGTCAAGCGCATGGGCGCGATGCACGTCCCCATTCCTTTCTCGCCGGTGTTGGAGGATCAGACGGTCCCGACGGCAGAGCAGGTGGTGGAGATGGCGAAGATGTTGTGTGGGAGGAGTTGATAGAAGTTCGACTTTTTCTGAAAAGTCGAACTTCTGAAATATCGAGGGCGGTGCTAATCCAGCGGCGGATGCCAACCAGCGATTACCCAAAAGCGCCGAGATTCGACGACGTACTCGTTGTTCATCTGAAGCGCCAAGACAGTGGCCCGTCCGATGGCTGTCAAGCCAAGAATTTCTGTTCCATCTCGACTCCAGCGAAAGTGTTCGTCCCAGACTTGGGTGCGGGGATTAAAAAGCGGTGTCGGTTCGCCGGTCAGTGGGTCCGACGCGTGGGTGCGGTCACTTTTGAAACGGTTGTAGCGGTGGCAGGCCAGCCAGAGGTTCTCTCGCACAGTCTTGCCCCCACGAGCAACGGGGACAATGTGTTCAGCGTCCAGGGGTGTCCCGGTAATGCGGAGCGAGGAGAGGCAGTAACCGCACCTGTGCCCGGCGTCCTGTTCGATCTGTCGGCGCAAGCGGACGGAGATATACGCAGCCATCAGTTCAGGTCAGTGAGGTGGGCCGGGGAAGGGAGCGCATAGCCACGCCAGCGCAGAAGGCCCGCAGCAAAGGCTTTGCGCAGCATATGGACATCAAATGAGTGGTAGAGGCTTTCAAATTCCGCGTTTTCGCTTCCACTCAGCCCGTCGGTCCGATTCTTGTCCATCAGTTCTGCATAGCGGCTCTGCTGATCTGCACTAACCCGACTGCGGGCTACCGCCCAAAGGCGATCATCGGGCAGCAACTCCAGATCAGCCAACTCTTTTTGCATGGCTGATGGCATTTTCTCCAGCAACGGCGGGACATTTTGGTCGATTGCCTGCACCACCAGAGTAGAAATCGGTCGCTGGGTGATTTCGGCCAGATGCAGCAAGCGATGGTAGAGAGTTTGGGGGATTTCGACGGCGATTGTCTGTTCACTCATTCTTCACCTCAC
Source organism: Caldilineaceae bacterium (assembly GCA_023384455.1). Lineage (GTDB taxonomy): Bacteria > Chloroflexota > Anaerolineae > Caldilineales > Caldilineaceae > JACQGT01. Next base: position 21,628 of record JAHDWH010000018.1, on the reverse strand, counting down.
AAGTTCATGCGGTCAGGTGATTCAACTGACATAGAATTCGTTGGGTGGTAGTATACCACAGAAAACGCTACAATGGACACGACAGCAGACGAACCCATCCCAGCCGAAATACCCACCTCGACCCGCTGGCTCTTCCCGGAATATAATTTCGAGCGGATGGACGCGGAGGAGTTCTTTCCGGTGATCGTCGAACGCATTCTGAATCGGGGTTCCTGGGCGGAAATTCGCTGGCTGCTTGACCGTTACGAAAAGGAACGCATCGCGGCGTGGGTACAGCGTCACGGCTACCGGCGGCTGGACAAACGGGCGCTCCATTACTGGTGCTGGATGCTGGGGGTTCGGGAAGTGCGCAAACCGCCCTGGGAGCAAGGAACGCAGGCAGCGCTATGAATACAGAACTCGCTTGGGATACCCTTGCGGAGAACACCCGGCAGGTTTTTGACGCTCTTACGGCTTTGCCCTTGCCATCCCATTTTTATTTGGCCGGTGGAACGGGCTTGGCCCTTCAGATCGGTCACCGCATATCCTACGACCTGGACTTTTTTACATCTGACCCGGTGCTGGATTTGGCTGGACGTTCCATTTTGCAGCGTCAATTGGAATCGTTGGCAGATGTGACGATTCGCCACGAATCCGACGGCCAATTATACGCTATTGTACAGGAGGTAGAGGTAAGCTTTATCTTTCAACACCATCCGCTTCTCTTTTCCATTCGTGACGCACAGGGAATTAATCTGGCCGATCCGACTGACATCGGATTGATGAAGCTGGCCGCGGTGAAAGATCGGGGTACGCGCCGGGATTTTGTCGATCTTTACTGCCTGCGCCAAAAAGCGCCGTTCGCCCTTCTGTTCGATCTCATCCCGCGCAAGTTTTACGACCGACCTGATTTTGCCGTCCATCTGGCCTACGCGTTGAGCTATTTCGAGGACGCCGAACAGGACCCGCGGCCACTGGAGATGCGTGTGGAAGCAGAATGGACAGCCGTCAAAGCGTACTGCCTGGACGGTTCACGGCTGCTTTCCCAAATCAATGCGGGTCTTGTCCCGCCTAAACCATCGCAATTCGATTGAGGAAATTCCTATGCCCAAAGAAGTCATAATGCCTGCCCTGGGGATGGCCCAGGAAACTGGCGAACTCCTGCGCTGGTTCGTTGAAGAAGGCGCGACCGTCAAGGCCGGTGAGCCGCTGATGGAAGTCGCCACGGACAAAGTGGACGAGACAATCGAGGCCACAGCCAGCGGTGTGCTGGCTGGCGTGCTCGCCAAAGCCGGCGACAACGTTCCCGTAGGCCAGGTGATCGCCTATATTTTGGCGGCCGGCGAGTCCTTACCCGCACCCAGCCGGGCAGACAGATTTACTTGGGGGCCGGGCGATCTTCAGCTTGTGAAAGCTGCGGATACGCCTGCTGCCCCAACAACTGTTGGAGAGAAGACAGGAAGCGGGGGTGCTGTAGTCAGTCCGGTCGCCGCGCGTATGGCCGCGGAGCACGGCGTCGATCTGTCCGCCATTCCCGCCAAAGGCGGGCGCATCCAAAAGGAAGATGTGGCCGCCTTTTTGGAGAGCCAGAAATCTACTGCGGCTTCGGGTAAAGTGCTCGCTTCCCCCAAAGCCCGGCGGCTGGCGGATGAAAAAGGCGTGGAACTCTCCGCCATTGCCGGCAGTGGACCCGATGGCGCAGTCCTGGCCACGGATGTGGAGAATTGGCAGCCAGCCTCCATCCCTGCCCCAATCGAAACGGAAGCCCCGGGTCTCGCCCCGTCCCTTCCCCCTTCCCCCGCAGCGGGGGAGGGGTCGGGGGTGGGGGTTTCCCGCGCCTGGCAGGTGATGGCCCAACGGCTGACCGAAAGCTGGACGACTGTTCCTCACTTCTATCTGGTGCGGGAGGTGGCCGCGGGTGGGTTGCAGACGTGGCGCACCCAGGCCCAGAGCCGTTCGGACGTCAAAATTACCGTCAGCGATCTGCTGGTAAAGGTGACGGCGGTTGCCCTGGCCCGCCACCCGCGGGTCAATGCCAGTTGGATAAAAGGGCAGATTATCGCCAACCCGACGGTCAATCTGGGGCTGGCCGTGGCTGTGGAAGACGGGCTGCTGGTGCCTGTGCTGCCCAGCGCGGAATCGTTGGGGCTGCGGGAGATCGCTTCCCAGCGGGCGGCGCTGGTGGAACGGGCGCAGACGGGCAAGCTGGCCCTGGCCGATCTGTCTGGCGGCACATTCACCATCAGCAATCTGGGGATGTTCGGCGTGGACGCCTTCAACGCAATTGTCAACCCGCCCCAGGCCGCCATTCTGGCTGTGGGCAAAATCGCCGACCGGGTGGTGGCTGTGGACGGCCAGCCCGCGGTGCGCCCGATGCTGACGCTGACCCTCTCCTGCGATCACCGGGTGGTGGACGGCGCACGCGCCGCCCGCTTCCTGGACGAACTGGCCGGGCTGATCGAAGAGCCGCTGCGGGCGCTGGAATAAACTAAAGAACACGGATTTGCACGGATAGGATGGATTTTCACGGATGAGTTCAATCGAAAAAACACTGTTTTTATCCGTGTAAATCCTTGAGAATTCGTGTCATCCGTGTCCTTTTTTCAATGTAAAGGTATCCTATGTTACTTGGCTACTCACTGTGGGCAATGCCCGATGTGCCGATTGATGTGTCCCTCGCCCATCTGGCCGAGCTGGGCTACGACGCGGTGGAGATTGTCGTTCTGCCCCGCTACACGACTGCGCTGGTGAAGATGGATGGGGCGGAACGGCGGCGCATCCCCGGCCTGCTCCGCCAGCACGGCCTGACCCTCTCCGCTGTCAATTATTACACAGCCCTGCTGGAACCGGACCCGGCGATCTTCGCCGGCCATCTGGCCGCCATCAAAGAGACAATCGACCTGGCGGTAGAGTGGACGCAGGGCGACCAGCCGCCAGTGGTCATCAGCGGCGTGGGCGGCAGCCCCGGCGAACTGCCCGCACGGATGGCCGAAGTCATCGACCGGGCCGGCGCGCTGGCCGAATATGCGACCAGCCGGGGCGTCGTCGTCGCCCTGGAACCCCATATCGGCGCGGCCATCGAAACCCCGGATCTGATGGCCGAAGTCATCCGACAGATCGACTCCCCGGCCATCCGGGTCAACTTCGACATCAGCCACTTCAACGTAATGGGCATCCCCATTGAGGAATCGGTGGCGAAGATGCTCCCCTACACCGCTCACACCCATGTCAAAGATGAGCGGGGGCGGGCCGAAAACTACGAATATCTGATTCCCGGCGAAGGGGAGTTCGATTACGTGGCCTATTTGCAGGCGATGCAGCGGGGCGGCTACACTGGTGTCGTCTCTGTGGAGATCAGTTTTATGGTCCAGCGCCGGGCCGGGTATGATCCCCTGGCGACCGCGGCCATTGCGTATGATGTGATAGCCCCGGCTTTTGAAAAGGCTGGGGTTCAACGGGTCTGATCAACCAGAAGTTCGACTTTTTCCGAAAAGTCGAACTTCTATACCCACAGGAGACGCCTATGCACAGCGAACAACGGGCACGCGCCGCACGCCGCCTGGCCCAGGACGGCATCGAACACGCACTCTTTGCCAGCCCCCTCAGCGTGCGCTGGCTGACCGGGCTGGATGTACCCGGCGGGTCCGCTGAAAATCCGACCCTGCTCTGGTATGAACAGGGCGATTTTACCCTGCTGGTGGAGAATAGCTTTGCTGCCCAGGCTGCGGCTTTTGGCACGCAGAAGGGCTGCAAAGTCCGGGATTATCTGGGCTATACCATCCAGCAGCCCATTAACCGGGCAGGCAAGCTGGCCCGGCTGCTGGCCGAAGTAGCCGAGGCTGGCCTGGAAGACACGGATGTGATCGGCATTGAAACCCAGAGCCTCTCGCTGAATCTCTGGTGGGCCATACGCCGCCTGCTCCCCGGCGGCTATGACCTGGTGCCCATCGACGGCTGGCTGGAACCCCTGCGTGCCGTCAAGACTGCCGAGGAGATCGCCACCATCCGCGAGGGCTTCCGGTTGACCGACATCGGTCACAGCGCGGGGCGGGCGGCTGTGCAGGCGGGTGCCCGGGAGATCGACGTCTGGACAGCCGTGCAGAGTGCGGTGGAGCAGGCCGCGGGCAAGCGGATGACTCTCGGCAACGATTGTATCGTCGGCCACCGCCCCACCAACAACATCGGCGGCCCGCCCGGTGACATCGCCATTCGCCCGGACGATTCGTTCATTCTGGACCTGAGCGTCATCCACAACGGCTATTGGACCGACAGTTGCGCCACCTATTACGCCGGCGAACCCACAGCCCAGCAGGTGACGCTGCACAAATTTGTCGAGGAGGCCCTGGCCTACGCCATTTCCCTCATCAAACCCGGCGCGGTGGCCAAGCAGATCGACCAGAAGGTGCGGGACTTTATGGCGAAGGGTGGCTACAAAGTCTATCCCCACCACACGGGCCACGGCATCGGGCTGACCGGCCACGAAGCCGCCCGCATCGTCCCCTACAACGAGGAGATCATCCAGCCAGGGATGGTTCTGATGTTGGAGCCGGGCATCTACTTCCCCGGCGTGACCAGCGTGCGGCTGGAAGACGGGATGCTGGTCACGGAGACGGGGGTGGAAGTATTGAGCGGGCACGATAAAAGTTTGCCGTAGGCTGGGATTGGGGATTGGGCGAGATTCTCCCCAGTCTCCGCTCCCCAGTCCCCAGTCCCTGTATACAGATCACAACCACACAGGAGAATTTTTACCCTATGAACGTATCATTCGATCTATCCGGCAAAGTCGTTATCGTCACCGGCGCGGGGCGGGGGATTGGCAAGTCGATTGCCGAAGCCTGTGCCCAGTTCGGCGCGGACCTGGCCCTGGGCAGCCGCACAGTGGCCGAGTGCGAGGCGACCGCCGCCGATTGCCGCAAACTGGGGGTAAAAGCGGTTGCGCTTCCCTTGGACGTTTCCAAAGTAGCCAGCATCAACGGTTTTGTGCAGGCTGTGCTGGACGAGTTTGGCCGCATCGACGTGCTGGTGAGCAATGCGGGCTACAACTCGCCCAAACCGGCCCTGGACTACACGGAGGAGGAGTTCGATTACATCTCCGATGTGAATTTCAAAGGGGCATTCTTTATCGCCACAGCCGTGGCCCGCTCAATGATCGAGCGCAAAATCGAGGGCAGTATCATTACGATTAGCAGCCAGGCCGGTGTGGTGGGTGGTCCGTTGCGGGCCATCTACGCTTCGGCCAAAGGCGCGGTGGGCAATATGACCCGCTCCCTGGCCGCGGAGTGGGCGCTGAACAAAATCACCGTCAACGCCGTCGCTCCCACCTTCACCCGCACGCCCCTGCTGGAAGCAGCCCTGAAAAACCCGGCCTTTGCCAAAAATCTGGAAAAAGTGCCGATGGGCCGCATCGCCGAGCCGGAGGAGATCGCCGGCGCGGTCGTCTATCTCGCCTCCCCCGCGGCGCGGATGGTGACCGGGCAGGTGTTGGCCGTGGATGGCGGGTTTACGGCGGTATAGGTAGGGATGCGCTCTTTATCTACCAGCATTTTTCGTTATCGAAACGTGAAACATAAAACGTGAGAAGGTCCGTATGCCTTCACGTTTTACGTTTCACGTTTCGGCCGGAAGAAGATTTATCCGACTATCAGCGAAAGGTATTCCTATGTCCCCCAAACTGCGCGCCGCGGTGATTGGCTGCGGCGGCATTGCCAACAACCACCTATCGGGCTATTTGAACAGCGGGCGCTATGAAATTGTGGCCCTGGCCGATGTCAACCCGGCGGCGATGGCTGAAAAGAACGAGCGCCACAGCATCGCCCCCAACCACTACACCGACGCCAGAGAGATGATGGAAAAGGAGCGCCCGGATGTGGCCTCCATCTGCGTCTGGCACGGCGGCCACGCGCCCTGGACAATCGCGGCGGCGGCCTTTCAGCCCAAAGCGATTCTGTGCGAAAAGCCGATGGCCGATACGATTGGCAACGCCGAGCAGATGCTCATCGCTTGCCAGCGCAACGGCGTGAAGCTGGCGATTGCCCACCAGCGCCGTTTCCTGCCCGCCTATACCCTCGCCAAGAATTTGATTGCCGAGGGCGCGATTGGTGACGTCCATCTGATCCAGAGCTTTGGCGGCGCGGGGCTGCCCAACTATAGCTCCCACCAGACGGATATGTACCGCTATCTCCTGGGCGACCCGGAGTGCGTCTGGGTGATGGGCAACATCGAGCGCAAGACCGACCAGTACGAGCGCAACACCCGCATCGAAGATGCGGCGATGGCCGTCTTCCAGTTTTCTAACGGTCCCCGGGCGCTGATCCTCAGCGATCTGATCCCCAACTATTTTCAGGGCGCGCTCATCTTCGGCACAGCCGGGATGATTAATATGACCACCGAAGATATGCAACTGATGAACGCCAGCACAGGCGGTCAGTGGCAGCGCCACGCACCGGATGGCAAGTTTTTCAAAGTGGAGGAGCAGGGCAGCCGCTTTGAGTGGCTGGAAGGGGGCGCGGCCCAGGCCGATGAACTGGCCGATTGGGTGGAGGGCAAAGTGGAGACCCACCGGGGGCGGGGCGAAAATGGCTACAAAGCGCTTCAGATGATCCACGCGGTCTACGAATCGGCCCGGATGCACGAAAAGGTGGTGATGCCCGTACAGACCCGGCTCAATCCGCTGGATTTGATGGTGGAATCGGGCCATCTGCAACCCATCCGCCCAGGCCGCTACGACATCCGGGCCTTTCTGCTGCGGGGCGAAAATATGGGTGCGGATACGGCGAACTAAGGAGGAACACAGATTACGCAGATTGCGCAGATTTTCATCGGCTACTGTCCAAATGGAGGAACAACTAATGGGATCACTGACACGCGAGCAGATCGCACAATTTGAGGACGAGGGCTATTTGCTGGTGCGGGGACTCTTCAACCCGGAAGAGGACCTGGACCCGATTATCGAGGAGTATAAGGGCGTGCTGGACGGTCTGGCCGGGGAGCTATACGCCAAAGGCGAGATCGGCAGCACCTACGACGACCTGCCCTTTGGCGAGCGGCTGATTCGCGTCTATCAGGAGAGCGGGAAGGTCCACGCCCAGTATTTTGACTTCTCCCTGCCCCAGGCGGATGTGAAGCCGGACACGCCCTTCTGGGCGGGGCCGGCGGTCTTTTCTGCCCTGCGCAACGAGCGGCTGCTGGACGCGGTGGAATCGCTGATCGGGCCGGAAATCTACTCCAATCCGGTGCAGCACGTCCGTATGAAGCCGCCGGAACGTCTCACGCCCAAAAACGAGCAGGGGCGGGTGCAATTGGGCAAGACCCCTGTCCATCAGGACAACGGCGTTGTCACCGAAGATGCGGACGAGACCCAAATGCTGACGGTCTGGTTCCCCCTGACCAGAGCGACTGTCAAGCACGGCTGTCTCTCCGTCTGGCCGGGCAGCCATCGCAAAGGGCTGTTGGACCACTGCCCCACGGACATCGGCCTGGGCATTCCCGGCAAACTGCTGGGCGGGGGCAAAGCTGTGGCTATGCCGATGGAGCGGGGCGACGCCCTCTTTATGCACAAACTGACCGTCCACGCCTCCTATTCCAACACCAGCGACGAAGTGCGCTGGAGCTTTGACCTGCGCTACAATCCCATCGGCCAGGCGACCGGGCGCAGCCATTTCCCCGGCTTTGTGGCCCGCAGCCGCCAGCACCCAGAGTTGGAACTGCGGGACCCCACGGGTTGGGAATCCCTGTGGCGGGAGACCCGAGATCACCTGGCGACGATTGAGATGGGCAAGTTCAACCGCTGGAATTCAGACAATCCGGTCTGCGCATAGGGAATCAGACAGCCCTAGCAGATTGTCGGAGAGGCAAGAAATAGAACGCGGATGACGTGGAAAGGGCTGATTTTCGCGGATAAAATCGAGAAAAATCCGGCTTTTTTGTACTGATCAAGAAGATCGTGGAATCTGTAGATGCGGTTTGCAACCGCACTTTCGCCCGGAGAAGTGCGGTTGCAAACCGCACCTACGTTTTATCATCTCGTTGAACAGTACAAAAATCCGGCTTTTTCCGTACTTTCCGCTCAATCCGCGTTCTATTCTGTGCTACTCCGACAGCCTGCCAGCGCACTACAACTCGTTCCTGACAAAAGCAGCCAAAGAGAAAGGGTAGCGGAAATTCGTTACCCTTTCTCTTTGGCTGCTTCTTGCCTATAGCCAGCATTCGCTATGGAGTCACGCCCTCTTCCTTGCTATAACCTTGTGGGTATGCTGTCGGCGGCGTAGACTGGCCGGGAAAAGAGATCACAAAAACAGGACTGGACGAAATGCGAAATTTGGTAGACAATACGGGTGGCCCTGCAATCGCAGCACAGGAAGTGGAGCAGAAGGTAGTTGTCCAATACAGGCTGGGAGTACCTCTTCAGCCACTCCACCCTACCCCTCCCCATTCCAGGGAGGGAAGTGGATCGACTCCTCCCCCACTTTGGGGGAGGTTGGGCGGGGGTGAGCAGTTACGGCTGGGATGGCTCGTCCTCCTGCTTGCTCTTTGTACGGTTGCCGGGTTTGCGCCGGTTACGGCGGCTATTCCTGCTTCCACCATTCCGCCAACACCCACAGGAGTACCTATGCTGACCAATCCGGGTTTTGAATGCAAAGTGGGCACCTATCAACTGGAATCTGCGGCGGGGGGACTGATGCGGATCGCGGTGGGCTGGACGCCGGTCTTTATCAACGGCACCCCCTGGCTCTACAGCACGCGGATGCAGTTTGCCGGGGATGATTGCAACGGCAGCGCCCACGTGGAGCGCATCGACGGCGAGGACAGCCAGGGCGTCTTTGCCCAGGATATTGAATGGAGTGACGAACCGGGCAAACCCTTTGACGTGGCCCTCTATCAACAGACAGCGGTCACCCCCGGCGCGGCCTACAGTCTGAGCGGGTGGTTTCTCTCCCTGTGCGGGGGCAGCGCTATGCCCAACGACTGCCCGGATGGGTTCTATATGGCGAAGATGCTGGGCATCGACCCGACCGGGGGCACAGACCCTCTGGCCGAGAGTGTCATCTGGGCGGAGAACCGGCGCAACTTTGCCGAGAATGGGGAGCGGGTAGGCTGGCAGAATTTGCAGGTGAGCGCCCAGGCCCAGGCCGAGACGATTACTGTCTTTGGCCGCATCAACAGCCCCCTGCGCTGGCACGGCAACCACGCCTTTATCGACGCCTTTCTGCTGGTCGATGCGCCCACAGCCCACCTGGGCGACCTGCCTGGCGAGCTGACTGGGGATCAGGTGGAAATCGAGTGGAGCGGCAGTATCAGCGATCAGATTCAGGATATTCCCGCGGGGCGTTATGTAGCCACCTACGATGTGCAGTTCCGGGTAGGCGAGGAGGGGGAGTGGCAGACGTGGCAGAGCCGTCAGCCCGCGGGCAGCGCCAATTTTGTCAGCCAGACCCCCGACGTGCCCCACTTTTTCCGGGTGCGCGCCTTCTCCGAGCAGCCAGAGGAAGGCCCGGAAGGCGCGTTTCCCAACCACCGCTTTCTGGGCATCTGGTCAGAACCCCATTCCATCACCTTTCGCCAGGAAGAAGCACCACAGCTTCCCCAACCGGGAATAGTGCCTGTGCTGGTCAATCCGGGTTTTGAATGCAAAGTGGGCACCTATCAACTGGAATCTGCGGCAGGGGGACTGATGCGGATCGCGGTGGGCTGGACGCCGGTCTTTATCAACGGCGCCCCCTGGCTCTACAGCACGCGGATGCAGTTTGCTGGGGATGACTGCGACGGCAGCGCCCACGTGGAGCGCATCGACGGCGAGGACAGCCAGGGCGTCTTTGCCCAGGATATTGAATGGAGTGACGAACCGGGCAAACCCTTTGACGTGGCCCTCTATCAACAGACAGCGGTCACCCCCGGCGCGGCCTACAGTCTGAGCGGGTGGTTTCTCTCCCTGTGCGGGGGCAGCGCTATGCCCAACGACTGCCCGGATGGGTTCTATATGGCGAAGATGCTGGGCATCGACCCGACCGGGGGCACAGACCCTCTGGCCGAGAGTGTCATCTGGGCGGAGAACCGGCGCAACTTTGCCGAGAATGGGGAGCGGGTGGGTTGGCAGAATTTGCAGGTGAGCGCCCAGGCCCAGGCCGAGACGATTACCATCTTTGGCCGCATTAACAGCCCCTTGCGCTGGCACGGCAACCACGCCTTTATCGACGCCTTTCTCCTTCTGCCCTCCCCCGGGGCGCAGCTCGGCCGTCTGCCTCGAGTGTTGGACGGCTATCAGATCGACATCCAGTGGAGCGGGGATATCGGTGAAGCGATCCACAACATCCCAGCGGGGCGCTACGCAGCCACCTATGACGTGGAGTTTCGGGTGGGCGAGGAGGGGGAGTGGCAGGCGTGGCAGAGCCGACAAGCCGCCGGCAGCGCCAACTTTGTCAGCCAGACCCCAAACGTGCCCCACTTTTTCCGGGTGCGCGCCTTCTCCGAGCAGCCGGAAGAAGGCCCGGAGGGCGCGTTTCCCAACCACCGCTTCCTGGGCGTCTGGTCAGAGCCGGTATCCATTACCTTTCTGCGGGAGAAACCGGCCCAGAACTTCCATATTTTTGTGCCTATTGTCCAGAATTAGAAGATCGCAAGGGTGGCTGCCTGCCGGTCCGTGACCGGTGGGCAGCATTGCGACCGGCCAACCGATCTATTACTGATTCCCCCCTTTGCTCCACCGCGCATTCACTGGTACAATCCCCTTATGTCAGAACCACACGTCTCTACGAACGTAACTGTTGAGCCACCCCAGCCTACCCCTCCCCATTCCAGGGAGGGAAGTGGATCGACTCCTCCCCCACAGTGGGGGAGGTTGGGTGGGGGTGCGCAGTTATCTACGAACACAAGCACAACCGATAGCGCTCTATCTCTGGTAGAGCGCCTGCTGCTTGTCCGCGCCCGAATTGCCCAGGCCGCAATCCGGGTCGGGCGGGACCCGTCCGAGATTACCCTTGTGGCTGTAAGCAAGACAAAACCCTTTGGGATGATCGCCGAACTGGCGGCTGGCGGACAGGTGGATTTTGGTGAGAACCGGCTGGAAGAGCTGTGGGAAAAGGTGGCCGAGGCCGAACAACAGGCCGTGACAGGGCTGCGCTGGCACGCCATCGGCACGATTCAGAGCCGCAAGAGTAAGTTGGCTGTTGGCCCCTTTGCGCTGGTCCATTCGGTGGATACGCCCAAACTGGCCGCCCGACTGAGCCGGGACGCAACAGCCGCGGGTGAAACTGTCCACGCGCTGCTGGAAGTGAACGTGAGCGGTGAAGAGAGCAAACACGGCTTCACACCCCAGGAGCTTCTGGCCCAACTGCCCGATCTCCTGGCTTTGCCAGGGCTGCGCCTGGAGGGGCTGATGACGATGGCCCCGCTGGAAAGTGAAGCGGAAGCGACCCGCCCGATCTTCCAGCGCCTGCGACAACTGGGGGACGAGATACGCCAACGCTTCCCCCAGGCGGAATTTCGCCATTTGTCAATGGGGATGACCAACGATTTTGAGGTGGCGATAGAAGAAGGCTCTACGATTGTGCGGGTTGGCACAGCGATTTTTGGCAAGCGGGAGAACGGATAGATGCAACTGAGCGGAAAGATCGCATTCATCGGCGGCGGCGCAATGGCCGAAGCCATCCTCAAACGGCTGCTGCTGGCCGGGCTGGTGCAGCCGGAACAGATAACCGTTGCGGAGCCGGTGCCGGGCCGACGGGAATTTTTAGCGAGCGCCTATGGGGTACAGGTGGACGCCGTGAACCGCAGCGCGGCCAGCGGCGCGGCTATCCTCGTGCTGGCGGTGAAACCCCAGGTGTTGGACAAAGTGCTGCCCGACTTGGCCGGTGTTTTGCAGCCGGAGACACTGGTCATCAGCATTATGGCCGGTGTGCGTATCAGCAGCCTGCACCGGGGACTCGGCCACGAACGTCTTGTGCGTTCCATGCCCAACACCCCAGCCCAGGTGGGCAAGGGAATGACCGTCTGGACCGCGACCCCGGCTGTGACCAGCGAGGACAAAGGCCAGGCCCAGATGATTTTGGAAGCGATGGGCGACGCCTTTTTTGTGGATGACGAACACGCTATCGACCTGGCAACCGGGCTGAGCGGCTCTGGGCCGGGCTTTGTCTTTCTACTGGTGGAAGGGCTGATCGACGCGGGGGTTCACATCGGCTTTAGCCGTGCCCAGGCGGAACGGATGGTTCTGCAAACTGTCGAGGGCAGCATCGCATTGCTGCGGGAGAGCGGCGCACACCCGGCGGATCTGCGCAACCGGGTGACCAGCCCGGGGGGGACAACTGCCGCTGGTTCTCTTGTCCTGGAACAGCGGGCGGTTCGGGCCGCGCTCATCGAAGCCGTGGCCGCAGCGTCTGCCCGCAGCGCCGAGTTGGGTGATCTCAGCGAGGGCGCGTAGCCGGTAGTCCGCAGTCACCAGTCCAAAGTCGTTGTATCAACCTGACAGCATATATTCACGATTCATTCTGTGCAGACCGGAGAGGTAGAAGTCAATGTTTCTGTTACTGGCTCGTCTGATCGAAATCTATACTTTTGTGTTGCTGATCCGTATTCTGATGAGCTGGATCCCCAATCTGGACCCGCACAATCCGATTGTGCGCATGCTCCATCAGGTGACGGACCCGGTGCTGGAGCCTGCCCGCCGTCTGATTCCGGCCATCGGAATGATCGACATCTCGCCGATTGTTGTTTTTATCGCGCTGAGTGTGATCCGCGATCTGCTGGTCCGTATGGGGTAACTGCCAGGGAACATTCTCATCCTTGCCTCCGTCCCATTACCGAGCAGGCTCCTCTCGTCTGTGGGTTACAGACGAATCCGCCCGTCGGGGATGGATTCGCACAGGAAGGAAGTGAAGGGGAGATGGATTTTCAGAGACGGCTCGTACCTGTTCAGCCACCCCACTCTGCCCCTCCCCATTCCAGGGAGGGAAGTGGATCGACTCCTCCCCCGCAGTGGAGGAGGTTGAGTAGGGGTGAGCAGTTACGACGGCTCGACGCAGGGCTGCTGGGCGTCTTTCCCCGCTGGTTAGGGATACTGACGGTTATGACGCTTCTGCTTTCCGCCTGTGTAGCCCCGCCTGTCCCACTACCAGCCAGCCCCCCAGCGGCGCGTTCGTTGGCAGAGCCGATACATACGCCAACGCCCCTGCCAATTGCGCCGACGGCTCCCCCCACGCCGCAAGCCACGTCCACGCCCCAGCCCGAAGTTCTGCCCCGAGGAGGTGACTCAATGAGCGCTGATGGACGCCCCGCCCAATTGATCGACCGGGCCAAAGCGAAAGTAGCCACCCTGGCCCGCGCTTCCGCCGGCAGTGTACAGGTTGTCAGTGTGGAGTCGGTGGAGTGGCCGGACTCCAGTTTGGGTTGCCCCCAGGCCGGGATGATGTATGCCCAGGTGATTACCCCCGGCTACAAAATTGTGCTTTCCGCCGGCGGACAAAGCTATGAGTTTCACAGCGCCACAGACCCGGAAGGAGCGCTGATCCGCTGCGGCGGACAGAACCGGCCATAAGAAAAGGTAACTGCTCACCCCCACCCAACCTCCCCCACATTGGGGGAGGAGTCGATCCGGTTCTCTCCCTGGAATGGGGGGAGGTTGGGTGGGGTGGCTGAACAGGCGCTAAAAAAGAGGGGATGCGATGAGCATCCCCTCTTTTCTTATGGCGATAGCTGGTTATTCTCCGCCTGCCATTTGGGGAAACCAGAGATGGTGACGCTGAACCACTATTTCCCCGCGAAAGAGCGAAAAGCCCCCCGGAATGTTCGCCCAATAGGTGACGCTGACCGGCGACCAGGCAGGCAAAAAGAGCTGGCTCTGTACCTTCCCGGATGCCACCACCGGAGACTGAGGGGCAAAGCTGCTGCCCAGTGCGTAAAAATTCACCCGGGTATTGCTCCAGACCGGATTGCCAAAGCCATCCACCACCTCCAGTGCGATGGCGACACGAACCCCTTGCCCCCAGTCCTGGGCATACAATCGGTTGGGCCCCCTAATTTTCTGGGCTGGCCCCGGCTCCAGGGTGACAAATGTGCGCTGGCTCTGCCCCGCCGCGCTCATCAGAATCTCGGCCACACCGGCCACTCTTCCGGCGCGGTAGGTCTCTGTCACCATTCCATTCGTCAGCCAGAGAGTGCGCTGCTGGCTGCCGTCGGCAAAGCTGCCCAGGGTTGTCGTCACCTCCACCAGCAGAGGTTCCTGCAGAAGCTGGCCCTGGATGCCCCGGGCGCTGAGAACCACTTGGGTTTCCCCCTCTCCCACAGTCAAAGCGGTACGCGGGATCTCTGCCGCCAGGGTCAGCGGGCCATCCTGTAATCGGATGGGATAGCGCTTTTCCTGGCCGGCTATGACCAGGCGCAATTCATATTGGCCCACTGCGGGCGGCATATGGAGAGCCAGCAGAGCGTGACCGCTGGTGGTTGTGGTCAGCGTGCCCGAAAGGACCGACAGGGGCTGGCTCTCGCCAGAGCCGATCTCCGGTGAGCCGACCAGTTCGTAGTGGACCAGCCCACCGATGACCGGTAAGATATCCCCATCGGTTTTGGTTACACTCAAGCGGATGGGGATGCGCAGGGGCTGGTTTACACCCGTATATTGACCGGCCAGATAGTCCACTGTGAAGGATATCCCCGCGCCAGCCTGGGCCAGGGCAGCAGCAGCGTCGATGCGCCCGTAGCCGATCTCAATGTCCGGGCCGGGCAATGTGGCTGCGTTGACATCGACGGCTGTGGCCTTCAGATGCTCTTTGATCCGCAACCAGTCCCAGTCGGGCCGCAAGCTCCAGAGCAGCGCTGCCAAAGCGCTCACGTGGGGGACGGCCATACTGGTGCCGTCATTCAAATAATAACTGTTGTCCCGATAGGTGCTGACAATCGACGAGCCGGGGGCCGCCAGATCGGTTTCTGGCCCCCGGTTGCTGAAAGGAGAGCGGGAATCGTCCACACCGGTCGCCGCCACCGCAATCGTCTGGGTATAGGCCGCAGGCCAGTAGACCTGTGGGCCGTAGTTGCCTGTGGCGGCCACAATCAGCCCGCCTTCGCTCGCAAAGGCTTTGATGGAATCGGAGACGGCCAGGGAGTCGATACGCAGCACAAGGCTCAGATTGATGATCGACGCGCCCTTGCGTCGGGCATAGGAGAGCGCATCTACCAGGTAGGAGATAAAACCGTAGCCCCGCTCATCCAGCACCCGCAGGGGCATCAGTGTCAGATTGCGCCCTACGCTGGCGACCCCGATTCCGTTGTCTGTGCGGGCCGTCAATATCCCCCCCACATGGGTTCCGTGACCAAAGGGGTCTTCGGTGGTGCTGTCATTGCCTACCCAATCCCAGCCGTTGAAATCGTCCACATAACCGTTGCCGTCGTCATCCTCACCAGCCGTGCCCTGGATTTCCAGATCGTTTTGCCACAGGGAGAGGCCCGCCAGGTCTTCGTGGGCGATGGCCAGGCCGCTGTCGATCAGCGCGACGACAAGCGACGGGTCGCCAACCGTGGCCTCCCAGGCTTCGGGCATATTGATCTTTGCCAACGCCCACTGCTCTGGGTAATAGAGATCGTTTGGGGGTGCAAGGGTCGCGGCCTCGATGGCCCAGTCGTTTTCGGCATAGCGCACACCGGGCTGCTGGATCAGCCAGCTCTGGGCCCCGGCCAGGGCTTCGTCCTGGCTGCGATCTGTGGGGGCGGTTGCCAGCCGAACCCCGGCCAGGTGAAATTCAGGCCAGTGACGGACAAGCACAAGGCCAGCCCCGGCAAGGAGACGCTCTATAGCGGGGGGAGAGAGAGCAGGGGCAAGACCCACCAGCAGCAGATCGGAATGGGGAAGGTCAGATTCGGCTCTCGCCACCGCGGCGGAAAGCCCTGGCGTGGCGTGTTTGAGCAGCAACAGAGCGGAGAGGCAGAAGATCAGGGCCACGCAGCACGCGCCCGCTACGGCCCTGGCCCACGGCCGGGTGGCAGCAGAAGTTGTGCCCAGGGATCTCCCATCCTCGTTACGTAACTGCTCACCCCCACCCAACCTCCCCCAGCTTGGGGGAGGAGTCGATCCATTTCCCTCCCTGGAATGGGGAGGGGTAGGGTGGGGTGGCTGAACAATTACCTCGTTACTCATGCCCGGTCCGTTGCGCGTAAGAGGTAGACCGCCCACCCCACATACTCCCGGCCATAGCGAAAGTATTCATCCTGGCTTTCGCGCAGAAATGTGTGTACCTGCTCCCGTTCCGGGTGATGGGGGTTTTCGGCCAGCCAATCCAGCAGCCCGCGCCAGTTGCCCGCTTCGTAGGTGTCCCAATCGTCCTGGCTGGAACGCACCAGATAGCCGACTTCAAAACCTTCCTGCCGGGCTGCGGCCAGCAGGTCTGGTTCGGTGGGAAATTTCTCCCGGTTGGCATAGGCGGGGGGGACAAGCCCTGTGCGCCAATAGACCTCGCCGATGGCGAGATAGCCGCCGGGACGGATCGCCGCGCGCATCCCCCGGATGGCCCCGGCAAAGTCGTTCCAGATAAATGTGGCCCCGATGCAGGCGGCTACATCGAAAGCTCCTTTTGTATAGTCGTACTCTGTGCCGCTGCCTTGCACGATTTCAAAGCGTTCCTGCCAGCCGATGCGGGCAAACTTCTGCCGGGCCCGGGCGCAGACCCCGGCGCGAATATCGATCCCCACGCCGTTGATGCCGTATGCCTCGCCCCACAGACGCAACATCTCACCGTAGCCGCAGCCAAAGTCGATGACCCGCTGGCCCGGCCCCAGGCCGGCCACCTGGCCCACGCGCAGCAGCTTCTCTGCGGAAATCGGGTTGACCAGTTCCATATGGCGTTCGGAGATGTCTTTCAGATCGAGAAAATTCATTTTTGTTCCCCGCCATCCTCATCCTATTCGGCAGGAAATCGCCAACGGGTAGCCGTGCCGGGGAAGTCGCTTTCCAGCCAGGCAAGCGCGCGCCGGGGCCGCAGGCGCAGGGTATAGGGATAATCGCCCGCACCCTCTGGATTCTGTGGACCCAGCGCGATGTCGTATTTTGCCCCGTATAGCTGGTACAAACGAGCCAGCGTCGAACGGTCTGTGACCGCCTCGGCTACTCCTTCCAGAACCACCGCCTCATCACCGCTCTCCAAATGGACGGCGATGGCCGGATTGGCCGCCAGATTACGCCCTTTGACCGAAGCCGGGTCTGTGCCAAAGTAGACCGCTCCCTCCATCCAGACACCCCACACAGGCATCACATGCGGGCGGCCATCGGGCCGGGTGGTTACGATCCAGTAATTGCGGGAACGTTCCAGCCGTTCGCTGGCCCAACTCCAGGGGAGCAATCCTTTGCCTTCGCTGGCGGGCAATAGGCCATACCCGGCGGCCATAGCAGGACGATCTACAGTCGGCATCTGTATATCCTTTCGTTATCAGGACCGGGGCGGCAATTGGGGCAAAGCCCGGCTGGGCCGACTGGTGACATCCGGTGGCTGCATAGGCGGTCTAGCCTCCAGCAGCTTCAGAATCTCTTCGATGGAACGTTCCAGTTGGGTATCCCGACCAGCCCGGTAATCCTGGGGCGTAATATCCACTTCGATGTCCGGGTCGGTACCGTAATTTTCCACATTCCAGCCCACGTCTTCGAACCAGAAACTGATTTCCGGCTGGGTGGTGACCGTGCCGTCTACCAACGCGTGGCGGGGCCAAATACCCACCACCCCGCCCCAGGTCCGCTTGCCGACCAGGGGACCCAGCCCCATCAATTTGAAACTGTGACAGAAGATATCGCCATCGCTGCCCGCGTGTTCGTTGGTCAGGGCCAGGATCGGTCCCGCTACCGACTCTCTGGGATAGGGTGTATAGCCCCCCCAGCGCTCCAGGTCGTTGCCCGGACGACGGCGAGCCAGCTGTTCCAGGGGCCGCGCGCTGACATTGCCCCCCCCATTGAAGCGCACATCCACAATCAGTGCAGGCTTGTCCACCTCGGCCAGATAACCCCGGTGAAACTCGGCGTAGCCGGCGCTGCCCATATCGGGGACGTGGATGTAGCCAACCTGGCTATTTGTCGCTTCGTGTACTCGCTTCCGGTTGCCGTTAACCCAAGCCCGGTAGCGGGCGTGCTGTTCAGTGGACAGGGTATGGACTGTAACCATCCGCAGGTCTGGGTCACTGCCATTCTTTTTCCGTTTCTTTTTGCGCTTATCTTCCGGCTTTTCTTCGTCGCTCTTGGGCCCATCGATGGGCGCGGTCTCTCTCTCTGTCTCCCCTGTTTTGGCCCGGCGTACGGTTAGCAACACCTCTTCGCCTGCCTGATTGACAAGCAACTGGGCCGGGCTGATCAGCGCGCTGACTGGCTGGCCGTTGATGGCTACCAGCAGATCATCGGGGCGGATGTCTACACCGGGCGCGGCCAGGGGGGAGTGGGCCTGGGCATCCCAGGGATCGCCCAGGATGAAGTTTTCCAGCCGATACCCCTGGGCCGCTTCGTCCCACAGGGCATCCGCGCCCAGAAAGCCCTGATTAAAGCTGGGCCGGGAACGGTAATCACCGCCGATCTCGTAGGCGTGGCTGGTGCCCAGCTCGCCCTGCATCTCCCACATCAGATCGCTAAATTCTGTCCGGCTGCTCACCCGGCGGATGAGAGGGAAATAGCGATGATAGACGGTCGTCCAATCCACTTCTGACATCTCTTCGTTCCAGAAGTGATCCCGTTGCAGCCGCCACGCCTCCCGGAACATCTGCTCCCATTCGCTCTGGGGAGCCACCGACACTTTGACCCGGCCCAGATCGATCCAGCCTGTCTTGCGGGGGCTGCCGCTCTCGCTGGCCGGTTTTTCCCCGGCCGGAATCACCCGCAGCCGGTTGTGAGACCAGTAGATCAGCTTCTTGCGGTTACGGGAGAGATCGAAGGATTGCACGCCGTCCACAAGGGTTTCTGCCCGAAACTCCTTAAAGTTCCAGGCCCGCAACAGACTGTCGCTGCCGCCCCCATCTTCCTCGTCCTGATCGTCTTCCAGACTGCCTTTGATGGGCATAATTGTAAAGATCGCCTTGCCCGGCACGCCGGCAATCCGTCCGTAGCGCCCTTCGGGCACAGGAAAGGCCAACACCCGGTCAGCAATTCCCTCCAGATCGATACGAATCGGCTTGCGGGTCTTCTTTTTATCTTCTTTGCTCTCTCTCTTTTGCCCATCCACAGAGGACTTTTTCGCCGTCTCCTCTTTGTCCGCAGACGGCCCTTCTGCTTCCCCCTCAGCCTGGGGTTCGCCCGTCGCGTCTCCGGCAAAGCGGCTCAGGCGAGGCGATGGGTTGGCCGACAGGTGACTGGAGAAATCGCTGACCCCCATCCCCTCTTCGTCATCCTCCTCGTTGTACTCCTCGTCATACTCATCCAACGCCTCGTCCTCGGCGTCCTCGGCGTCTGGGTCTGGCCCCTCCAAATCGTCATCCAATGGCAGGCCGTCCTCCTCCTCCCCATTCTCGTCATCTTCACCCTCTTCTTCATCCCCATCATCTTCCTCCTCCTCTTCCTCTGCCGACTCCGGCTCAGGTTGGGGAATAAAAGGATTTGGCCTATCTGCCTGCAGTGTAATCAGATAGGGGCGGGCACCCCGGGGAAAGCCCAGATCGAAGGTGAGGGTATCGTAGACCGGGTTGAACTCCCGGTAGGATAAAAAGTAGAGAAAGCGGCCTTCTGCATCAAAGGCGGGTCGCACATCGCGCAGGACAGGCCGGGTGACAGGAAAGACTTTGCCCTCCCGCAGGCTCTCGTCCTCGGCTTCGGCATCGGGCAGCCGATAGAGACGGATTTCGGTAGTCTGGTGGGTGGCCGCATAGCCATACGCCAGCCAGCGGCCATCGGGTGACCAATTCACACCGCTGATGCGCTGAAAGGGGCTGTGGTCAACAGCCGTCACCGTCTGGCTTTCCAGATCGATAAGCAGAAGCTCGTGGCGGTGATTGGTCAGCGCTACCCGGTCATGGGTGGGCGAAACGTGCAATTCGATGGCCCGACCAAACTCTATCTCCTCCAACACCCGGGGGGAGCTGCCAGGCTCAAAACTGTGTATTTCCAGCCGTTCTTCGCCGCTGGCATCGCTGATCAAGAGCAGGCCGTTGTCCCGGTTCAGAGAATCAGCCAGCCGATAGCGCACCCCGTCCCGTTCGCCCAACTG
Organism: Caldilineaceae bacterium; assembly: GCA_023384455.1. Lineage (GTDB taxonomy): Bacteria > Chloroflexota > Anaerolineae > Caldilineales > Caldilineaceae > JACQGT01. The sequence goes on along the minus strand of JAHDWH010000018.1, from coordinate 1,499 downwards.
CAACACCGCGCCCTCGTGATTGAAAAAGGCAAAGGCTTTGCCCCGGGTGGTGATGGCAATGCCCGAGCCGTCGGGGGAGAGACTGGCGCCGTCCAGGTAGCGGCCGGCGTAGACAAATTTGCGATTACGCTGCACCCGGGGGCTTCGATACTGAACGTCTACCTGGCGGCTTGTCCCGTCCGCGGGGTCGAAGACGTAGAGGTCTGCCCCCGCGTGATAGACGATCCGCTTGCCATCGCTGGTCGGGTTGCGGGCGTAGTAATCCGCGTGATCCGTATGGCGGATCAGATTACTCCCATCGGGCCGCGCGCTGTAAAGGTTGCCAATGCCTTCGTAATCGCTGACAAAAAAGATGCGCCCGGCAGCCTCACCGTTGACGATCCACATAGGCGATGCGATATTGCCTGGGATTTCGCGCAGGAAGGGCTGAAACTCGCCATCCCCGTTGCGGTCGATCCAGAGATGGCCGGCTGTCCCCCCCCGATAGCGCTTCCAGCGGGCCGGATCGCCGGTATTGCGCCCCAAAACCACCGCTCCGTCGGGTCCAAAATCTATGGAGCGAGCGGGGCCAAAGGCCAGCTTCTCCACCGCGCCATTCTGGCTCTCCGGGGCAATGCGATAAATCTCATATTCGCCCCGCTGGGCCTGGCCGTAGGCAGACATAAAGAGGATATCGCGGCTCTCCTGGCTCCAGCCCAATACCCGGCAATCCGAGGCCAGATAGCTCAGGCGTCGGGCCTCGCCCCCTTCAGCGGGCATCACATATATCTCTGCGGATCCCTCTTCCCGGCCCACAAAGGCCAGCCATTCGCCGTCGGGCGAATAGAAGGGGTAGGTGACACCGCCCAGGTTCGCAGTCAGTCGCCGTGCCACGCCACCACTGACAGAGACTTCCCACAGGTCGTCCTCCGAGACGAAGGCGATCCGTTCTTTGTGAATTGTTGGAAAACGATAATAACCGATAGTCATGCAACCCCGCTTGTGGGTGTCGTGTAGAAAGAATGTCGCGGCCACTTGCCGCGAACAGCTGATAGACGAACAGTATACCGTTCTGTTCGACTGGCTGGCAAATTTTTCCCGGCCATCCGGTCTTCTAATTGGTAATTCTCCGTAAATAGCTTGGGTGCGCTGATTCCGGGAATCGGCCAACCCGACAGGGGAATTCGAGAGATTGTCTGGCCGATTCCCGGAATCGCGGCGACGAAACCCCTACTCTGTACCAGCGAGGAACTAACCCACAAGCGTTAGTCGGTCGGCCAACCAACTGAAAGGTGAAACGTGAGGTGTCGCCATATACTCTCACGTTTCACGTCTTCACGTCTCTGCACCACCTTATGTAATAACGGACAATTACTTATTTCCATAGACAGACGGTTGACAATCCAGCACCCCTCCTGTAGAGTAACACCCGCTGGAAGTATCCGATTATCTGTACTGATCAAGGAGATCGTGGAATCTGTAGGTGCGGTTTGTAACCGCACTTTCACCCGGAGAAGTGC
>JAHDWH010000341.1:3027-4787 GCA_023384455.1 Caldilineaceae bacterium | reverse complement strand
CCATTCATTTTTCACACTTTTTTCCATTTCTTGCTCTGATTGCACAATTGTTACGATAGGCGGTGCCAAACCCCAATAATACGAAAGCCTGACCCATTGTGTCCGAATTTCTCTCGGCAAAACGCATAGACACAGTCAACCACTTCAACATATCATCCCAGAGGCCACGGCGAGCCTGAAAAGTTGACAAACTATCAACAAAATTGAACTTCATCACATGCATATCTGGTATTTGCTCCCATGCCCACTGCAATTGAGGATAGACTATCTCGATTGCCCTCCAGTCGTCCTCGTCAGCGTTGACTAATTCCATATAGTGCTCCCGATGGCGGACGATGGCTTTAGCCAGTGTACACGTGTGGGCCACATCGGCGAGGGTCTGGTGCAGGGCCAGCGATTCGTCGGTGTCGTTGTATTCCAGCAGATTGCGGTCTATGAGCAGGGCCAGGACGTCTGCATCGCACTCGGCCACAGCTTGGGCCGCTTCGAGGTCGAAGCTGGCCGGTTTGGGAGCGAATGCGCCCAGGCTGTAGAAGATGTTCACGGCCGCGAGTGATTCTTCGGCCAGCCCGTCGATGCTCAGGGCAATCGTCTCTTCCAAAGTAACCCGCTGGCCTGTGCCGTCTCCCAAGCGACGGGTCGCCAGGGACAGACGGCGGGCCGGGTCGGTCAGTTCGGTCAGGGCGCTGCGGCTGGCGTCGGCAAAGCGTCCGCTGGCCCCCGCGGCCAGATATCCGCCCAACAGTTCCACGGCCAGGGGCAGATAGCCCACCGCGGCCAGTAGCCCCGTGGTCTGTTGCTCGTCTGCGGCCACGGCTTTGGGGGCCAGGCGGCGCAACAGTTCCAGGGCGTCGGCGGGGGTCAACTCCTCCACCCGTTCGCTGCGTCCGGCAAATTGTAGCGCCAGGCGCTGGTCCCGGCTGGTGAGCAGGTGGGCGCAGTTGGGTCCACCACAGCGCAGGGTTTCGGCGGCTTCCAAACCCCAGGCGTCGTCGATGACCAGCAGCAGGCGCTTGTGGCCGATGGCGTCGCGCACGGCCTGGGCGCGGGCCTCCACAGTGGGCCGGTCGCTGATGTCGAGTCCCAGAGCGTTGGCCCAGCGGGCCAGGCGGCTGGGCAGGTCGGGCTGTGGTCCCAGCCCGGCCCACAGCACCCCATCGGAGAAGTGGGCCAGCACCTCCCGGTGGTGGGCCAGGGCCACGGCCAGGGTCGTCTTGCCCACCCCCGGCTTGCCCTCGGCAGAGAGGGCGACGCTTCCACCCGCGGTGAGACGGGCGGACAGGTCGGCGACAATGGTGTCGCGTCCGATGAAGTGGGCGGTTAGAGAAGGCACATCGACCCAAAGAGGTTGCCGCTCCGGTGGCAGGAGGTAATTGTTGACCGTCTGGTAGACGTTTTCCACATACCAGCCGGGCTGGTTGTAGATGATGGGTTGGGGTTCTGGGGCCATTGGATTCTATGCCGCTGGTAAATGATTTGTCTGACCGCAGTTGTCGGTCTGCTGGTGCGACGCACTCGCCACACCAGACTGGCGTTGCGAGAATTGTTTTGGCGAGTGCGTCGCACCAGCGCGGATATGTCTAGTCGTCAGTATAGGGATTTTGGCGGGGTTGGCAAGTCGGTGGAAAGGGTGACCGCTAATGCAAGGATTACGCGAATGGTTGGCGGGACAGTGGCGAAACGGCTTCTATGCCAGCAGAAAAATCGTGACCCACGAATCATCTATTCGCGTCATCCTCCCATTCGCGGTCAACCCTCAC
>JAHDWH010000341.1:0-2927 GCA_023384455.1 Caldilineaceae bacterium | reverse complement strand
AAGGAAAACGTGACCCACGAATCATCTATTCGCGTCATCCTCCCATTCGCGGTCAACCCTCACCGCCCCCTACCAGCGAAGGGAAGGTCGGCTGTTTGAGGGACGCCCCCTCCTCCCCCAGCGATGGCATCGGTTCGTTTGTGCTGCCCTCCGCGCTGGGAGAGGAGGGGGTTTGGGACGCTTTGACCGCGAATCCGAGGATTACGCGAATGGTTGTCCGGACAGTGACGAAACGGCTTCTTCGCCAGCAAGGAAAACGTGACCCACGAATCATCTATTCGCGTCATCCTCCCATTCGCGGTCAGCTCCACCGACCCACACCCCCGGCTGGGAGAGGAGGGGGCCAGGGGGTGACGAGATTCTGCACATCGCTTTGCGCTGCAATGCCGGCTCTGCTATAGTAACCGCAACGCACAAACCACCTGATTCAACCCGAACACCCGCTATGAAAATCACCCAAGCACCAAACCGCTCGCTCTGGCTCGACTACGACGACGAAGCCGATGTCTTCTACGTCCACTTCGAAGATCACCCCGCCTCCACCCACAGCGAAATGACCGACGAGGGTATCCTCCTCGGCTACCGGGACGAGACGCTTGTCGGGCTGACGATTCTCGACGCGTCGCAGAGAGAGGATAATGAGATAATGAGATAATGACATACCGTGCATTCCCCATCATCTCATCATCCCCTCCCTTTCCTATCCGCGCCCATCCGCCCGTTCCGCCAAATCCGCGTTCCATTCCTATTGGTAGGCCAGCGCGCCGTCCTCCCGGAAGGTGAAGCCCCGGTGCCAGGACTTGAACGGATACGCGGCCAGCGCCTCCACATTCAGGTCAATCCCCAGCCCCGGCTTCTCCGGAATTTCCAGATAGCCGTCCACCAGTGCCATCGGGTCGTCCACAATATCCCGGCGCGCGCCCTCGTCGTCCGCGTGGTATTCCAGAATCAGGAAGTTGTGGGTGCTGGCCGCAAAATGGACATTCACCGCCGTCGCCACCGGCCCGCAGGGATTGTGGGGGGCGACGCTCACGTAATGGGCGTCGGCCATGGCCGCCACCTTCTTCATCTCCCACAGACCGCCCATCAGACAAATGTCGGGCTGGATGATATTCACAGCCTGACGGGCCAGCAGTTCCCGGAACTCGTGGCGGGTGTAGAGCATCTCCCCGGTGGCCAGGGGCACATCCACCTGCTGACTCAGCTTTTGCATGGCGTCGTAGTTCTCCGGGCGCAGGGGTTCCTCCACAAAGAAGGGGCGATAGGGAGCCACCACCCGGCACAGTTCCTGGGCCTGAGAGACCTCAAAGAGCCGGGCGTGGGGGTCCAGGCCGATGTCGATGTCCTCGCCCACAGCCTCTCGCACAGCCGCCACCCGCCGCTCGGTCTCCCGCATGGCTTTGGCCCAGGGCATTGCCTGCCAGCCCGAAGGCAACGGTCCCATTTTGATGGCGGTGTAGCCGTACTTTTCGATGAGAGCCACCGCGTTTTCGGCCAGCTCCTCCGGTGTGTTGCCCCGGGGGGCCTGGTAGACCCGAATTTTGTTGCGGCATTTGCCCCCCACCAGCCGATAGACGGGCAGCCCCGCGGCCTTGCCCGCAATGTCCCACAGCGCGTGCTCGATACCGCTGATAGCCGCGTTGAGCACCATTCCGCCGGGGAAGCGGGAACCGGCGTACATCAACTGCCACAGCCCTTCGATGTCCCGCGGGTCGTGGCCGATCAGCCAGCCCTCAAAGTCCCGGATGCACTCGACCGTCGCTTTGTCCGGCCCGCACGAGTAGGCCTCGCCCACGCCGTAGATGCCCTCGTCCGTGTGTACCCGCACATACGGAATGTTGCGGTGGCCCATATTGACCAGAAATGTTTCGATGGATGTGATTTTCATTGGGGGGAAGTTCCTTTGTTGATTGGTTGATTGGTTGATTGGTTTACTGGTTGATTGGGTGGTTCGGTGATGGGGTGAGTAGCGGACAAACCAATCAACAAATCAACCAATCAACTGCCTGTATCTTCATCTTCTCCATCTGCTAATCTCCTTGCGTATCGCCTTCCATCTCGCCGCCGCCCGCCGCGCCGCCAACGCGCTGAACTGGCCGGTGGCGTAGCGGCTTTCGCTGACGGCCTGGGAAAGCCCCAGGACATTGCCGGTGATGCGCCGTTGCCGTTCGGCCTCGGCGTACTCTTCCTCGTCCAGATAGTCGGCCAACTCCCGGCCATACTCCAGTTCGGTCTCGGCGGGGGTTGGCCCCCGGCCCAGACGCCGCCCCCAGCCCACCAGACTCAGCCAGGGGTCGTCCGGGTCACGGCGGTCCAGCCAGACCAGCAGGGCCCAGAGCAGCCCGGCCACGGGCAGTAGCCAAAAGAGCATCTGCCAGTTCCAGGCGTTCGGATCCACATCGTCGATCACCTCCGGCTCCACCGGCGCGGGCACAAAGGGGCGGGCGTTGATACTGGGCAGCCCGGTGCGTTCCAGGCTGGGCCGCCCGGCGGTCGGCTCAAAGGGAATCCAGCCCAGATCGGGGAAATAGACCTCCGGCCAAGAGTGGGCCTCGGCTTCGGTGATCACCCACTCCTGGCGCTCCCAATCCCAGCGGGAAGAGATATAGCCCGTGGCAAAGCGGGTGGGCAGCCCGTTCAGCCGGGCCAGGGTGATAAAAGCCGTGGCGTAGTAGTCGCAGTAGCCCCGGGCCAGGTCAAAGAGGAAAAAGTCGGTCACGTCCACCCCCTCTGGCGGGCCGGGCACGTCCAGATCGTAGGGGAAGCCGCGCAGATAGCCCTCGATGGCCGCGGCGATGTCGTAAGTAGAGGTGCGCCCCGCGGCCAGTTCCCCGGCCAGTTGACGGGTTCGCTCGGTCACAGAGGAGGGCAGCGTCAGGTGGACGGCCAGCCCCGGCGGCAGGGGACGGCTCTCGGACCCTTCGACA
>JAHDWH010000017.1:2083-45747 GCA_023384455.1 Caldilineaceae bacterium | reverse complement strand
CTTTCGGCGGTGAAATTTGAATCTGGACCACATACGTAACTTTTCGATTATTGCCCACATCGACCACGGCAAAAGCACCCTGGCCGACCGGCTGCTCCAATCCACCGGCACTGTGACCGAGCGGGAGATGAAGGAGCAGCTTCTCGATTCCATGGATTTGGAGCGGGAAAAGGGTGTCACCATCAAAGCCAGCGCGGTGCGGATGATCCACACCCAGGACGGCCAGGAGTATGAGATCAATCTCATCGACACCCCCGGCCACGTGGATTTCACCTACGAAGTGCGCCGGGCGCTGCAAGCCTGCGAGGGCGCGGTGCTGGTGGTGGACGCATCCCAGGGCATCCAGGCCCAGACAATGGCCCATCTCTTCGCAGCTATGGAGCTGGACCTGACAATCGTCCCGGTTATCAACAAAATCGACCTGCCCGCGGCTATGCCCGACGATGTGGCCGAGGAGATCGAGAGTCTGCTGGGCGTGGCCGCCGAGGACATCCCCCGCATCAGCGCCAAGAGTGGGCTGAATATCGAAGAAGTGCTGGCCCAGGTGGTGCGCCAGGTCCCGCCCCCGGTGGGTGATGTGAACGCGCCCCTGCAAGCCCTGGTTTTCGACTGCCAATACGACGCCTACAAAGGGGTGATCGCCTATGTGCGGGTGGTCAACGGCACAATTACCGGCACGCCCCGTCTGCTGGCGATGACGACCAAAACCGAACTGGAACCCCTGGAAATCGGTGTGCTGACCCCCGCGCTCTTCAAAACCCCTGGCCTGCACGCCGGCGAAGTGGGCTATATCGCCACGGGTCTGAAAAGCATCCAGGATTTGGCCGTAGGCGACACCATCACTCTGGCCGCCAACCCAGCCACCGAAACTCTGCCCGGCTACGAACCCATGCAGCCGATGGTCTTTGCCGGTCTCTATCCGTCCAGCGCCGACGACTACCCGGACCTGCGCGATGCCCTGGAAAAGCTGCGACTCAACGACGCCGCACTGGTCTACGAACCCGAGACGAGCCAGGCGTTGGGTTTCGGTTTTCGCCTGGGCTTTCTGGGCCTTTTCCATATGGAGATTGTCCAGGAGCGGTTGGAACGGGAGTATGACCTGGACATTATCTTCACAGCGCCTTCCGTGGCCTATCGGGTGCGCAAGACCGACGGCACCGAGTTCATCATCGACAGCCCGGCCGACCTGCCTGAACCCACGGAGATTGCCCACGTGGAGGAGCCCTGGTGCGAGCTGCACATCTTCACCCCCGCAGATTATATCGGGCCAATTATGGATTTGGTGACGAAGCGGCGGGGTGAAGTGAAAAATCAGACCTGGCTGGACAGCAAGCGGCTGGAACTGACCTTCAACATCCCCCTGGCCGAGATTATTGTGGACTTCTACAACGAACTGAAGGCCCGCACCAAAGGCTATGCGTCGATGGATTACACCCTGGACGTCTACCGCATCTCGGATATGGTGAAGCTGGATGTGCTGGTCAACAGTATGCCCGTGGACGCGCTCAGCGTCATCATCCACCGGGACGACGCCTTCCACAAAGGCCAGCGGCTGGTGAGCAAAATGAAGGAGATCATCCCCCGCCAGATGTTCCCCGTGCCGATTCAGGCCGCGGTGGGCACGAAGATCATCAGCCGGGCCAACGTCCAGGCTATGCGCAAGGACGTGCTGGCAAAATGTTACGGCGGCGACATCAGCCGCAAGCGTAAACTGCTGGAGAAGCAGAAGGCGGGCAAGAAGCGCATGAAAATGGTGGGGTCCGTGGAGATTCCCCAGGAGGCGTTTATGTCTGTGCTGCGGTTGGAGGATGAGTAGGAAAGGAGAAATCTAATGAGGATCGAAGTCGAGTTGCAAGTAGACAAGCAGGGACAACTGAACATTCCCGACGAAATTCAGCGACATCTCTTTCCTGGGATGCTTGTTGTACTGAAGCTAGAAGATGCTACGAATGACGTCTCTGGGATCGGGCACAAGCCAAACGGCATAGCAGAAGCTGAATGTCAGTCTCCAGGATTGGTACGCGAGAACGGCATTCTCGTCTTTCGAGGGGCGATTGAAGAAGGCTTCGACTGGGATGCGTTTATGCAGGAGGGGCGGGAAGCCCCTCTCCATCCATTTGAACCAGAATTGCAATGAAAATCCTATTCGACACTTCGACCCTTCTCGCTGCGCTGTTGCAGTCGCACCCAGCTCACGGGTTCGTCTTGCCCTGGCTAAAGCAAGCGCAAACGCGCGCGATTGAAGGAATTGTCGGCGCGCATACGCTGGCGGAACTTTTCAATAAGCTGACAATTGTGCCTATGCCTCGTCCTGTCTTGGCGAACGAAGCAGAGGCGATGTTGAAGGATGGAATTGAAAGACATTTCCAGATAGTCCATTTAGAAGCAGCCGATTATTTTGCTGTAATCGAAGACTTGGTGGCCCGCTCCCTCACGGGCGGCATCATCTACGACGCTCTGATCCTGCGCGCCGGCGTGAAAGCCAATGCGGACCGCATCCTCACCCTCAATGCCAAGCACTTCCGGCGTATCGACCCTGCGCTGGCCGACCGCATCTTTGACCCGTCCACGCCGACCCCGTGACTCCCCCCTCCGTCTTCGACCTCATCCGCCGTTTCGACCTGGACCCCAAGAAATCTCTTGGCCAGAACTTTCTCGTGGACGAATCCCACCTGGCCCGCATCGCTGCGGCCGCGGACCTGACCCCCGCCGACACTGTGCTGGAAGTCGGCCCCGGCCTGGGCGTGCTCACCCGCCACCTGGCCGCCCAGGCCGGCCGGGTCGTCGCCGTGGAACTGGACGACCGGCTCATCCCCATCCTGCAGGAACTCTTCGCCGACCAGCCGAATGTCTCTTTCGTCCACGCCGACATTTTGAAAGTCGATCCGGCGGCGCTGCTGGCGGATGACAGGGTGACAGGGTGGCAGGGTGACAGGGTGATCGTCAGCCCCCAGTCCCCAATCCCTAATCTCCAATCCCCAGCCCCCAGCCCCCAATCCCCTCCCTACAAAGTCGTCGCCAACCTCCCCTATTACATCACCAGCGCGGTCCTGCGCCACCTGCTGGAAGCGGCCCAGCCGCCCACACTGGCTGTTGTGATGGTGCAGCGGGAAGTGGCCCAGCGCATCGTCGCCGGGCCGGGGGAGATGTCTCTGTTGTCCGTCGGAGTGCAGTTCTACGCCGAAGCCAAAATTGTACAGAAAGTGCCCGCGGGCGCCTTCCACCCCCGACCCAAAGTGGAGAGCGCGGTGCTGCGCCTGGACGTGCGTCCCCAGCCGATTGTGACGGGTGTGGACCCGGAGTGGTATTTTTCGGTTGTGCGGGCGGGCTTTGGGCAGAAACGCAAGCAGCTACGCAACAGTGTAGTCGCTGGGTTGGGGATGGCAAAGGATGCCGTCGAAGCCGGGCTGCTCAGCGCCGGGATCGATCCCCAGCGCCGGGCCGAGACCCTCTCTCTGCAGGAGTGGGGCGCGCTGGCGAAGGTGCTGAGGTAGGGGATCGGAGACTGGGGATTGGAGACTGGGGATCGGGTTCGCCGAATCTTCCCAGTCCCCAGTCCCCAGTCCCCAGTCCCCAGTCCCCAGTCCCTATTCCCCAATTTCCACCCGATACTCTGTAACCTCCACAAAGCGCAGTTCATCCACCGCGCCCGCGTCGTCCACAGTGAAAACCACATAAAAGGGCAGGGCCACATCCGCCGCCACTGGGTGCAAGACCCGGGGCGTGGAGCGGTCCGCGGCCTGGTAGTAGCCGAAGAGTCCCTGGCGCACTTCCCGGAAGGGCAGGGCCTGGCGCAGCGCGTCCCCGTTCACCTCCGGGTAGCTCGCCACCATCCGAAAGGCGCGCAGAATGGGCCCGTCGTCGTATTCTGTCGAGCAGATGAGGTAGAAAGTGTCGGGATAGTGGGCGTTCCAGGCGTCGGTGGCCGAGGGCCAGGCCACCGAGACCGGATGGGAGTGGTAAATCCCCATCATCTCATCCCCCGCCTCCTCAAAGGCAAACTGCTTCATCAGCGTTTGGGGGTCCACATCGTAATTTTCGATGCGTTCCGGCGCAATGTTTTTGGCCCGAAAAAGCTCAAAGGCTTCCGTCCCCCGCCCGCGCAGAATGCCGCAAATCTCTTCGGGCTTGCCCTCGAGGGCGTGGGCGATGATTTCGTCGTAGATGGTCTGGGGTAGGGTGATGGCCTGCACTGGGTGTCTCCTGGCAAATGGACTGGTTGGGTTTTCTCCGCATCCTACCACGACGGGGACAATACCCGGAAAACCCGCCGGTCAGGCGTCATCCCGTGGGAACTCCAGCGTAATCGTTGTGCCCTGGCCGATTTCGCTCTCGGCCCAGACCCGTCCGCTGTTGCGTTCCACCAACACGGCGACAATCGCCAGCCCCAACCCCGCGCCCCCTGTGCCATTCTTGCCAGTCTGGCGGCTGCGCGCCTTGTCCACCCGGTAGAAGCGCTCAAAAATATGGGGCAAATCCGCGGCGGGAATGCCCAGCCCGCTGTCGGCGACCCGGATGCGGCAGACCGCCGCGTCGCTCTCTGCATCCAAACGAATCGTGCCGCCTTCTGGCGTATATTTGATGGCGTTGTCCATCAGATTGATCACCACCGCTTCGATCTGCTCCGGCCACACCCGCAGCGGGGGTAACTGGTTGGGCAGTTCCGTGCGCAGGGTCTGTCCAGCCTCGCCCACGCGCATACGCATGGATCGGACCACCGAGAGCAGAACCGGTACCAGATCAACACTCTCGACCGGCGGGGAGGGGTCGGCGCTTTCCAAACGGGAGAGATCGAGCAGGGCATTGGCCAGACGGCCCAGGCGGTCGGCCTCGCTGTCAATCTCCGCCAGATAGCGTTCGGCAATAGCTGAATCGTGCAGTCCCCCGTCGAGCAGAGTCTCGCTGCGCAGTTTAATATTGGTGATGGGCGTGCGCAGTTCGTGGCTGGCATTGGCCACAAAGAGGCGCTGCTGCTCCAGCATCCGCTGCAATTCCCCCACCATCCGGTTGAAGGCCCGGGCCAGCGCGCCCAGTTCGTCGGCAGCTTGCGCGGGTACCTGGCGGGTCAGGTCGCCCTGGGCGATAGCCAGGGAGGCTGCCTCCAACTCGCGCACGGGCTGTACCAGGCGACGGCTGATCCAGACGCCCAGGGCCGTGGCCACGCCCAGCGCCAGGGCAGCGGTGATTACCAGACTGAATGTCAGCGACCAGATGGACGCTGTGACGTCAGCCATAGGCAGGGACATCTGCACAACACCCAACAGCCGGTTGTTCTGCTGGATAGGTGCGGCCGCATAGAGGGTTGAGTTGCCGGTCACGGGGTCGGGCCGAATGTCGTGCTGTTCCTCGCCGCGCAGGGCCGCCTGTACTTCGATCTGCGCTAGCTGGCTGCCTACCTGGGCAAAGGCAAAGGCGCTGTCCGCCACTGCATCGCCTTGGGGATCGAGAATTGTCACCCGGGCGCCGGTGTCGGATGCATAGAGGTTGGCAACCGCCTGCAGACGCGCAGCAATTGGGGCAGAGGCTGCTCGACTTACACTCTCTTTGTTATCCTCATCATCCTTGTTTTTGTCTTTTTTCTTCTCTTTATCCTTGTGGTCATCGTCTTCCTGTTTTGACTCCCAGCGCGCATATTCTTCGAATTCCACATCGTAACCGCTCAGTGGGTCTTCCAGCGCGTTGGCGGCCAGAAAGGACTCGATCTCCAGATTGTGCTCGGCGTCGTTTAGCTGGGCTGTGTAGACCACCTGCACTACCCGGGCCATCAGCAGAGCCAGCACAATGACAAAGACGCCCCCATAGGCGAGGACGATACGGCTTTGCAGGCTACGCTGCCAGGGCCAGCGGGCAGAGGCGTATCGGGGCTTGGATGGGGGGGGTGTGGTTTGCATAGGCGTTATAGTTCGTCCGCAGTGACCAGTCGATAGCCGACGCCGCGCACAGTGAGCAGCAGCCGGGGCGCGCCTGGCACATCTTCCAGCTTTTCTCGCAGCCAGCGCATATGAACGTCCAGGGTGCGCGGATCGCCGATCCATTCCTCGCCCCACACCTGATCCAGCAGATCGCCCCGTTTGACCACCGCGCCATCCGCCCCTTGCAGAGCGACGAGCAGATCGTATTCGCGCTGGGAGAGTGGGACCAGCGCGCCGTGACGGGCAACTGTGTAGCGACGTTTGTCAATCTCGATCCCGCCGATCTGGACAACAGAGCTATCGGTCTCCACAGGCAGCGCGACATTCTGGAAAGAGACCCGGCGCAGATTGGCGTGGATGCGGGCGAGAAGCTCGCGGAAGCTGAAGGGCTTGACCACATAATCGTCGGCCCCCAATTCCAGTCCCAACACCCGGTCCATCTCCTCGCCCCGGGCCGTCAGCATCAGAATGGGCACAGTGCTCTCCCGCCGAATCTCCCGGCAGACTTCCCAGCCCTGCATTTTGGGCATCATCACATCCAGCAGAATCAGGTCCGGGTTCTGCGCGTGGGCCTGTTCCAGCGCTTGCACCCCGTCATAGGCGACGACTACCGCATAGCCCTCTTTTTCCAATTGATAGCGCAGGGCGTCAACGATCATTTCGTCGTCGTCTGCCAATAGAATTCTCTCGTTCGTCATTGTCTTTGGTTGCTTCCTCGGATTCTATCACAGGTGTGGATGTGCCGGCCCAAATTGCTCAGGACAGTGCGACAGGGCGCTGCCCTGAGCAATTTGGGCCGGCGTCCAGAGTCCGGCGTCGCATTTTTGTCGCTACCGGTATCAGCCGGTCGTGTAGCCTGCCCTGAAAATAGCCATTCGTACGTCGGACTAACAGTCCGACCTGCAACAGAACAGGCCAGTCGGACTAACAGTCCGACCTACATTTTCGTCGCTGATATAAAAATGGGCCGCGGATAAAATCGGCGCAGATCAATTGTTTCTGTGTGAATCTGCGCCCGCTTTCCGCTGCTATCAGTGTCCCCAGCCCTGTCGACTGCCCAGTATTCTATCACGGATTCAGGCGGCCGGTATGGCAAGCGTCTTGTCGGACTTCTGTGCCGTCAGAATCCGATAGATGGTGAGAAAGAGCACAGCGCCGCCGGTGAACAGGTAGAGCAGCTGCACCCAGAGCAGGCTGCTGTCTGTCCCCAGGGCGACGCCGTGGACGACAACCGCCCAGAAGGCGAAAAAGCCGCTGAAGTGGATCAAACGCCAAACCTTCTGCCCAATCGCTTTGCGCACGTAGAAAGTGGCGATGAGCAGCGCTGAAAGCCAAAGCCCGATCTGGCCCGCGGCCACCAGCAGCGGTTCGTATTCGCCGCCGAAAGGCAGCAGAACAGCCCGCAAGGGAAAGGCCAGATAACGATCCCCCATCAAAATCAACCCGTGGAAGAAGCCAAAACCCAGACCAACGCCGCTCAAAAACTGATGAACGTCGAGCAAAATCGATGGGCGGGCCGCGCCTTTGGCGATCTTTGAACTGAGCAGCACTCCCCAGACTACAGACCCCCAGAGCAGTAGATAGGCCACAAATCCAGCCGAACGGCTGAGATACCAGAAGGATGTGGTCTCACCGGCCAGCCCGACAGCGCCGATGCCAATGGCAAGTCCGGCTGCGGCCAGGGCCAGACCGATCAGTGTGCCCAGAATCGCGCCCCAGACCGAATCGCTGTCGTCCGCGGTGTGTGCGCCAGCCGGCGCTAGAACCGGCTGACGAGGTGAAACGGGAGTGTCTTCTTTGGGCTGTAGGGCTGCCCGCCGCGCCGCGGTGCGCTCCAATGCCTGTTGTTTGAGAATTTCAGTCTGTGTAGTCACGAGTTACCTCGATTTGTGGGATTGGCCCAATGATCTGTCTGCTGCCATTGCGCTGGGTCAAGAGACCGGCGTACCCTGCGCGGCGCAGATAGGCTGCGCCCTCCCTACCGCCCAGGATCAGGGCTGTCTTGGCTGCTACCTCGGCCTCGGTTGCGGTCTGGGCCAGCACAGTCACCGTATGCAGATCACTGGCGCTGGCCTGGCCTGCGCGTGGATCGATGATGTGGTGTACTCTCTCTCCATCCCGCTGCCAGCAGCGCCTGCCGATGCTGCTGGTGGCTACGGCGCAGTCGGTCAGTGCCAGGGTCATCAGCTCCCCGGTCTCGTCGAAGGGGTCTTGTACAGCTACAGGCCAGGCTTCGCCGCCGGGTCTGCCCACGGCGCGCATATCGCCGCCGGCATCCACCAGCGCCGCTCCCCAGGTCTGGGCCAGTTGGATGGCCTGGTCCACTGTCCAGCCTTTGGCAATACCGCCCAGATCGATGCCTAGACCGGCCGGAAGCCTCACCCATCGGTCGACAGCATCGAACTCAACCTGTCGCCAATCTGCCGCGGTGACATTTGCCTGGGGTCTGTTGTTCTGGGCTACGCCATTCCGCCCAATGTTTTCAAAGCTGCGGTCATAGCCAGCCTGACACAGAACGTGCAGCACAGTCGGATCAAAAACGCCGTCGGTTTTGCGGGCCGCTTTCAGCGCCTGGGCCAAGACTGTAGCCAGGAGAGGTGAAATCGCAGTGGCTCCCTTGCCGGCCTGGGTGTTGAGTCTGCTCAACTCAGAATCGGCGTGAAAGCGGCTCAACTGCTCCTCTATATCTGCAAATAGCTGCTCTACCTCGTGCAGCAGGCTATCCGCGGCGGGCGATGTGCTCCACAGCCAGACGCCGATATCCGTATTCATCGCTCGGAAGCGGTGTTCTACCAGCATTGGATATCTCCTCGAATCTGATTCCCGGAATCGAAGCTGCTATGAACCCCGGGTGCGTGTGACCGGTCGCTGGAAGACGGGTTTCTGTGGCATAGAGGGCATGGCTATCTGCGCTCTGGCTGCGACCGGTGCGGTCTGCCCAGGCGCTGCCTGCGTGCTGGCCTGGACGGGCGGGCTGTTTTGACGTACAGGCTGTTGCCTTCCGTGGGAGGCCAGGGCAGCAATGGGCACTTGGACAACGATTACCCGGGGCTGGGGCGGGGCGATCTGGGCGGCTGCGCTGGACGGGGCTGCATCCGCCCGGCCCAGCATCGCCCACCCCATCAACACTGCGCCCACGCTGGAGGCTACCAGCCCGCTCTTCCAGGCCAGTCCTCCTCCCTGGCCACGACGGCCAGGGAACTTGAGTCGTTGGTTGTTAGTCATCGTCGTGCTCCCGTTCCCCACTCTTGTGATCGTCGTGATCGTCATCGTCATCGTCGTCGTGGTCGTCATCGTCATAGGATCGTCCACTCGAAACCTGTTCTTGCGCGGTCTGGAGCGTCTCGATCTGGCGATAGGCATCTTCCAGGGCCTGATAGGATTCTTCGAGTTGGGTCTGATAGACGGCAATGGTCTGTACATCGGCCGCGCTCTGGGCCGCGAGGGCTTCGTCGATTAGAGCGGCCACTTCTTCTGACCCCATCAGCCCTGGCTGGGTCTGGGCCGGGAGTGCCAGCGCCGTTTCCACAGATACTGTTTCTGCCTGTTGCATAGCGGGAGCCAGGACAGGCTGCACAGTGACGACAATCGGCGCTTCTTCCTGGACTTGACGGCTGACCTCACCGGCAGCGCTCACACCGTTGAGCGGGAGCATACCGCTGTAGATCAGCAGTCCCCCGCCGATGAGGGCCATTATTAATGTGGTCAGCAATGCCGAGATGACAATAGCGGAACGAGTTTGCGATTGCATTGTACTACCTCCTGATTGAATCGTGGGACGAAATTCGTTGTCATGGCGTATCGAGCGTGCGGCTGCTGTATGAGCCAGTTGCTGCGCTCGTCTGCATCCAGTATCCACAGATTTCAGGAGAACAGGTGAAGCGGGGGCTGTGAACGGGTTAAGAACAGGTTAAGAACGACATTTTTACCGCCCAGTCACCCATTTATCTTGCCATTGTGTCAAATTCATGTACGAAACAGACCACAAGTATCCGCTCCGACGAAATTACACCGTCTGGCAATTTCCCCTCGATTGACCCCCGAACCTCCCCGTGCTACAATCCCAGCTACTTCTCTCCTCCGCCTGCCGTGTCTGCTTGCCGTAAAGGATGCCACCCATGAGCGAAATCACCACCCAGCGGGCCGAACTGGCAAAACTGGACTACAACGCCCAGGCGTTGGATACGACCGTAGCCGATGTGCTGACAAAACTCTACAGCGTCTGGGAAGAAGTTTCAGCGGCGGATCAGGACGCTATCCAAGCCCGACGGCGCGGCCTGGCAGCCGCGCTGACCGGGGAAGGCATCAGCGGCGAGGAGACCGAGCGGTTGCTGGTGGAATTCCTGCGCGTATTGGAAGCCATCGACAGCGTTGTACGCCTGGCCTACACCGAACTGAAACGGGGCAAACAGACCCAGACCTTTCGCAGCGGTAGCGGGAAAGGGGCCAGCGCCGCGGTGCTGGATGCACTCTCCGCGGCCCCCCCCACTGGCGGCGATCCCCTACTGGACGCGGGTGAGGCCGTGCCCTATCACACAAAAGTGGATTTCCCCACAACCATTTCCAGCCGGGACGAATCGATCCATCCGTTGATCCTTCAACTGGTCATCAAAAAGCCGGATGCCAGCCGGGCGGACGAAATTGTGCCCCTGCCCTTTGTAGACGAAAACAGACCCGAATTGGTGGAGGTGCATCTGACCGCGCCGGCCTTTGCCGAAACCACTGGCGTCACCCATCGAACGCTGGTGGTTTGGAAGGGCGACGACTCGGAGCCGGCGATTTTCCTGCTCAAATTGACCGATAAAAGTAGCGGTGACAAAGAATTGCGGCTGGACTTCTATCACCTGGGCTACCCCGTGGGCACGGCTACCTTCAAGACCGAAATCAGCCTTTTCAATACCGGCGGCGCGACGGGGCCGCGCATACAGCCCGGTGGACGACCGATCGTGCGTACTGCCGGGCGTCCGGGAATTGGCAACCGGCCAGGTCTGCTGTCTGCCCAGCCCGAAGCGCCGCCTCTCGAAAATCAGGGCAGCGCTGCTCTGACGGAGGGGATTGACGGAATCCAGTTTGTCAGCCCCGGTACGGCTGTCCCGGATGTGATTCTGCGGGTGGTTCGGGACACGGACGACAAGACGCTCCACTTCAAACTCCTTTCGCCCCAATCCAAAATCGGCTATCGGGAGCGAAGTATGGGCAGTGTCGCTCTGCAGCGGCTGAAAGACCCCACCCAACTGCTGGCAGACTCCTTTGCCGATTTGGACCAGATGGCGCGCAACGCAGGGCTTGGGCTGGGTGAGACCGAAGCGCTGGACTATATGGATACAACGATTGGCCTCGGCGTCAATCTTTACGAGCAGATATTCCCAAAAGAGTTGAAAAATGAGTATTGGCGGCTGCAAGAATTGCGGGAGGCCGGGACAATCCGCACGCTGCTGATTCTGAGCGATGAGCCGTGGATTCCCTGGGAGATGATCTACCCCTTTGACGACGAACACGGCGCAGACGATTTTCTGGCCGGGGCCTGGCGTCTGACCCGCTGGCAAGCAGGCCGGGGGTTGAATCCTACGCTCAACATCCGAACCGTACAGATGATCACCCCCAGCCTGGACCTGGAATTTGTCAAAGAAGAGAGCGATTACTTCGCGCAACTGCCGGGCACACCCCTTCCCATAGCCGTTGCACAACCCATCACCACCCGTGGGGATTTTCTAAGCCAGATAAAGGTCGGTGGGGTACAGTTATTGCATTTTGCCACCCACGGCAACTTCAACGCCAAAAATGCGGATCGGTCTCCCATTCTATTGGAGGGAGGGGAATCGATCGCACCCATAGACCTGAATTCATTCCGCACCCAGGGCATCCGCAAAGAGCGTCCCATTGTTTTTCTCAATGCCTGTCACGGCGGCAAACTGGAATTCACCCTGACCGGCACCGGTGGCTGGGCCGCACAAATGGTGAATCAGGTGGCGGCCACCGCTTTTGTGGGGGCCTATTGGGAGATCAACGACCGGCTGGCATCGCTTTTCTCCCGCACCTTCTACGACGCGCTGCGGGCCGACGCACCCCTGGCCGAGGCTTTTCATCAGGCGCGTATGGCCGTGCGCGCCGATTCCCCGGCCAACCCCACCTGGCTGGCCTACACTCTCTACGGCGATCCAAACGCGCGGATTCGCTGGGCCGAAGCCGAACAGAATGATCAGTGATCAGTAGACCGTTCTGATCACTGATCACCGGCTGTTATTGTATACTGGGGGCGTTGGCTGAACAGCCAGCGCCCCCTTTTTGCCGTTTCACCGCCAATCAGCGAGCTTGCCCAATGAGCACACCCATGCGCCGCCAATACCTGGACATCAAGCGCCAGTACCCCGAATGTATCCTCTTTTTCCGCCTGGGCGATTTTTACGAGACCTTCGACGACGACGCCAAAATCGTCTCGGAAGTCTGCGATGTGGTGCTGACCAGCCGCCCGGTGGGGGACAACCAGCGGGTGCCCCTGGCTGGCGTGCCCTACCACAGCGTCGAGGGCTATCTGGCCCGGCTGGTGAAGGCGGGCTACAAAGTGGCCGTGGCCGAGCAGGTGAGCGAGGCGGGCAACGGGTTGGTGGATCGGGCCGTGCGCCAGGTGGTGACAGCCGGCACCATCACCGACCCGGCTATGCTGGACGAAGATCGCAACAACTATCTGGTGGCCGTGGCCTTCAACAGCCGGGGCACAGAGGCGGGCATTGCCTATTGCGACATCACCACCGGCGAATTTGCCGCGGCCCAATTCGAGGAGAACGGCGCGGCCGGGGTGGAGCGCAAAGTGGGCGAGGAGCTAAGCCGTCTGAAGCCCAGCGAACTGATCACCGCCGACTGGGAACTCTCCCATACCGGCTTGGGCGGGCTGGTGGAGAACCTGGGCGCGATTGTTTCCAGCGTGGAGGCCTGGCAGGTGGAATTGGAGAGCGCCCGGGAGAGCCTGCAACGCCACTTCCGCGTGGGCAGTCTGGACGGTTTCGGTTTGCAGCGCTCGCCCCAGGCCATCCGCGCCGCCGCGGCCATCCTCGCCTATCTCACCGCCATGCAGCCCGGGTCCCTGCCCCAACTGACCGCCCTGCACAGCTACACCCCCCACGACTTTATGACTCTGGACGAGTTCACCCGGCGCAATCTGGAGCTGACCGAGACCATCCGGGGCGGGCGTGTCCAGGGCAGTCTGCTCGGCGTGCTGGACGAGACCGCCACCCCTATGGGCGGACGGATGCTGCGCCGCTGGCTGGGGCTGCCCCTCTTAAAAGTGGCGGATATCAACCGCCGCCTGGACGCGGTGCAAGCTTTTGTGGAGCGAACCCGTGTACGCACGGAACTGCGCCAGGCCCTGCGGGGATTGGGCGATCTGGAGCGCTGGATCAACCGCATCACCCAGGGCAACGCCCTGCCCCGGGACCTGACCGGCAGCCGGGAATCCCTGCGCCGGGTGCCCCAGATTCGCCAGTTGATTGCCGACGGGGCCTGGCTCTCGGCCTTTGACAACCCGGAGACCGGTCAGACTTTTGCCGACGACCTTCTGGCCCAACTGCCCACCTGCGACGATCTGCTGGCCCTGCTCGAAGCCGCCATCGCCGACGATCCCCCCGCCACCCTGGCCAACACCGGCCTGATCCGGGAGGGCTACAGCGAGGAATTGGACTCAATCGTCTTCAAAAGCCGCCACGCCAAAGATTGGGTTGCCAATCTGGAACGCACCGAGCGGGAGCGGCTGGACATCAAAAGTCTGAAGGTGGGCTACAACAAAGTCTTCGGCTACTACATCGAAATCACCAACACCCACGGCGAGAAAGTCCCCGACGACTACATCCGCAAGCAGACCCTCACCAACGCCGAGCGCTACATCACCCCGGAACTGAAGGAGTACGAGTCGCTGATTCTCAACGCCGACGAGCGGCGGCTGGAGATCGAGCAGGCCCTCTTTCGCCGGGTCTGCGCGCAACTCTCCGAATCGGGTGAAAAGTTGCGATCCCTGGCCAATGGCTTGGCCCTGCTGGATGTCTATAGCAGCCTGGCTTCGGTGGCGGCCAAACGGCGCTACAACCGTCCCCGCATGGACGAGGGCACAACCATCGAAATCGCCGCGGGGCGACATCCGGTGGTGGAGATGACCAGCGACGAGCCATTCGTGCCCAACGACACCCAACTTGCCCCGGACGCTTCCATCCACATCTTGACCGGGCCAAATATGGCGGGTAAATCCACCTATCTGCGCCAGACCGCCCTGATTGTGCTGATGGCCCAAATCGGCTCCTTTGTGCCCGCCGAAGTCGCCCACATCGGCGTCGTCGATCGCATCTTTACCCGCATCGGGGCCAGCGACGAAATTCATCGGGGTCAGTCCACTTTTATGGTGGAGATGGTGGAAACCGCCAACATTTTGAACCACGCCACCCGGCGCAGCCTGCTGGTGCTGGACGAAATTGGCCGGGGAACCAGCACCTACGACGGTCTCGCCATCGCCTGGTCGGTGGTGGAGTACATCCACAACCACCCCTCCTTACAGGCCAAAACCCTTTTTGCCACCCATTATCACGAATTGACCGATCTGTCAGAACGCTTGCCCCACGTAATCAATTATCACGTAGCTGTCGATGATAGAGGTGAGCAGGTCGTCTTTCTGCACCGCATCTTGCCGGGCAAGGCGGACCGTTCCTACGGCGTCCACGTGGGGGAGATGGCGGGGCTGCCTAAACAGGTAGTCCATCGGGCCGAGGAGATTCTGGACGATCTGGAGCAGTCGGGCGCGGCGGGTCCCCGGCGGCTGAACGAAGTCATCTCCCGGCAGGGCAAGCGCCCGGTGGCCCTGCAAGTCGGTCTCTTCGCCGATGCCCACCCGGTGGTGGAGGTCCTGCGCGGGATGGATGTCAATAATCTGACTCCGTTGGATGCCCTCAACAAACTCTACGAATTGCAAAAGTTAGCTACTGAGAGTTAAATCTACGCAATTTTTACGAATTTCTTACCCTTATTGGCAGGTATACTGACTCTTGAAGTGGGCATTTCTTCCCCGATCGTATCGTTCATCTAATGGAGAGGAGTATACAATGCAAGCGGTAGTTACAATCGAGCAGTTCCAGTCAATGATGAAGTCTGAGAGGAAAGAGGGTTTGCTGGTACTTCTGGAAGCCTTCACCACATCCATAACGCCGTCGGATGTGCGGAAGATGGCAGACAAGAGCAAAACCGACCCGGTTAACAATTGGGTTGGCTGGCGCTAGGCAACGCACTCGATCAAAGAGGCAATCCTATCAATGATTTCGGCACTGTAGCGTGTGGCTAACCACACGCTACAGTGTTTTTTGGGCGTAGTGTTTTTTTGGCGCAGTGTTTTTTTGGCGCAGTGCTTTTTGGGCGCAGTGCTTTTTGGGCGCAGTACGTGGCAGGCTGGTCCGCTGAAAATTCATACATTCTGCCCATTCCGAAATCCATCTTGTTCGTCGATTATACTATAGTATGCAATACTATTTAGATGACAGTATGGGTCATCACAGCGAAAGGGAATCTCGTGAATTCGGCAATTACAGCTGCGGTCTTGCGGGAATTGGTATTCAGCGTTCCGGGTACGGATCGCTGGAGCGAAATGGGCGGTTTTTTTCCAGATACTCAGGATGATGTACGTTTGGACTGGCAGTTGCCGGGGATCGCCTGCGCTGCGGTGGGTGGCGACTTTGCGACAACCTTTCCGGCTATGGCGGCATTGGCCTGTGTACAGGTGAGTATTATTCTTGTGGACGATATGTTGGATGAAGAGCCGGCGGGTGCTCATCACCGTTTTGGCGTTGGGCGCACGGCGAATATGGCCCTGGCCTTGCAGGCGGCGGGATCAGTCCTGATAGAACAGTGTCGGGTAGATGCCTCCTATCGGGCGGCGGCTGCCCATGCGCTCAATCGCATGGCGCTGGCAACGGCAGCCGGCCAGGAGTTGGATGTACGCAATTTGAGCGGAGAGGATAATTACTGGCAGGTGGTGCGGGCCAAGAGTACCCCGTTTTATGGGGCCGGTTTGGAGATTGGCGCGTTGTTGGGTGGCGCGTCTCCCCAGATGGTCCGGGTGATGTACAATGTGGGTGTGCTATTTGGGGAAGCAATTCAGATATACGACGATCTGGAAGACGCTTTTCAAAGCCCTGCCAATTCCGATTGGGCGCAAGGACGCAATAATCTGGCCCTTCTGTACGGTCTGCGGGCTGAATATCCCCAAAAAGAGAAGTTCTTGCACTATAAGAGTCAGGCAGCCGATTTGACGGCTCTGCATAAGGCGCAGCAGATACTGATCGATTCGGGCGCTGTGAGTTATTGCGCGTATCAGCTCCTTCAGCGTCATACTGCCGCAAAGCAAGCGCTTGACTCTGTGGCACTTTGCCGCAGGGATCGGGTGGACCATCTGCTTAAGATGCAGTTAGCCCCATTTATAGCGTTTGTGCGTGAAATCGACGAATCCCTGGCTGATCTGATCCAATCAGAGATGTAACGGACCGAGCCGTAATGATCAAGCTGAAAGCCATTTTCTCCCAAGATGCGTGGGCTGGGATTCTGATCGCCATTTCCGTTCTGGCAGTCGGGTTTGTCTACGCTTTGGGTCACGTCTATCGTGCCCCCGATACTGGCTTTTCTTATGATGGGCGCTGGCACGTAGTCAGCTTCTCCCGAGATTGTCCTCTGGTTGAGCCGGTGTTGAAACGGAGCCGGTGTAATACGGGGCGGGATGACATTCAGATCAGCGATGAGATTACCGCCATCCACGGCCGCAACCCCGAGGACGTTTTGCGATTGGAGGATTACGATACCGACTTAACCGTCACACCCTTTGGTGAGTTCGATCCGGGTCAGGTAGTCCAAATTGAGATTCTGCGGGAGGGTCTTCCGCTGACTATCGAGTGGCTGATGCCCGAGATATCCAACCGGGGTCAGCGGCAGCGCTTGGGTACACTTTGGGTCTTTTTGCCCTTTTGGCTGGCCGGGACAGCCGTGCTTCTTTTTCTGCGTCCCAAAGATACCCGCTGGCGTCTTCTGATTCTGCAAAATTACATCACTGGCCTTTGGCTTGCGGTTGGCACGGTCTCTTATTCACAGATTTTCGGTTCTACCTATCTGTCGATTGGGCTTTCCTGGGTCATTATGCCCATCTATCTGCATCTGCATATTTTGATGCCACGCCCGATTCAGTTGAAGGGAAAATTTTGGATTCCGGCGCTCTATCTGTTCGCCGGTACGATGGCTTTGCTCAATATGCTGGTGATAGTGCCTCTGTCGAGCTATTTCCTCGCGCTGCTGGTTGGGATTGGGGGCAGTATTCTTCTGCTCTTGCTGCGTACTGTGCGCCCGGCGCTGCCAGCCGAGCGAGCCGCCCTGAATCTGATGCTGTTGGGGATTGGGATTTCTCTTTTGCCGGGGATACTGCTCTATCTGATCCCGACAGCCATTGTGGAAGGTTACACCGCATCCCCGCTGGTAACCCTGCTGGTGACTGTGGCTATCCCAATTATCTCGTTTTTTTACACCTATACGCTCTACAAGCACCGGCTGGGCAATCAGGAAGTCCGGGCCAACCGGGCACTCTCTTTCTATAGCTTTATCATTCTCTATGCCACGCTCTTTGTCTTTGTTTTTGTGCTGGCAGGCCAACGGATCAATCTGGACCCGGAGCTGTACACGGTTACAATTCTGACATCTACGGTTTATATGCTGCTGGCCTTTGCCACCCGTCCCCCCTTTGAACGTTTTATGAACCGGGTTGTCTATGGCACAACCTACGATCCGGAGCATATCGTTCAGCAGTTTGCCAACGAAATTCCCCGTGCCCTCAACCCGACCTATCTTTCTGCTCTGCTTAGCAATCAGGTGATGCCCAGCCTGTTGATCCGGCAATCGGTTCTCTATTGGCTGGTGGAAGAGAAGGCCCAGCGGGTCTATGCCGAGCAGGTCTCCGATGCGCCGCCCGTGTTGGAAAGAGCGATAGCCGAGCGCTTCCAACCCTATTTCCATACATTTTTGGCCGATGGTATACCCGACATCGCAGACAATTTGCCCAAAGCTTTTCAGTGGGTGCGTCTGGCCGTTCCCATCCAATTGGATGGCCGGGCAGTCGGGCTGTGGCTTTTTGGCCGCAGAGACCCGGATGATTTCTACCCCCAACGGGATATGGATTTGCTCTCCACTCTGGGCAGTCAGGTTGGCATTGCCCTGGAATCGACCCGGCTCTTTGCGATTGAGCAGCACCGGGCCGACGAATTGGAGCGTACCAACTTTGAGTTGCACCGGGCCATTCGGGTGAAGAACGATATGCTGCGCAACATCTCCCACGAGTTGCGCACGCCTTTAACGGCCATTTCCGGCTACACCGATCTGCTGCTCGACGGGGTGGCTGGTGATCTGTCAAAAGATCAGAAGGAACTGCTCTCGATTGTGGCGGATCGGGCCACAGACCTGCGTTCGATGATCAACGATCTGATCAGCTTTCAGCAGGACCGGGCCCAGGAAATGGAGATGGGCATTGTTGCTATTGCTGAGATTGCCCAGGTCGCCTTGCAGACAACCCGCACGTTGGCCGCCAATCCCAACTACGCAGGCCAGAACCCCCACGGGTTTGTGTTCGACTGCGCGGATGATCGGCTCTGCGTGCGGGCCAATCCGGCCCAACTCAATCAAGTCTTCAGCAATCTTCTGAGCAATGCGATGAAATTCAGTCCGGATGGGGGCATAATCACTCTCCGGGTGGCTGCCGGTATCTACCAATTTGAATTTGAGAATCAGGAAGCAGGCGCACCCCTCTTTGTGGGTGATCCCTTGCCCCGGGAGATCGTCGAATTGCCCGCCGTCTTTGTCTCGGTCCAGGATCAGGGGATTGGCATTCCCGCCGAAGAGCTGGAGAATATCTGGCTCGATTTTTATCAGGTGGATGGATCGGCCACCCGTCGTTTTGGGGGCACTGGTCTGGGGCTTGCGCTGGTGCGCGATATCATCCTGGCCCACGGGGGAGCTGTGTGGGCCGAAAGCCGGTTGAACGCAGGCACGACTGTCACATTTGTCATTCCCCGTTCCGAGGGGAAGCCAGCCTGAGGGCATCCTCCAGCAGTGGACTACGCCGTTCCGTCTCAATCCACATCTGCGCGCCATCGGTGTAGATGTGAATCCTTCCGTGCAGATCGTTGCGCAGGAGAAGCCGCCCGGCCAGGGTGGCCAGCACTGCCTCGTCCGGGTGTCCGTAGCGATTTTCCCCCACCTGCACAATTGCCACTTCGGGCTGCACAGCCTGCACAAAATCCGGGCCGGTGCTGTTGCGGCTGCCGTGATGACCCACTTTTAGAATGTGGGCGGAGAGTGGCTGACCGGATCCCAGCAAGGCATTTTCCGCGGGAATCCCCGCATCCCCCGTGAGCAGAACGGTGAATTCGCCATAGACCAGCCGCAGCACAAGCGAGCGCTCGTTTTTGTCGTCGTCCTCCACAGGGGGCATAGCCTCTTCGGGCGGCGGCCAGAGAACCCACAGGGCCGCCCCGTCGCCCAGATCGATCCATCCCCCCTGGCTTTGCAGGATAATCTGCGTGCCGTCCTCCTCCATCTCCACCCGCCACTCGGCAAAATCTTCGTGTTCCCACAGATTTTCGCTGATCAACGCCTGCCCAATGGCGAAACGATCCGGCACCCCCAGTTGGCCGCCCATATGATCCCAGTCTGGATGGGTGGCGACAACCATATCCAGGGAGCGATCCCAGAAGGGCATTGCTGCGCCCAGTTGGGCAAAAAGCCGTTGGGCATCGCTGCCCCCATCTATGAGAAGCTGGCGTCCACTGGGCGTCTGCACCAGAATCCCGTCGCCCTGCCCGATGTCCAGAAAATAGAGATGGAGCAGACCATCCGGTCGGGTGAGGAGTATCTGCCAGAGCAGCAGCGCGCCAACGGCCAAAGAGGGCAGGCCAACAGTGCGCCCCCATCGCCAAAGAAGATCCGTCGAAATCTGTGGACGCCAGTGCAGCATTTTTGTCAATCCTTTGCGCCAGTGCCAGCCAAAAAGCAGCCCATAGGTCAGCAGCAAACTGCCCGGTGCATAGCTGAATACATCTATGCTGGCCCAGGGCAGGACCGCGCTCCAGCGCACCATCGCCACTGTCCACGCCAGGCAGAGATAGGCGATCCAGAGAGGGATTTGGGCGATTACCTCCAGCCCGGTCAGCCCGATGAGCAGACCGGAGCCGCCCAGCAGCATAATATAGGATTGGACTGGGGCAATGAGCAGATTGGTAAGCAGGCTGACCAGACTGAGCCGTTCGAAGTAGTAGACGACCAGGGGCAGGGTGGTCAGGTTGGCTGCCAGGGTGATCAGCAGACCGTCCTGAAGCAGGCCGAAGAGCAGCAGAGTGCCCTGGGCTGCCAATCCGCCTGTCAACTGTCCACCCCAGGCAATCCCCGGCCACAGCCGTTTTAGCCCGGCAGTGAAACCGGGCGAAAAGAGAATCAGCCCGGCCGTAGCTGCACTGCTCAATTCAAAGCCCACATCCCACAGGGTGAGGGGATTGAGCAGTGTCATCGCCCAACAGGCGCCGGCCAGACTGACCAGCCCCGTGCTTTGACGGTTGAGAACGGTTGCCACCACAAAGAGCGAACCCATCAGCGCCGCCCGCATCACCGCGGCGTCCCCACCGACCAACAGGGCATAGAGCGCGATCCCGGCCAGGGTGGGCCAGAGCGCTCTGCGTCGCCCCCACAGGCGCACAAAGAACGCCATCAACACGCCGGAAACAATCGCCACATTCGACCCGCTGATGACAATTACGTGGCTGGTGCCGGTCAGGTTGAACTGCTCGTAGAGTTCATCGGGAATCCCGGCTTCGATGCCCAGCAGCATCCCGTTGGCCAGGGCCGCATAGGGTTCGGGCAGGAGGCGGTTGATCACCCCTTCGCCCCTGGCCCGCAGGCTGTAGAGCAGGCGAAAAAGGGGCGATCCCTGGAACGGGCCATCCAGTCGTTCTACCCGGGGCCGCTCTAATTGGCTGTGGATACCCTTGCGCGCAAGATAGGCCCGGAAGTCGAAGCTGTCGAATACGGGCGGTGAGCTGAGAACCCCCGTGACCCGCAGGGGCTGGCCGTAGACGTAGCGGGGCAGAACGCCAACGGTTAGCCGCACCTGGCCCGAAACCCTGGCTTCCACCCCACCCTGTCGGATACTTTCCACCTGGGCAACGATCTGCTGGCGGCCATTTTTGCTGGTGGGGTAGTTGGCTACATAGCCAGAGAGGGTGACCGACGCGTCGGACCCATCCCGGCTGTTGTAATAGGCCAGCTCTTGGGGGGTGAAGCAGGGGGTCTGGGGATGGGCGGCAAAACGGAGGAGACCCGCAGATGCGGCCAGCAGCAGCCCGGCAAAGAGCGCGCTCTGCCATTCCTGGCCCGGTGACCGAAAGCCCGCGCTTTGCGGCCAGCGCAATGTTTCGTTGGGCAGCGCCGGTGCGTATCTCTCCTTCAGAAAGGGCAGGGGCAGCGCGGCCAGAGGCAGCACCCAGAGCCAGGAGGGAAAAGCGCAGCCTATCAATTCGGCGTCCCAGGCGAGACGACCGGCCGCAATTCCGATGAGGTAGGCCAGGGCAAGAAAGAGGAGTGTCACCGCATTTATGCAAGCCGTTCGATGATTGTGGCGGTGGCCTGGCCGTGGCCGATACACATGGTTTGCAGGCCATAGCGCCCACCGCTGCGCTCCAATTCGTGGAGGAGGGTGGTCATCAGCTTCGCTCCGGTAGCGCCCAATGGGTGGCCCGTGGCAATCGCGCCCCCGTTGGGGTTTACCCGCTTCATGGGCGGTTCGATCTCCGCGGCCCAGGCCAGCACTACCGAAGCAAAGGCTTCGTTGATCTCAATCACATCCATCTGTCCGATTCCCATCCCCGCCCGCCGCAATGCTTTTTCGGTGGCGGCAATGGGGCCGGTGAGCATCAGTTCCGGATCGCTGCCCACAGCCACCCGGCTGAGGAAGCGGGCGCGGGGTTTCAGTCCCAGGCCCTCGGCTTTGCCCCGCTCCATCACCAGCACCGCGGCCGCGCCGTCGCTGATCTGGCTGGCATTGCCGGCGGTGATTACCCCATCCTCCCGGAAGGCCGGTTGGAGGGCAGCCATCTTCTCCAGATTTGGCTGCCAGCGAATGCCCTCGTCGTAGTCCAGCACCCGGCGCTCGCCGTTCGTGCCGATTGGGAGGGGCAGAATTTCCCGCTGAAAGTGTCCGGCTTTGCTGGCCGCGGCGGCCTTGCGGTGGCTGTGATAGCTGTACTCGTCCAGGGCCTGGCGGCCAAGCCCCCATTTGTGGGCCACAAGCTCGGCAGAGATTCCCTGATGGAGCAGGGGGTAGGGCGGATTTTCGGGGAATTGGGGCGGGTAATCTGTGCCCATCGCCACCCGGCTCATCGACTCCACACCCGCGGCGATGACCGCATCCGCATCGCCGGCCACAATGGCCTGGGCCGCAAAGTGGATGGCCTGCTGGCTGGAACCGCACATCCGGTTGATGCTCACCGCGGAGACTTCCACGGGGAAACCGGCGTAGAGCGCGGCCAATCGCCCGATGTTGGCGCCCTGCTCGCCGGTCTGGGTGACGCAGCCCATTATCACATCGTCGATCTCTTTTGGGTGGATACCCGTCCGCTCTACCACTTCTTTCAGCACTTGGGCGGCCAGGACAATTGGCTCGAACTGGCTGAGCGAACCCCGGAACTTGCCGGTCGGCGTGCGCACGGCTGCGACGATCACTGCTTCCCGCATGGCTGCCTCCTCGAAATTTGTTTTGTATTCGTGCAAAAAAGCGCAAATTGGGTATTGAAATCGGTTTAGGAGCGTGCTATACTGTCCTAAATGCGAGGAGGGAGAGACCTTCCCGCATTTTTTAATGGGAGGACCTGTGATTTTCCTGATACTGTTTCACGTGAAACATTCTTTGTTGTAATAATACGGATATAGAAAATTTTGGCAAACAGCACGCTTGACAGCACAACACCGGTCATTGACTATGAGGGCAGCGGCTATCGCACGGATTTTTGGGTAGGCCAGGGCCGGGAGTACGAAGATGCGGTAGAGCGGGCCGCGCTGGGCCAGTTGTTGCCCGCCCGCGGACGCCGCATTGCCGAGATCGGTGCCGGTTTTGGGCGGCTGGCCGATCTCTATCAGGGCTACGAGCAGATCGTTCTGTTCGATTATAGCAGAACTTTGCTGCAAGAGGCAGCTCAACGCTGGGGCAGGGATGCGCGTTTTGTCTTTGTGGCCGGGAATGTGTACGACCTGCCCCTTGCCGACGGTGTGTTGGATTCGCTGGTGATGGTGCGGGTGATGCACCATCTGGCAAATGTGCCCCAGGCGCTGGCTCAGTTGCGCCGGGTGTTGCACAGGGAAAGTGTGGCTGTGCTGGAATATGCCAACAAACGCAATCTGAAGGCGATGTTGCGTTGGCTGGTGGGCCGCCAGGAATGGTCGCCTTTTGCGGGCGAACCGGTTGAATTTGTGAAACTCAACTTCGATTTTCACCCGGCCTGGATGGGCAAACGGATGGGCGAAGCCGGGCTGGAAATCGACCGCCAGTTTGCCGTCTCCCATTTCCGGCTGCCGCTGCTCAAGGAGAAGATTCCTGCCCAGTCGCTGGTTGGGATCGAAAAACGGTTTTTCGGGCTGTCCGGGCGTTTCCCGGTTGCGCCCAGCGTCTTTCTACAGGCAACTGCACCCGGCAGCGGACCTGCCCAGGCCCTCTCTGCCTTGCCTGGGGATGTGGCTGCGATTTTGCGCTGTCCCCAGTGTGGCACATCGCCTTTGCAGCGGCTTGCCGATGATCGGGTGGTTTGTCCTGGTTGTGGAGAGCAGTACCTGCGCCGGGATGGGATATGGGATATGAAGGATGCAATTCCGGGATGAAGAGTAACTGCTCAGGTGCGACGCACTCGCCAGGAGATGATTCGCGCCCAAAGATTGCGTGGCGAGTGCGTCGCACCTGAAGCCTGGACTATGGGTAGTACGGGCCGGATTGTGAAGCCGATTACGCGGGAAAAGACGAAATTATTGTAGAGTAGATAGTTACCATTCATTGTGGCTGGCTGGCTTATTTTCTTTGTTTATTCTTTTGCCGGCTTTGCCGCTTGTACAGGGGAGGTGTACCGATGGCAGACAAGACACTTTTTGCATCGGAAGAAGAGATCGACGAGATGGATATGGAACTGGATGAGCCGCTGGCCGAAGATATGGAAATGTCCGAAGGCGAGGGCGACGGTTCCGAGGAGATGGTTGTCCGCAGCCCACAGGAGACGATGGACTACCTGTTGAAGGTTGGGCGCGCCAAAGGCTTCGTCAGTTATGACGACGTTCTCAAGCTTATGCCCGAAGTCGAAAACAATATAGAGCAGTTGGAAGACATCTTTGCCACCCTTTTCGAGCAGGGTATCGCGGTGGGCCAGTCCAAAGAGGATGCCATCCCGGAGATCAAAGAGAGCGGAGACAAAGCCGAAGAAGATGATTTCGACCTGAGCCAGATTGAGATCGACGATTCGATCAGCCTCTATCTGAAAGAGATCGGGCGTGTCCCCCTGCTCACGGCGGAAGAGGAGATTGACCTGGCCAAGCGTATGGAAGCGGGCCGGGATTCTCGTCAGACTCTGGCCGAGGGGATGGACGACTGGGAGGAGCGGGAGAAGATGCTCTGGCTGGTGCGCGACGGTCAATCGGCCACCGAGCATCTGATCAAAGCCAACAGCCGTCTGGTGGTGAGCGTGGCCAAGAAGTATGTGGGGCGGGGTGTGCCTTTCCTGGACCTGATTCAGGAGGGCAATATCGGCCTGATCCGGGCGGTGAAGAAGTTTGATTATCGCCGGGGCTTCAAATTCAGCACCTACGCCACCTGGTGGATTCGCCAGGCAGTGACCCGGGCCATCGCCGATCAGGGGCGCACCATTCGTGTGCCCGTGCATATGTACGAGCAGATTAACCGGCTGACCCGCACCAGTCGCCAGTTGGTGCAGGAGTTGGGCCGGGACCCCACCACCGAAGAGATCGCGGAGGAGCTGGGCGTGACCCCGCGCAAGGTGGAGCACATTATGCGGGTGAGCCAGCGCCCCCTGAGCCTGGAAATGCCTGTGGGCGAGGAAGAGGACAGCTATCTGGGCGACTTCATCGAGGACGAAGACGCGGACAGCCCCCAGGAATCGGCCGGTCAGCAGTTGCTGCGGGAGGTGATCGACGAGATATTTTCCAGCCTGACGCCCCGGGAGGTGCGCATCCTCCAGTTGCGCTTTGGCCTGGTGGACGGCTACTGCTACACCCTGGAAGAGGTGGGCAAGAAGTTTGGTGTGACCCGGGAACGTATCCGCCAGATCGAAGCCCAGGCCCTCAGCCGTCTGCGCCATCCCAGCCGCAGCAGGAAGTTGCGGGATTATCTTTGAGTGAGCGACGAGCAGGCTAAGCTCTGCTACGGATAGTGAAAGGGGAAGGGTGAAACGGGAGCGACTCTCTCCCGTTTCACCCTTCTCTCTTCTGCAGCAATCGGGCCGTCTTCGGCAGCAGCTATACTCGACACGGGCATAAACTGACATTTTGTCACCTTGTCAAGCGAGGAAAATTCAGCCTTTTCCGTAACTATCCGCTCTTATCTTGCGCCCATTCGCTGGGTCCAGGCCAGTGGTCGGTTCGTCCAGAAAGAGCAGTTGCGGCTGATGCAGCAGGGCGCGCACACAATTCATCAGAATTTTTTGGGTAGTGACATTGGGCGTACATTTAACGAACGCACAAGCGTTAGTCGGTCGGCCAATCTGTTGAAACGTGAAACGTGAGGTGTCGTCACGTGATCTCACGTTTCACCTCTTCACGTTTCATCTCTTCACGTCTCCGCACGGATGAATTGACAGAACCCACCTGCCAATGTTACTTTACGAGCAGGCAACTGCCACAAGTGAATTTTCGAGCCTACCCTATTTGAAGGAGACTTTTTTATGTCTATTCGCAATTCGACCGCTACCTGGAAGGGCACCCTGAAAGAGGGCGCGGGCACAATGACCATCGGGGCCGGCCACTACGAAGGCCCCTTCACCTTTGCCTCCCGCTTCGAGAGCGGTGAAGGCACCAACCCGGAGGAGCTGATCGGCGCAGCCCACGCCGGCTGCTATTCGATGTTCCTCTCCGCGTTGCTCACCGGCAACAATACGCCGCCCAAGCGGGTCACCACCACCGCCGCCGTCCATCTGGAAGCCGGCCCCACCATCGCCCGCATCGATCTGGTCTGCGAGGCAGATGTGGAGGGCGTCTCTGCCGAGCGCTTCGCCGAATTGGCCGCCGAAGCCAAAGCCAAGTGTCCCATCTCCAAAGCCCTGGCCGCGGTGGAGACGGTGACGCTGGACGCGAAGATGGTCTAGCAGACAATATCGTATACCTGTAGAGAGACGTGCTTGCGCCCGAACCATCCGGTTCGGGCGTTTGTTTTGGATTGGATTTTCGCCTATAGTTATTGTCGTAGGTCAATCGTCCAGAAAAAAGACAAAAAGAGTGGGATAATCAAATAATCAAATCGTTATATTTCTGACTTGTTATTAATGCAATCTGCACAAGGGGTGAAATATGGCTCTCCCGCCATTTCGTTCCACTGTTTTTCTTCTCTTCGCTCTGACTTTTCTGCTGTCCAGTCTGAATCCCCTGCCCCTGACCGCGACCGACCCCGCGCCGACCCCTGGGACAGCCGTCCCGCCCATCCCTGTCCCCTTCTCTGCTGATCCCGCCCTCTTGCGCCAACAGTGGCAGGAGAACCGGCAGCCGGAGAGGCTGGCCGGGTTGCTTCCCCGGATGGCAACCGGGCGCACGCTTTATGTGGATGTCAACGCCGCGCCGGGTGGGGACGGGAGCGCAGCCCAGCCTTTTCAGACGATTCAGGATGGGATTAACGCTGCGGAAACGGAGGATGTGGTGCTGGTGAGTCCTGGTCTTTATCGCGAAGCCATTTCGATGAAGGCTCGGGTGGCTGTTGTGGGGGCAGGAGACCCCGAAGATGTGATCATTCAGGCGGAGACGAAGCCCTCCGTCGCCTGCGCCGATGAAGGGATATTGCAGGATCTGACCGTTGATTCCATCTCCAACTTTAGCGAGGGTGTGATCGAGTGTGCGAATGCGTCACCCATCTTCAACCGCATTATTGTCAAATATACGGGTTCAGCGCTTCGATCTTCTGGCGATGATGCCATTCGCATTTTTAACGCGGAACAGGCCATTATCGTCAATAGTGTGGTGGAAAACTACTGGGATGCTCTGATCGTGACCGGTGGGATCACAATTGTCGGCAATCTCTTTTTTGGCAATGTGCTGGGCATCAATGAGACTACCAGCCACAAATTCATTGTGGACGCCAATATCTTTGCGGACAATTTTTTCAACAACACATCCCAATTCCCCCGGCTCGAATTGCACGATCGGTTCAATAGTCCAACCACCGACCTCCATTTCATTACAAACAATTGGCTGGTGAATACCCGCATCCTGCCCATCGGATCGCTGATCCTTGCCAACAACACAATACTTGGCAGCAATGCCGGCATCTACCTCAGCGGGGAAGCCTCCGGCTCACACATTCATGTACTCAACAATATAGTTGGCTATGCGGAAATTGGTCTCTACGACTTTCGCGCCGAGGGTAACTTCCGACGAGTGGAGAACAATCTCTTCTGGCAAAATGGCAAGAATGTCGAGGGATTGCCCAATCCCGTTGGCAAGAACGGCAATGTGCAGGCAGACCCCCGCTTTGTCGATCTGAACAAAGGTGACTTTCACCTGAAAGCGGGCAGCCCGGCCATCGACAAAGCCCAGAATCTGGCTTATGTGCCCAGGGATTTCGACTTCGAAAGCCGGATGTGTGACGGCGACAATAACGGCAGCTTTCTTTATGATATCGGCTCCGACGAGTTTAGCAATGCCACCTGTCAACCTCCCCTGCCTACCTCTACCGTCACACCGACAGCTACGCCTACCTTTACCCCGACCCACACACCAACACTCACGCCAACGCCGGTGGAGGGGTGCCGGCAACTCCTCGACAATCCCAGTTTTGAATACGGGGCCTGGCGACTGCTGGCAACGGGACACGATCAGGCCGAGGTTGTGAATAGCCCGTCCCTGGGTGCGGACGGACTTTTCGTAGTCCGACTGCGCCAGGGCCGGGCGGATATCGAGGGCAGCGCCTTTGTCGAGCAAAATCTGCGCTTGCCTGCCGGCGAGATCACCTTTGATATGCGTTGGGTGCGTTGGGTTCAGGGAGTGCCTGAGCCGCTCACCGCGGCGCTGGTAGACCCAACCAGCGGCGAAATTCTCAAAATGCTCTGGACATCGCCTGTGGAGCAGCGGCCATTGGATCTCTGGAAGTACGAGCAGATAGCGTTTACCTGGCCCGCGCAACAGGACGTGCGCCTGCGCATCGGTGGGATCACCCCGGCTGGCAATACCATCACTGAATACTATCTCTCCGAATTCTATCTGGACGATGTGCGGCTGACCCATTGCGTGCCGCCAGGCCAGCCGACTGTTACCGCAACGCCAGCACCCACAGCCACGCTCACCCCAACGCCTCTCCCTACCCTCCCGACAGATAGGTGTCAATCGTATCTTATGGCCTCTGATTTACAGCCCTTTGGAGATTTCTGGAAAACAGTAGGGACTGGTTATGTCGGATACACCGGCTCAGACGATTGGGTAAGCGAGCCTTACATCGGTGTTCTTTCCCTGCGTCCCGATCAACCCGGTCTTTCTGCTATCTACCAGACACTCTTTCTGCCAGAACAGGGCGATTTTTTTCTGCACGTATACACAAAGCTGAAAGCTGAGAGCGCCAATCATACAGGTCCGCTGCAAACCGCTCTGCTCCAGATACGCAGCGCCGACACGGATGAACTTTTGACAGCCCTGGCAGAAATTGATTCCGCCCACGACTGGACAAAGCGCATTTACCCATTGACCGGTCTGTCCGGTCAGGGCGTGCGGGTCTGGTTTGGTGGAGTAGCTGAGACAAAGAGAGTGTCCACTCTCTTCCAGATCGACGATGCCTATCTTTTTGTTTGTCCTTCATCAGAACAAGCGGTCTACATCCCGCTTGTCCGCAAAGACCCACCACCGCCCACCGCCACGGCAACCCCTACGCCCACAGCTACGCCCACGCCCACACCCGTAGCCACGTCCCCCATCTCGCCTCCATTTCCCTTGTTGGGCGGGCCATTGGGCAGAGCAATGCAGGCTGAACACATCTGGTATCTCGACCCAACGGGCCAGCTACGCCCGGACGATGCCGCGGAACCCTTTCCCCTGGACCCGGCGCTACAGGTGCGCTCCATCGCCGCCGGTCGGGATGGCACACTGGCCGCCACGGATCAGGGCATCTATCTGCGGGACAAGAGTTTCCGCTGGCGGCGGATCAGTGAAACACCCACGCGTCTCATCGGTTCGATGTTCGCTTCTATCTGGCGTACGACCGACGCCCAGCCAGATCGGATTTCCGTTAGCGTCGATGGCGGCGTCACCTGGCAGGACGATTCCGCCGGATTGGAGGGAACGGTGGCTTCGCCTGTTTCCGCCTGGACTACAGCCCAGCAGGTGCTTACGCTGCGGGATGGACACTATGTGCTTTGGGAGCGGAGCAGCGATCAGAGCGAGTGGAGCGAGCTTTCCGTCGTGCCAGGGGCGGCCATCGCCTATACGCCCGGTGGCATTCCGGGCAGTCTGCTCTACCGCTCCCTGGCAACCGGGCTGGAAACCCGTGTGGGCAGCAGCGATGGCCGCATCTATCGGCTCAATCGGGAGGGTCCCACTGCCTTTTGGGAGATCGTACACGACTTCGGGCCGGGCCTCTTTCCGCTTCTGCTGGATTTGAATTGGGTGAGTCTCATCAATCTGAGCAGCGGTGACATTCAACTCTACCGCTGGCAGGGCGGTCTGGAGGAGGGGGAATGGCTGCCCGCGCTCTATTCGCCCGCCCACCTGCCTGTGGGCAGCGCGCGGCTGCCCGACGGCCAGATCGTCCGGCATATCTACGGGGTAAATTCACCCCAGCAGATCGGCTTTGCCGGCCTCTCCCTGACCGACGGGGGCGCGCTCTCTGCCTTTGAGATGGCCCTGGAAAACGGCGAACCCGTCTGGGCATGGCGGCTGGTGACCGAAAACCCCCAGCGGACGGAGTTTGTTCTGGCTCAATCCGAGGCCGACAGCATCGCAGCGCTGTACAGTGGACCGCGCCTGGCCTGGGATGGCGCGCTCTGCACTGCCGACGACAACGGCTTCTATCGCAGCAACGATAAGGGGCTGAGTTGGACGGAAGTGGTCAGCGACACCGCCCGCCAGCCGGTCACATCGATCTTCGGTCAGGCCAACTTTGTCTTTGCTGCCACCTGCGCCGGTCCCGGTATCAGTTCGGATGGCGGAAATACCTGGCGTTCTCCGGCGCAGTTGGGCTGGCCTCTGGCTGTGGGCGCGCAGCATCTGGCCCTCTACAATTCGGAAGGTGTCATCCTCTACGCCGCGGGGCGCGACGGCGCGGGCGATCCCTTCCTCTACCGGGCGGCCTATAACAGCCAGAACGGGGCGGTGGGCGAATGGGTGGAGATTACCCCTGTGGGGATGGGCCAGCCACAGACGCTTTTCGTCTTCCAGGGCATAGAGACAGTCACCCCAAGCATCTATCTGGCCGACGAAAATAGCGTCTGGCTTTCGGCGGACAACGGCGCAAGCTGGCAGCGCCGCAGCGAAAATCTGAATGGGGCACGGGTGCGCGCTTTCTACCCGTATGAAAGTAATGTGCAGCGCGAAACCGGCATCCTGGCCGCTACAGATAAGGGACTCTTCTTCGGGCCGCCCGCGGCAGAGAGCGGCCCCTGGACTGCCACCGGCTATCCCTACACCGCAAAGCCGGTTGATTTTCAGGCCATCTTCCCGGCCAGCGTCTACCTCAACGGGGAGGACGGGGTATTCCTGCTTCCCTTCAGCTTTTTCGATTATGTGGAAGCGCTTGCCACGCCAACGCCAACACCCACGCCGGTCGGCTCTGTTACGCCAACAGCGACGCCGACGCCGACCGCCAGCCCGACAGGCACATCGACTGTTGTCATTCTGGCGACGGAAACGGCCACTCCGACTGGCACACCGACCGTCACCCCCACGTCAACGGAGACAGCGACGCCAACACCCACACTCTCCCCCACCGAGACAAGCACACCCACCGGCACGCCGACCGGCACACCCAGCGCGACAGAGACCGTTACGCCGACCGGGACGCCAACCGTCATCCCAACCGTCACCCCAACCGTCACCCCATCTGATACGCCGACGGTTACGCCGACACCCTCGGCCACCCCGTCCAGTTGCCAGCAGCTTCTGGTCAACGGCGGCTTTGAGGAGAGCGCTGGATGGGCTCTGGCCAACACCGCCTATCCAGCCGCCTACAGCACAGAGCAGGTCTATGCCGGGGCGCGCAGTCTGCGCGCGGGCATTCCGGCCAACGGCGTCAACACCTACAGCTACAGCGAGGCCACCCAAAGCCTGACCCTTCCCACCAACGCCGGGAAGATTACCTTTTCGGCCCAGGTCTGGCGGGGCAGCACAGCCGCGGACAGCGATTTTCAATATCTGTGGGTCGAGGTAGCCGGTGGCACAACCGAGAAGATCTTCCAGAACCGTCAGAACGGCCAGGTGTGGGAGAGCGTCAGCTACGATCTGACGGCGCTGAAAGGCAAGCGGATTACTGTGCGCTTTGGGGTCTATAACAACGGCAGCGGCGGCAAGGCACTTCTCTATGCGGATGGGGTGGGCGTGGAAAGTTGTGGACCGTAAACGGCTCAATAATCAATGGGAAGGGCAACAGCCCTTCCCCTTTCGTCAGGAGAATAAGCGTTCGATGTCCAGACTCTATCCCCTTTCGCCACGCACTATCGGTATTCTGGGCGGTATGGGATCAGCCGCTACGGTTGATCTCTTCGACCGCATTGTCCGGGCCACCCCTGCCCGCAAGGATCAGGAGCATCTGCCGGTGC
Source organism: Caldilineaceae bacterium (assembly GCA_023384455.1). Classification (GTDB taxonomy): domain Bacteria; phylum Chloroflexota; class Anaerolineae; order Caldilineales; family Caldilineaceae; genus JACQGT01. Next base: position 13,793 of record JAHDWH010000017.1, on the reverse strand, counting down.
TGATTGTCAACGATCCCCTGATCCCGGATCGCACCCAGGCCATTTTGCACGGCGGTCCTGACCCCCTTCCCCGGATGCAGGCCGGGATCAAAAAACTGGTAGCAATGGGCGCGGATTTCGTCGCCATCCCCTGCAACACCGCCCACTATTTTCTACCCCGGTTGGCCCCGGCCGCACCGATTCGTTTGCTGGATATGATTCGCGAGACGGTGCAAGCGGTGGTTGCGAGTCTACCTGGCGTGGAGCGGGTGGGGGTGATGGCGACCAGTGGGATGTTAGCCGTGGGTCTCTATCAGCAAGCGCTGGTCAAAGCAGGTCTGATCCCAGTAGAGCCACCCGCGGACGATATCGAACGAATGATGGACGCTATCTACGGGGCCGAGGGAATCAAAAGCGCAGGTGTGACCGCCTATGCGGTGGAGACGCTGGGGACTGTGGGTGGAGAACTGCTGGCGCGGGGCGCGCAGGCGTTAATTCTGGGCTGCACAGAGATTCCCCTGGCGCTGCAAGAGGGCGATCTGCCTGCACCCCTGGTGGCTTCCAGCCAGGCGTTGGCAGAAGCGGCCGTGCGGGAAGCGATGCGGGATTAGCAGGAGGTGTGGCCGATACCGGCAACCGTCACCTGACCCGGCGCGCCTTCTGCGCCGTCGATGTGGATTTGGGCTGGGAGAAAGGCCCGGATCACATCGGCGTTGGTGATCAGGTGTTGGGTCACCTGGGAAGTGCGGAAGGTGGATGTGCCCGCGGCCAGGGCCAGAAAGAGGAGAATCTGATCCGCCAGATGGGGGTCCACCGCCGCGCCGTCGATGTGGTGGGTGAGCAGGGCCTCGCAGGCTTCGTCGGCCACCGCATCCGAGGGCTTGCCCTGCTTGCCCAGCGCGGAAAATCCCGCCCGGCAATTTTCGTAGTGGGCGGTGAGGAAAATCCCCGCGCCCGGCCCTTTGCTCTTCACCCGTTCCGGCGTGATGGATGCGGGCAATTGGGCCTGCTTTAGCACATTTGTCGCCCGGCTGCTGATACGCTGGGCGATGTGGGCGGGCAGTTCTGCGGCCACGCCTGCGCCGATTACCTTCTCCAGCTTTCCCCGCTCCAGCAATTGTACCGGCGTCAGCGGCTGGCTCACCGGCCGAATCGTCACCTGGGCTTCGCCTCCGCCCACGGGATAGAAACCCCAGGCGTTCAATTCCCACAATACATCCACGCCCGTCGGCGCAAGGGTGGGCAACAGCACATCCCGCAGATACTCAGCGGGCGGACTCCAGGCTACGTGGGTGCCCCCGCGCAGGGTCAGGCGGCTCTCGGCCCCGGCAAAAAGAAGGGGCCCGAGCAGGCTTTGCAGGAGAAGGGTCACCGCGCCGGCGCTGCCCTGGCCGGAGAGTTGGGAAATGTCGAAGAAATAGTCCCCCGGCTGGGCAGGCGCGCCCGGCGCAAAGTCCACCCGGCTGGAGTTGAGGGACGCGCCTTTCACCTCTGCCGCGCAGATCATCGCCAGCGCCTTTATCCCGGCCAGATGTTGCGGCGCCAGGCCCGGGTTGCGCCGCCGGGCGCGGATGTTGTCAATTTGGACGGACAGGCCAGTCAAGACAGAAAGCGCCAGGGCCGTGCGCACTATCTGGCCGCCTCCCTCGCCCAGCGAGCCGTCGATCTGAATGGTCATAGCAGACAATTTTCCTGGTGTAGCTCTTGCGCCCGATGCGTTGTATCTATTGTACGGCTTCTGCTGGATTTGTCTATTTGCCCGAAAGCGGTTCGGCTATTTCGGTTGTCCCATTCGACCGGACTATTTCGGATTGACATCTCAGCCGGGCTATGTCACAATCCAAACGGGAAAACCCCCTCTCCGTTTCTCTTCCTTTCAGCTTTGGAGCATTGCCCGGATGTCCATTTCTACACCCGAATGGGTGCGACACGCGCTTTTTTATCAAATTTTCCCTGATCGTTTTGCCCGCACTTCCCGTACCCGACCCATCTCGGGAACCACACTTAAGCCCTGGGGCACAGCCCCGGAAGCCCAGGGCTTCCAGGGGGGGGATCTCCGGGGTATTGTGGATAAATTGGACTACTTGCAGGAATTGGGTGTCAACGCCCTCTACCTGAACCCCATCTTCGCCTCCGCAGCCAACCACCGCTACCACACCTTCGACTTTTTTCAGATTGACCCCCTGCTGGGCGGTAATGACGCCTTTCGGGAACTGCTCGATGCGGCCCATCTGCGGGGAATGCGGGTGGTGATCGACGGTGTATTCAATCACGCCAGCCGGGGTTTCTGGGCCTTTCATCACATTCTGGAATGTGGCGGGGATTCGCCCTACGTGGACTGGTTTCTGGTGCAGGACTGGCCCCTGCGCCCCTATCAACACGACGATAAGCACCCCATCAACTACGCGGCCTGGTGGGACATCGCCGCGCTGCCCAAATTCAACATCAAAAATCCCGGTGTGCGGGAATATCTGCTCGATGTCGCCCGCCATTGGATCGAATTCGGCGCGGACGGTTGGCGGCTGGATGTGCCAGAGGAGATTGCTGACCCGGCCTTCTGGCAGGATTTTCGCAGAGTGACCAAAAGGGCCAACCCCCAGACATACTTGACCGGAGAAATCTGGCACACAGCCGCTGAATGGCTGCAAGGCGACCGCTTCGATGGGGTGATGAACTACATCTTTAGCCGGACCGCCCTGGGCTTCTTTGCCCAGGAGACATTGCAGACCGACTACCGGCCCGGCGGTTTCGATTTGGAAATCCTCGATGCCCCCACCTTTGCCGCGCGTATCGAGGCAATGCTGGCCGCCAACCCCTGGGAGATCACCCTCTCCCAACTCAATCTGCTGGACAGCCACGACACCGCCCGCACCCTCTGGATGGTGCAGGGAGACGAGAGCGCGCTGCGTCTGGCTGTCCTGCTGCAAATGACACTCCCCGGCGCGCCCTGCGTCTACTACGGGAGTGAGATCGGCATGACTGGCGGCCACGATCCGGGCTGCCGGGGGGCTTTCCCCTGGCAGCGGGAAGCGGAATGGAATCACGCCCTGCTGGCCTTTTACCGTCAAGCGACCGGGCTGCGCCATCGCTACCCCGCCCTGCGTACGGGGAGCTTCGAAACGCTCTATGCCCAAAACGATCTCTATGCTTTCGTTCGCGAGCTGGCGGGGGAACTCTTTGTGGTTGTGATGAATGCAGGCAAGAAAGCCGCCCAGGTGGATTTGCCCGTGGAAAAGCTCGCCCGTCCCACGGGTCTCTTTGAAGCGGTCTGGGGCAAGGGGAGTTATCGGGTCGGGCCGGATGGGTTGTCGGCTGTGGAAGTGCCGGCCAGGGAAGCTGTGGTGTTGCGCTGCGCGCCGGGCTAATCGACCCGGTTACATCAAGAAAGGTGGGTGGCGATGGGTAAGCGAGTCAAAATTATACTGAACCCCTATTCTAACCGGGGGCGCGCGGGCAAGAATCTGGACGCACTGCGGGCTGCCCTTGCCACGGCAGATCTGGACGCAGAGATCAGTCTGACGAGCAGACCGGGAGGCGGTATTGAATTGGCGCGCCAGGCCAAGTTGGATGGGGTTGATGTAATCGCCGCAGCCGGGGGCGACGGCACAATGAATGAGGTAGTCAACGGTATTGCCCAAGTCACACCAGAAGGGGAGAATGTCGGCCCGGTGGCTGTCATACCGATGGGCAGCGGCAATGATTTTGCGGATATGGTAGGCGTACCCAGAGATTTGGCTGCATCGGTTGCCACGCTTCAGGCCGGGCGCACAAAGCAGATTGACCTCTGCCTGGCGACGGTTCACGAAGAAGGCCGGGATATCAGCCGCTATTTTGACAATAATATGGGGGCGGGCTTCGAGGCCCAGGTGACGGTGGAGAGCCGCAAGATCACCCGGTTGCGGGGCTTTGCCATCTATCTGTGGGCTGTCATCCGCGCCCTGCGTCAATACGATCAGCCCCAGTTCGAGGTGGCGTGGACCGATGAGACAGGAGCCGTCCATCAGGTGGATCAGCGCTCGTTGCTGGTCACGCTGGGCAACAGTCGGCGCACGGGTGGCGGCTTTTATATGACGCCGGATGCGCTGATGGATGACGGGTTGCTGGATATGGGGATCGCCCGTTCGCTGACCACACTGGGTATTCTGGCCTTGCTGCCAAAGGTGATGGCGGGCAGCCATCGCAACCACCCGGCCATGCGCTTTGTGCGCTGCTCATCGGTCTGTGTGGCGACCAAAGTGCCGGTCCCTGTGCATACCGACGGCGAGATTGTCAGCGTAGCCGCCCACGCCCTCTCGGCCACCGTGCAGCCGGGGCGGCTGACTGTCCTTGTCTAGCCCAATCCAGCAGAAATGGCCCCGCTGGTTGATGAACCCAGGGGGCATCGGTGATGACAGGCCTATCCTGCACTGAATAGAAACGCAGGCCATCAGCCGGAAATCTTTCCCAAAGGGGCGATAATCTGGTACAATTTGGTATTCATTATTCGAGAAGTTCGACTTTCTCTGAAAGGTCGAACTTCTCATCCCCAGAAACTTTGTTGACAGTGTACTCAGTCTCCTGCGTATCGGCCTTTGGGGGAAGTAGGGATCAGCCGTCCGATGAATCAAGCCGATAAAGGGGCAACGCCGGTTATCGCTGGCAGCTCGATTGTCGATCTCCGTATGTGGTTTGACGAATCCCCCTGGCGGATAGCGGCGGGCTGGTCTGCGTTGGCTGCCCTATTGGCGACAGGTGTTGCCCCCGCCGGGTTGGGGAGACAAGTACAGACCCTCCTGCTTCTTTTTGTATTGGTCGACCCGCTGTGGGGCAGCATTTGGGGGTTGATGTCCGCGCCAGAGACTCTGCCTTCGCTTCAGCGCTCTATGCAGCGCAGCCGCATCTGGTTGCCCTATCTGCGTTCCGGCTCGCCGGCAGCCCGTCTCTTTGGGATGGATGGGCCGAGTATTCTCGCTCTGATCTACCGGGTGGCCCTGCCAGCCATCGCTTTGGCGGTTGCGATTTCGCTGATTCTTCATCCCGCGGCTCTCTGGCTAACGACAGCCGTCATTGTGATTAGCACAGCCGGTTGGCTGCATCAACAGGTAGAATCGATCCCGGTTCGGCTGCTCTATGGGCTGGTGAGCGTCTTTTTGCCCTGGATGCTGGTGATACTTGTGCTGGGGGCAGAGGCAAATCTGACCGCCCAGCTTTTGTTGGCAGCGCTCTGGACATGCCATCTGTGGGCCGCCTATCTTCTGCAGACAGAAGATACAAAACACCTGGGGCTGGCGCTGCTTGCCGCCAGCCAAATCGGGATCGGCGTACTGCTGATTGGACTGCGTTTGCCCCTCTGGCTGGTCTTTGTCGTACTCTTCTTTCTGCCTACCTGGCTGGCTGTCTATCAGAACCAATCACTGGATCGGGTGCGCTTCTGGTGGCTGGCCGCTATGCTGCTGACCGGGCTGGCTTTGGGGAGTATTGCTTAGAGAAGCGTTGCTCCGGGCAAAATTGGGAAGGGGATGGGGTGCGTGCCAACAGTTACTGTCGAGCAGGTGCGAACTGACCCGGAAGTGAAATCCTTTGTGCGTCAGGCGAATGAAGCTCTGCGCGCCTTGGGGTATACCGAGCACGGCGAACGCCACGCAGGGCTGGTGGCAAACATTGCGGGAAATGTGCTGCTGCGGCTGGATCACCCGCCGCGCCTGGGTGAGCTGGCCCAGGTGGCCGGCTATCTCCACGACATCGGCAATCTGCTGCACAGGCAGGATCACGCCCAGAGCAGTGGCCTGATGGTTTGGCCTATTCTCAAGCGGCTGGGCATGGCAATCGATGAGATCGCACTGGTGATGAACGCCATCGGCAATCACGAAGAGGAGAGGGGCACTGCCACCAATCCCGTCTCGGCTGCGCTTATCATTGCCGACAAGGCCGATGTACACCGCAGCCGGGTGCAAAACCCGAACCCGGCTACTTTTGATATCCACGACCGGGTGAACTACGCCGCCACCCGCAGCTTTGTCCGGGTGGATGCCGAGAAGCGTGTGATTGCCCTGGAATTAGAGATCGACACCCATTTTGCCCAGGTCATCGAATACTTTGAGATTTTCCTCAGCCGTATGACGATGGTTCGTCAGGCAGTCCATTTTCTGGGGTGCGAGTTCCGCCTGATGATCAACGATGTCTATCTGTCATAAAGGCGAAATCTGCCCTGAAAATAGCCGCTGTACGTCGGACTGTCAGTCCGACCAGCGACGTTGCAGGCCAGTCGGACTAACAGTCCGACCTACAATTTCGTCGTTATCGGTGTCAGCCGGTCGTGTGCCTGTTTTGAAAATAGCCGCTGTACGTCGGACTGTCAGTCCGACCAGCGACGTTGCAGGCCAGTCGGACTAACAGTCCGACGTACATTTTCGTTGGTATCGCTGATCTGAAAAGGTGTCCTCTAAACATCAAATTTATACAGAATGGGACGGAACGACTTATGCGATTGGTGCGTTTCACAGCAGAAGGAAAAAACCGGAATGGAGATGCCTCTTGGGGGCTGATCCTCGAACGTTTTGTCTATCCTCTGGCCAGACCCCCCTATGAAAGCCCGCGGCTGGCCGGGGAGTTTGCCCCAGAGATCGCCGGCGAGCCTCTGTTGCTGAGCAGCGTCAAACTGCTGGCCCCCTGCGAACCGCGTAAAGTTATCTGTGTAGGGCGCAACTACGCCGAACACGCGGCCGAATTCGGCAATGCGCTGCCCGAAGAACCGGCCATCTTCCTGAAGGCGTCCACCACACTGGTCGGCCCGGACGAACCGGTCATCCGCCCATCCATCAGTGAACGGGTGGATCACGAAGGGGAGCTGGCCCTGGTTATCGGCAAACGCTGCCGTTTCCTGAACGCCCAGGACGCCCACAATGTCATCCTGGGCTATACCTGCGCCAATGACGTGACGGCGCGGGATTTGCAGCGCAAGGATGTACAATGGACCCGGGGCAAGAACTTCGACACCTTCTGTCCAGTCGGTCCCTGGCTGGACACGGAATATGACCCGGCGGAGAAGAGCGTGCGCTGTCTGGTCAACGGCGAAGTGAAGCAGGAGAGCAACACCGCCCTGATGATTCACACCGTAGGCACGATTCTGGCCTACGTCTCCAATTTTATGACACTGGAGCCGGGCGATCTGGTTCTGACGGGTACACCGGCTGGGGTCAGCCCGCTGCAACCCGGCGATATCGTCACCGTCGAGATTGAAGGATTGGGTATACTTAGCAACCCGGTGATCGCAGGCGTGTAGAACCCAATCAGTCGTTCAACCGGTGAATCGGCTTTCCACCGACACATTTGGAGAAATTTCCCGTGGGCATACCTGCGCTAACCCATTTTCTGGACCTGGCTGCACTCTCCGACGAACAATTCCGGGGACTCTTGCGGCTGGCAAAGCGGCTCAAAGACGAACGCCGTACACGGGGTGCCAACCAGCCGATTCTGGCGGGCAAGTCTTTGGCTCTGCTCTTTCAAAAACCATCCCTGCGCACCCGTGTCAGCTTTGAGATGGGGATGCAGCATCTGGGCGGATATGCCTTCTATCTCAGCCCTGCCGAAGTGGGGCTGGGCAGCCGGGAGAGCGCGGCCGATGTGGCTCGGGTGCTCAGCGGCTATGCGGATGGGATTATGGCCCGGGTCTTTGCCCACCAGGACATAGTAGACCTGGCCGAATGGGGCACTGTCCCGGTGATCAACGGCCTGAGCGACTTCAGCCACCCCTGCCAGGCCCTTACGGACATCTTCACCGCCTGGGAAGTATTGGGTGATCTGGAGGACCGCACCATTGCCTATGTAGGCGATGGGGCCAACAATGTCGCCACCAGCCTGATGATGGCCGCGGGCAAAGTGGGGATGAATGTGCGTATCATCTCACCGGTTGGCTATATGCCCGACCCGACGGTGGTGGAGAACAGCGGTGCAGAGGTCAGCGTCACCGATGATCTGGAGGGGGTGGGGGGTGTGGACATTCTTTATACGGATGTGTGGACCAGTATGGGCCAGGAGGCCGAGCGGGATGAGCGGCTGGCCGTCTTTCCGCCCTACCAGCTCAACACCGGGCTGCTGGCGCGCACGGGCAACCCCCAGGCCCTGGTAATGCACTGTCTGCCCGCGCACCGGGGCGAAGAGATCACAGACGAGGTGGCCGATGGCCCGGCCAGTATCCTCTTTCCCCAGGCTCATAACCGGCTGCACGCTCAAAAGGCGATTCTGGCCCACCTGTTGGGCGGCGTCCCGCTGGAATAGCCGGACCTGTCAAATGATGGAAGTCTATGTCCGATATTCTCTCTATTCTCAGCCGTTTGACCGACTGGCAGAACCTGCTGGATGTCGGTCTGGTTACCCTATTCTTCTTTCTCCTGCTACGCCTCTTTCGGGGAACCCAGGCTGTGCAGCTTTTGCGCGGCCTGCTCGTCATCGGCCTGGTGATTGTGGTCATCACCCGCACGGTCGAACTGACCGCCTTTAGCTGGCTTCTCAGCAACAGCACAATTGCCATTCTGGTTGCTATTCCGGTGATCTTTCAGCCGGAATTGCGCCGCGCCCTGGAACGGGTGGGGCGGGGGATGCCCTTCCTCAACCGCCGGGTGGACGGCGCTGTTACCCAGGAGGTGATCAATGCAACCGTGCGCGCCTGCACCCAATTGGCCGACAACGGCCACGGCGCGCTGATTGTGCTGGAAGGGGCCACGGGGCTGGGGGAATATATCGACCGGGGGGTGTCCGTGGACAGCGAAGTGACGACGGAGATGCTGGTGACGATCTTCTTCCCCAACACCCCGCTGCACGACGGCGCGGTGATCGTGCGCGACAGCCGAATCGCCGCGGCCGGCTGTGTTCTGCCCCTGACCTCCCGGGAAAGCCTGGATTCGCAACTGGGCACCCGCCACCGGGCCGCCATCGGCGTCACCGAGCAGTCCGACGCCCTGTCCATTGTGGTCTCCGAAGAGACAGGGGCCATTTCCGTAGCCCGCAACGGTCGTATCGTGCGCCGGTTGGACGATAACCGGCTGCGGCGTATCCTGACCGATTTCTTCGACCCGCGCAACCAGTCAACTGCTGATGCGGTGGAAAACGCCCCCCATGCAGAATAACCGTCCTGCCAGTCGCTCCAATCTACGCGAAACCCTCGTCTCTATCCTGATGTCGGCGGCTCTGGCGCTGATCGTCTGGATATTTGCCGTGGATCAGGAAAATCCTCTGCAACGGGCCGATTTTGCCGTGCCCATCCCGATTGATGTGCGCGGGCTAAACCCGGAACTGCAAACCCTGCAAGACTTGACCCAACGTTCTGTGACCCTGACCCTGCGCGCACCGAAACGGAGCTGGGAGAACCTGACAGCCAACGACTTTATCGCCGTCATTGATTTAACTGATCGGACACCGGGCAGCCACGATGTGCCGGTGACAGTCGATGTGGTCAACCCGGATGTAGAGATTCTGGCCCAGCAGCCCCGCCAGCTCCGGGTGCAGATCGACAATGTAATTACAAAAACCGTACCAATTCAGGTGGACGTGGCCGACAGCGCGGCCTTTGGCTATGATTGGCAGACTCCAATTGTGGAGCCGGAAAACGTTGAAATTTTTGGCCCCGAGACGCAGGTTAATCAGGTGCGGACTGTCCATGCCGAAATTCTTTTGCGCAGCGCCAAGACGCAGGTCGAAGGTATTCAGACACTGACGGCCCGCAACGGACAGAATCAGCCGATTGACCGGATTCGCATCGAGCCATCTACAGCGCGTATCGTTGTGCCGGTTGTCCAGCGGCCTGGACGGAAAGAGGTGGCGGTGCTTGTCCAGGTAACAGGCCAGCCCGCGGCCAGCTACCGTATTACCAGCGTAAAACCCGAACCTTCCACGGTTATTTTGCTGGGCAGCGCCGAGGCCCTGCGCAATGCCCCGGGCTTTATCGAAACAGCCCCCCTTTCCATTGATGGGGCCACCGCTGATGTACGGGAACGGCTACCTCTGGACCTGCCAGAGAATGTCTCTGTGCTGGAAGAAGCCGGTGTCTTTGTGACGATTGGTATATCGCCCATAGAGAGCAGCGCGACGGTTACCCGCCGCCCGCTGGTCATCGGGCTGAGCGAACTGCTTACAGCGACGGTCTCCCTGGCTCGGGTCGATGTGCTGGTCAGCGGCGCGCTGCCCAAACTGGACGCGTTGGGGCCAACGGATGTGCGGGTTACTCTGGACCTGACCGGGCTTACACCGGGCAGCCACGTGGTTGTGCCCCGGGTGGTGACGCCCGAAGGCATACGGGTGGAAGGGGTGATTCCCCAGGCGATTGAAGTAGTGATTGAGCTTGTCACACCAGTCGAGGAGAGCACACCGGAAGCCCCGCCCCCCACAGCGCCAGGGGAAGCCACACCCACACCCACACCGTCGAACTAGACAAGCGCAAGCCTTTCTTCTTCTTCGTTCCCGCGCCAATCTGTGGTAACATTGCATCTTTGCCGCCTGACTGCTGGGGCCGCGATAGTTATTGGTATAGGATGGACTCACTTGATGAAAAAACGCAGGCCCGTCATTGCATTGGTTGGTCGCCCCAATGTGGGCAAATCGACACTCTTTAACCGGCTGGTGGGCGCGCGCACGGCGATTGTAGAAGACCTGCCCGGCACCACCCGCGACCGGCTCTACGGCGAGTCCGACTGGAATGGGCGGGATTTTGTCGTTATCGACACGGGTGGCCTGGAAGCCCAATCCACAGCCGATCTGCGGGTCACCAGCACCGGTGGTTCCCCACTGGCCGAAGATTCCGCCCGCTTTATCACCGAAATCCAGAATCAGGCCCAACTTGCCATCGACGAGGCCGATGTGATTGTCTTTGTGGTGGATGGGCGGGATGGGCTGACCTCGGCGGACCTGGAGTTGGCTGAATTCCTGCGCCAGACTACAAAACCTCTGGTGGTTGCGGTCAACAAAGCCGAAAGCCAGGAGCGTCAGCTCAACGCGGCCGAATTTTGGGTGCTGGGTGTGGGCGAGCCAATCCCCATCAGCGCCTATCACGGCACAGGGGTGGGCGATCTGTTGGACATACTGGTCGATCTTTTCCCGGAACGCGGGCCAGAGGACGACAGCGAGGAAGATAATGTCGGCATCGCCATTATCGGGCGGCCCAATGTGGGCAAGAGCAGCCTGCTCAATGCACTGATAGGCCAGGAGCGCTCGATTGTCAGTGAAATTGCCGGAACGACCCGGGATCCCATCGACACCGAAATGGTCTACGACGGGCGGGATATAACCCTTATCGACACCGCGGGAATCCGCCGCCGGGGCAAAGTGGAGCAGGGAATCGAGAAGTACAGCGTCCTGCGCAGTATGCGTAGCATCGACCGGGCGGATGTAGCCCTGCTGCTGGTGGACGCGCAAGACGGCGTCACGGCCCAGGATGCCCACGTGGCCGGCCACGTGTTGGAGCGCAACAAAGGCGTTGTGGTAATTGTCAACAAATGGGACGCCGTTGACAAAGATACCAATACAATGGTGGAATATACACGCAAAGTGCGGGAAGATTTGAAGTTTCTGGATTACGTGCCGGTTCTCTTTATCAGCGCGCTGACAAAGCAGCGGGTGAACAAAGTGTTGCCCACCGCCCTGGCCGTGGCCGACGAGACCGAACACCGCATCCCCACCAGCGCACTCAACCGGGTGATCCAGGAAGCCTATGACAGGACGCCGCCCCCCAACCGCAACGGGCGCCCCCTGCGTATCTACT
>JAHDWH010000017.1:0-2073 GCA_023384455.1 Caldilineaceae bacterium | reverse complement strand
CACCCAATCCGGCGTCAAACCGCCCACTTTTGTGCTCTTTTGCAACGACCCGGAGCTGGCCCACTTCAGCTACGTCCGCTATCTGGAAAACCAACTGCGCGCCCATCACCCCTTTACGGGCACGCCCTTGCGCATTTTCTTGCGCCCGCGCAACCACTAATCCCGTGTGAAGAAACCGGCTTTATGAATCAACCGGTTTCTGCAAGGAGACCCTATGGAGTCGCTCTTTCGCTCCATCCGCGCCTATACAATCGAAATTTCGCTGCTTCTGGCCCTGGCCGGGGCCATCGGTTTCTTTGGCTTTCTGGGCTACGGGCTTGTGCAGCCCACCCCGGATGTTGTCACCTTCTCTGGCGAGGAGGCCCTGGCCCACGTGGAAACCCAACTGGCTTTTGGCACCCGCATCACCGGCAGCGCTGAGCACAAGGCAATGGGCGATTGGGTGATCCGGGAGTTGAGCGAGGCTGGCTGGGAGGTCTTCATCCAACCGTTCGAGCCGCTGGAAACGGTGGACGCCCGCAACATTCTGGCTGTCAGCGGCAGTGGGCCCGCGGTAATTATCGGTGCCCACTACGACAGCCGCATCTTTGCCGATGCGGACCCCAATCCGGCCCAGCGGGATCAGCCTGTGCCTGGGGCCAATGACGGGGCGTCCGGGGTAGCCGTATTGATGGAACTGGCCCGCAGTCTGGATGTGCTTGCTTCAGGTAAGACCATCTGTCTTGTCTTTTTCGATGCGGAGGACAACGGGCGTATCCCCGGCTGGGACTGGATTCTGGGCAGCCGCTTCTTTGTTTCCCGGCTCAGCGCCCTGCCCAAGTGCAGCGAACCTGAATTTGCGGTGATTGTGGATATGATCGGCGACGCGGATCAGCAGGTCTACCGGGAGCGCAACAGCACAGGCTATCTGGTAGACGCCATCTGGGCTACCGCGGCGGAGTTGGGCTATGGCGAATGGATCGTCAACGAACCCCGTCATTCAATGCTCGACGATCACACCCCCTTCCTGGAAGCAGGCATCCCCGCGGTGGATCTGATCGATTTCGATTATCCCTATTGGCATACGGTGGACGACACTCTGGACAAAGTGAGCGCGGAGAGCCTGGCCCGTATCGGGCGCACCCTGGAAGTCTGGCTGGAAAAAGGCGCACCCTACAGCCGGGAGTGATCAGCCCATTTCCAGGCTGCTCTTGGCGCTATTGCGCCCATAGAGAGAGTATTGCTCGACTTCGTAGACTACCCCGTTGGCCGGCGCGGACTGATCCGAAAGCCAGAAGACCACATGCGACGCGATCTGCTCCGGCGTCGTTAACATTCCTGTGGGCGCAAAGGCGGGTGCCACATTGTATTGCCACCCCTCCGGCAGCCCCTCGCTCTGCTTCAGCGCAATCTCATTGGGTGAGGTCACCCAGCCCACATTCAGATGAATGACCCGGATTTTCTCCGTCGCCAGGGCATTGGCCAGGTTGCGGCTGGCGGTTTGCAGCCCCCCTTTGGCCGCGGAATAGGGCAGCAGATTGGGCGCGCCGGATAGCGCGTTAATCGAGCCGATATTCACTACTACACCGCTGCCCTGGGCGCGGAAATGCTTCACTGCCTCGCGCAGGGTGAGGATAGGCGCACGCAGATTGACCGCAACCAGCCGGTCAAAGGTGGCGGCGTCGGTCTCTTCCAGGGTGGCCCGGGTGGTGAGCGCGGCGTTGTTCACCAGACCGTCGATGCGGCCAAAGTGTGCCACAGTTGCCTGCACAGCCCGCTCGCAGACCGCGGGGTCGGCCACATCACCTACGACGTAGGCTGCGGCATCGCCCAAATCGGCGGCCACGGCTTTGGCCCGCTCCTCATTGCGGCCATGCACCATCACCTGTGCCCCTTCTGCCACAGCCCGCCGAGCCGTGGATTCACCGATCCCAGTTGTGGAACCGGTCACCAAAATCACTTTTCCACTGAGCAACATTCTTGCCTCCTGCCGATATGGCGGAATAATCAGCCCTGAAATTGGGGAACGTGAGACCTGTCATTGATCTCACGTTCCCAACTGTCTATATGAATGGAATTTTCTCCCGATCATTC
>JAHDWH010000340.1 GCA_023384455.1 Caldilineaceae bacterium | reverse complement strand
GGTGGACCCGGCCAGTGTGGCGGCGATTGTCATCGAGCCGGTGCAGGGCGAGGGCGGCTTCATCCCCACCCCGCCCCGCTTCCTGCGCCGCATCCGGGAAATCTGCGACCAGCACGGGATTGTGATGGTGGCCGACGAAATCCAGAGCGGCTTCGGGCGCACAGGCAAGCTCTTTGCCATCGAGCACTACGACATCGCCCCGGACCTGATCACCACCGCCAAGTCCCTGGCCGCGGGGATGCCCCTGGCCGCGGTTGTCGGCAAGGCGGAGATTGTGGACGCGCCCCACCCCGGCGGGCTGGGCGGCACGTATAGCGGCAATCCCCTGGCCTGTGTGGCCGCGGTGGAGGCCATCAAAAGCATCAACACCCCGGAATTTCTGGCCCGTTCCGCCCAGATCGGCAAACACATCCGTTCCCATTTGGAGCGTTTGCAGGCCCAATATCCCGAGCGCATCGGCGATGTGCGCGGGCTGGGCGCGATGCTGGCCATGGAAATTGTCACCGACGCCGCCTCCAAAACGCCGGATATGGCGACGACCGGGGCCATCACCCAGGCTACCCTCAAACGGGGGCTGATTACGATTCGGGCCGGACTCTACAGCAACTGCGTGCGCTTCCTGCCGCCGTTGATCGTCAGCGACGAACAGATCGACGAGGCGATGGGGGTGTTGGGCGAGGTGCTGGCGGAGATTTTGTGATTGTAGGGATTGAGGATGGGAGGGTAGTCTACAAAACAGGAACGCAGATTTCGCAGATTTGAATCCGCGTTTCTTTCTATCCGTGTATACAATCCGCCCATTCCCCAATCCCAAAGGAGCCACCAATGGATGCCCTCCGCTTTGTCAATCTGCTGCCCGAACACGCGGCGCAACTGGCCGAGCTGCAGAAAATCTGCTATCCCCACACGCCCTGGGAAGCGCTCTATAAAGAGCACGAATTTGTCCAGCACGCGGCCAATTTCCCCGAAGGCACATTTGTGGTGCTGGACGGGTCGCTGGTGGTGGCGGTGGGCGCGGGGGTCTTTATCGACTTCGACATCGAGCATCCCGAACACGACCTGGACGAGTTTGTGGGCAACGGCTACGAAAACCACAACCCGGACGGCGCGTGGTATTATGGCACAGAGATCGGTGTGCTCCCGGAGTATCGGGGACGGGGGATTGCCCGCCGCCTCTATGACCTGCGCAAGGGGCTGGTGGTGCGCTGCCACAAGCGGGGTTTTGTGGCCGGGGGTGTCCTGCCTGGCTATGCGGCCCACCGCCATCGTATGAGCGCCGAGGAGTATGTGAATCGGGTGGTGGCCGGGGAGCTTTTCGATTCTACCCTCACTGTACAGTTGCATAACGGCTTTTCGGTTCACGGGGTGTTGAAGGATTATTTCCCCGACAACCAGACCGGCGGCTGGGCGTCGCTGATTGTGTGGGAGAACCCGGAATACTTGACCGGGTGACCGGGTGACAGGGTGACCGGGTGAACAGATGCTTCTGATTGCCCGTGCCAAGCACTGCTTGTATACACGGATAGAAGGGAACACGGATAGGAAAAGCCATCCGTGTTCCCTTCTATCCGTGTATACAGGAAAAAGGAATTCTGATGATGACGACTCAAATCTCTCCCGCCGCCGACGGCTATCGGATGCCCGCGGAGTGGGAGGAACACAGCCGGACGTGGATGCTCTGGCCCTTTCGCCCGGACGTGTGGCGGGAGAGTGCGCGACCGGCCCAGGCTGCTTTTGCTGAGGTAGCCGCGGCCATCGCCCGCTTCGAACCGGTGACAGTGGGTGTGCTGCCTGCGTTGGTAGAAGAAGCCCGCCGAGTGCTGTCATCAGCCGTGGAAGTCGTCCCGCTGGAATACAACGATGCCTGGGTGCGGGACACCGGTCCGACTTTTCTGGTGAAAGAGGGCGGCGGTCTGGCCGGGGTGGACTGGCCCTTCAACGCCTGGGGCGGCCACTACGCGGATTTTGCCGCAGACGACGCCCTGCCCCAATCCATTCTGCCCATAGCCAGCGCAAGACGCTATCGAGCAGACTTAATAATGGAAGGCGGCGCGCTGCACACCGACGGCGAGGGGACGCTGCTGGTGGTGGAGGAATGTCTGCTCCATCCCAGCCGCAACCCCCATCTGAGCAAAGCGCAGATTGAGGAGCGGTTGAAGCGATGGCTGAATGTGCAGACGGTCATCTGGCTGCCCTACGGTGTGGAGAAGGACGAGACCGCCGGCCATGTAGACAATCTGGCCTGCTTTGTGCGGCCCGGCGTCGTCGCCCTCACCTGGACCGACGACGAGCGGGACCCGCAGTATGCCCGCTCCCTGGCCGCAGAGCGTGTACTCCTCGCCAGTCACGACGCGGCGGGGCGGCGGCTGGAGATCCACCGCATCCACCAGCCCGGCCCGCTACACATCACCGACGCCGAAGCGGCCACAATTATCCCGAAAGACGGCAGCCGTCCCCGACCCGGCGGCGACCGGCTGGCCGCGTCGTACATCAACCACTACATTGTCAACCGCGGGGTCATCGTCCCCGTCTTCGACGACCCCCACGACGCACCCGCGCTGGCAAAACTGGCCGAACTCTACCCGGATCGGGCGATCGTCCCCGTGCCCGGCCGGGAGATTCTGCTGGGCGGGGGGAATGTGCATTGTATTACCCAGCAACAACCGCGGGGATGACAAGGTGACAGGGTGAAAAGGTGGCAAGGTGACTTGCCGATCACCCCCTCACCCCTTCACCTTGTCAGCTTTTCAGAAAGGATCATTCGATGAAACAACTCCGCCTCCTCGAACTCTCCGGCAGCCCCTACGCGATGGGCTATGCCCACGGGCTGGCCTATCGGGACGACATCCGCCGCTACACCCTGGGCCGGGTGGAACTGGCGGGCAGCCCCGGCTGGACCGGCCACACCACCAGCCGGGCGGATGTGCTGGCCCTGGCCGATGCCTGCGTGACCGAGCACGCAGCCTATGCGCCGGATTTGCTGGAGGAGGTGCGGGGGACTGCCGACGCCACCGGGCTGAGTGTGGCCGAGTTGGTCATCACCAACGGTTTCACCGATTTTATCGATCTGGTCTACGCCGCGGCCCAGCAGCGGGTGTTGACCCCCACACCTGTTCAGCCACCCCACCCTACCCCTCCCCATTCCAGGGAGGGAAGTGGATCGACTCCTCCCCCACAGTGGGGGAGGTTGGGTGGGGGTGAGCAATTACTGACCCCCCAGGCCGCCGATGACTGCACCGCCTTTATTGTGCCCGACAGTCGCACCGCCGACGGTCACGGCTTCTTCGGCCAGACCTGGGATATGCACGACGACTCGACGGAATTTGTGATTCTGCTGCGAGGCAAGCCCGACGACGGGCCGGGCTATCTGGCCTTTTCTATCACCGGCTGCGTGGGGATGCTTGGGATGAACGAGGCGGGTATCGCCATCGGTATCAACAATCTGCTGGGCGGGGACGGGCAGGTGGGTGTCACCTGGCCCTTTGTCGTGCGCAAGGCCCTGCAACAGACGGATATCGACGCTGCCCTGGCCTGCATCACCGAGGCCAAACTGGCCGGCGCGCACAACTATCTGCTCTTCGACGCAGAAGGCAACGGTTATAACGTCGAGGCGATGTCCACCCACTGCGCGGTGACCGCTCTGGACCGCGCAGCGATTGTGCATACCAACCACTGCCTGCTCCCGCCGACAATCCAGCGCTCGCGGCCGCGCACCGCCTCCTCCCAGGCGGCCAGCGAGGCGAGACTGGCCGAAGCCCAGGCTTTTCTCAGCGACGGGCCAGTGTCGGCGGATGACCTGATGGAACTGACCCGCCGCGTGCCGGTCTGTGTGCGCTCCACGCCCCCACTACACATCGAAAGCTGCGGCGCGGCGATTATGCGCCCGGCCACCAGCGACTTCTGGGCCGTCTGGGGTCCCCCCACGGATGGGGAGTACGAGCACTTCCGGTTGTGAGATGAGCCAGAATTTTCTGCCGAAACGTGAAACGTGAAACGTGAGAAAGGTCGGGTAAACTCACGGTTCACGCTTCACGTTTCCGATCGAAAGATGATTGTTGGATGGCCCGCATCTCTACCTCTGGAGTATTTTATGACCGTCTCTATCGTCACCATTCGCCCGGAGCACGCGGCTGGGCTGGCCGAGTTGCAGCGCATCTGCTTTCCCACCCTGGGGCGCAGTGAACTGATGGGTGAAAAGCACTTTCTTCACCACTGCGAGCTTTTCCCAGAGGGGGAGTTCGTGGCCCTGGTGGATGGGGTAATCGTCGGGCTAGGCTCCGGCTTTTTCACAGATTTTGACTTCGAGCATCCCAACCACACTTTCAATGAAATGATGGATGGCGGCTGGTATAGCCACCACAACCCGGCGGGCGAGTGGTATTACGGCACGGACATCAGTGTTCACCCGGACTATCGGGGGCTGGGCATCGGCAAGCGGCTCTACGCGGCGCGCAAGGGACTGGTGGTGCGCACCAACCGGCGGGGGATTGTGGCCGGGGGGGTGCTGCCCAGCTATCCCGCACACCGGGCGCGGATGAGTGTCCACGAGTATGTGGAGCGGGTAGTGGCCGGGGAACTTTGGGACGGAACCCTCAGCTTTCAACTGAAGAATGGCTTTGCAGTGCGGGGAATGCTGGAGAATTACATCGAAGACAGCGCTTCGGACAATTGGGCCACGCTGATTGTGTGGGAGAATCCAAGCTGGTCGGGCGAAAGCAAAATCGGTGGGCACAATCAGGAATGAAAATCAGAACAGGGCTTGTCAAAGAATAACTTCCCGTTTTGGTGCGTCGCACTGTCCAGATGA
>JAHDWH010000339.1 GCA_023384455.1 Caldilineaceae bacterium | reverse complement strand
CGATCCCCAATCCCCGATCCCCAATCCCCAATCACCCTCCCCTGCATTTTGACACCCTCTGCTGCCTGTGCTAGGATTCCCCCAATTCCACAGCGCAATGGCGATGACGAAAGCCAGGGTACGCAGGAGTCTTCTTCCAGAGAGTTGCCGGGTGGTGCGAGGCAACAGAAGACGGGCGTGTCAGCACTTTCCGAGCTACCGGCAGGCAATGGCCGGGCGGGTTGTCCCGTTACAGACTACTAGAGGCAGTCGGTCCATCCGGCTGTGAACTCAGGTGGCACCACGAATTTTCCTTCGTCCTGTATGGGGACGGGGGATTTTTTTATTGGGGAGATAGGGACTGGAGATTGGAGACTGGGGATTGGGGACTCGAAGATGATGGGATGGTGAGATGATGGCGAGCCGGCCAGAATCTCATCATCCCATCATCTACCACCTGCCACCTTCCACCTTCCACTTTCCACCTTCCACCTTCCACTTTCGACCTGCAACAAAAGGAGATTTGCAATGCTCGACATCAAATGGATGCGTGAAAACCGGGAAGCCCTGGCCGAAGCTATGGCTAAACTCAACGACACCACCGCGCCCTGGGAGCAGGCCCTGGCCCTGGACGAGCGCCGCCGGGAGATTCTGACCCGTGTGGAGACTCTGCGCGCTGAACGCAACAGCGGATCGAAGGGGATCGGCGCGCTGATGCGGGAGAAGAAGACAGCCGAGGCCAACGCGCTGAAGGAGGAGATGGGGCGTATCGGCGACGAAATCGACGGGCTGGATGGGGAGCTGCGTACCGTAGACGCTGAGTTCGAGGACGCGATGCTGCGCATTCCCAACACGCCGGAGCCGGATGTACCTGTGGCCGCGGATGAGTCGGGCAATCAGGTGGTGAAGGAGTGGGGCACGCCGCCCACCTTCGACTTTGCACCGAAAGCCCACTGGGACCTGGCCGAGGCCCTGGACATCATCGACTTTGAGCGGGGGGTGAAAATTGCGGGCAGCCGCTTTTATGTGCTCAAAGGCCCCGCAGCCCGGCTGCAACGGGCGCTGATCAACTGGTTTCTGGACGTACACACGACGGAACACGGCTACACCGAAGTCTACCCCCCCTTCCTCGTGCGCACGTCGTCGATGCTGGGTACAGGCAATCTGCCCAAATTTGGCGATGTGCTCTACCGGGATGCGGAGGAGGACTACTGGCTGATCCCCACCGCGGAGGTGCCGGTGACGAACCTGCACCGGGAGGAGATTCTGGAGGCGGGCACACTCCCCCGCTATTACGTCGCCAACACCCCCTGCTTCCGTCGGGAGAAGGTCTCGGCGGGCAAGGACGTGCGGGGTATCAAGCGGGTTCATCAGTTCCAAAAGGTGGAGATGGTGAAGTTTGTGGAACCCCAGCACGGGCGGGCCGAGTTGGAGAAGCTGACCCGGGACGCAGAGGAGCTGGCCGAGCGGCTGGGGCTGGCCTATCGCCGGGTTGCCATCGCCACGGGTGATCTTTCCTTTGTGGCGGCCATCAAATACGACATCGAACTGTGGGCGGGCGGCTGCCAGGAATGGCTGGAAGTCAGCTCGTGCGCCCTTTTCCGGGACTTCCAGGCCCGGCGCGCCAACATCCGCTACCGGCCCGCGGAGGGCAAAGGCACCGAATTTGTCTATACCCTCAACGGCTCCGGGCTGGCCCTGCCCCGGGTGATCATCGCCATTCTGGAAAACTACCAGCAGGCCGACGGTTCGGTGGTTGTGCCGGAGGTGCTGCGCCCCTATATGGGCGGGCTGGAACGCATCGGGTAGGGCGGACTGTCAGTCCGCCCCGTCAACGTAGCGCCACTTACTGAACATCTGACCGTATGGGCGGATGATAGCGCTTTCTGACCACAGAAAACACAGAATAGACGGAATGAGGAGACAACGACTCAAAATTTCTGTCTTTCCGTCTATTTCGTGTTTTCTGTGGTTCTATTTCTTGTGTTAGCCAGCACAGCCTGAGTAGTTACCTATTGACAGTCTATCTGGATGCGAGCTGAACAATGAAAGATGGGGTTCTGCGTGCGCAAAAGGACCGCCTGCTGGAGCCGCTGGCCCGGATCGTCGGCTCATCCCTATCGCCCAATCTGATCTCCATCCTGGCCCTGCTGCCCGGCCTGCTCTCGGCCGCGGCGATTGTGCGGGGCGAGCTGGGCTGGGGGATCGCCTTCTGGCTGCTCAACCGCCTGTTGGACGGTTTGGATGGGGTGGTGGCCCGCATTCACGGCACCCAGAGCGACTTCGGCGGCTATCTGGACCTGCTGCTGGATTATGTGATCTATCTGGCGATCCCTATCGCCTTTGCCTGGGCCGCGCCGACCCCTGCCCACACCTGGACGCTCATCGCCCTGCTGGCCTCCTATCAGATCAACAGCCTCTCCTGGACGCTCCTTTCCTCCCTGCTGGAAAAGCGCAGTCTGGCCGGTCAGAACCGGCTCACATCTATCGAAATGCCCGCCGGTCTGATCGAAGGGGCCGAGACAGTCGTCTTCTACACCCTCTTTTTTCTGTTGCCGGGCCAAATCCCCCGGCTCTTTGGGCTGATGGCCGGGCTGGTGATTGTCACCGCGGGGCAGCGGGTCTGGTGGGCGTGGGGGAAGTTGGAATAGGGGGTTGGGGACTGGGGACTGGGGGACTGGGGACTGGGGGATTAACGGAAATGGGTGAGCAGGTGTCCGGGCGAAGATATTTTGATTTTTTTTGGAAACAGGGCGCGAAGTTCAGCGCGGCGATCTTCTGGCTGGCCCTGCTGGGGGGCTATGGCTGGTATATGCGCGCCACCGGGCTGTCGGTCCAGGAGTCAGCCCGGCAAGTGCGGGATTTTCTGGGTGAAAGTGGCTGGGGTCCCCTTTTGTACGTGACGCTCTACACCCTGCGCCCGCTCATCTTCTTCCCTGCCACTCTGATGACGGCGATGAGCGGCTATCTCTACGGCCCTCTGCTGGGGAGCGCCTATGCGCTGATCGGCGGCAACCTGTCGGGAAGCCTGGCCTATTTTGTGGGTCGCTTTTTCGGCGGCGATCTCTTCGCCGAAGAGGCCGCGGACGCCAGCAGCTTTATGGCCCGCCACGCGGCCAACCTGCGGCGCAACGGCTTCGAGGCCGTGCTGGTCATGCGTCTGATCTATCTGCCTTTCGATCTGGTCAACTATCTGTGCGGTTTTGTGCGTGTGCCCTGGCTGCAATACGCCGCGGGCACATTCCTCGGTGTCCTGCCCGGCGCCGTGACTTTTGTCCTGATCGGCTCGGTCTTCACCTCCCAATCGGCCAGCCAGCGCTGGCTGCTGGCCGGCTTTTCCCTGGGGATGCTGCTGCTGGGGCTGGCTCTCTCCCGTTGGCTGAAGGGGCGGCGTTAGCAGGCTGTCGGAGAGGCGAGAAATAGAACGCGGATGACGCGGAACGGGCTGATTGTCGCGGATAGAATCGAGAAAAATCCGGCTTGTTTGTACTGATCAAGCAGATCGTGGAATCTGTAGGTGCGGTTTGCAACCGCACTTCTCCGGGTGAAAGTGCGGTTGCAAACCGCACCTACGTTTTATCATCTCGTTGATCAGTACAGAAATCCGGCTTTTTCCGTACTTTCCGCTCAATCCGTGTTCTATTCTCTCCTATTCCGACAAGCTGCCAGGGAGAAGGCAGCGGTCTGGTTTACTGTCGGCGTATCCGCCTCAGGACATACTTTGTGGCCCCGCCGGCCAGCTTGCCCAATGCGCCAGGAGCGAACAGACCCACCAGTGCCTCCACTGCGCCAGGAACGAGTCCCCCAAGTTCCTCCACCAGACTGGCCATCTTCTCGTCATCGGCCCTCTCCCCTTTGGCTGCCTCCGCCTTTAGTTCCTCAACTTTGGCCTGGGCCTGGGGACGATTCTCCACCGGCCCGGCTTGCACAGCCGCTTCCAACGGCGCGAAGTGCTGGGTGATGTCGCCCAGCGACTGATTGACCGTGCCCACTGTCCAGCCCGGCTGATAAAAACCGCCGCTGACCTGTACTTTGTCCCGCCCTACGAAGTCGCCGCCGGTGACATTGACATCCCGCTCCACATACGTTCCACCGCCGGTATGGACGGTCCTGGTGCTATGGGTATCCCCAATCCGCCCCACATTGCCGCCAACCACCGGGCCAGAGACTGTGCCGGTGATGTTCAGTTGGTTGCCGCGCACGGTCTGTCCCTGCTGGTTCATAACCACCCCGGCAAATGCGCCCGGCTCCGGCTCGATCTCCACATTTTGCAAATGGGTGGGTAAGCCTTTGGCCTGAGCTTCCCCGCCCGCGTAGAAGGCCACCACAAAGTTGTCGGCTTCTTTGTGATTGTAGATTGGATGCTGTTTGCCACCCGTTCGTTGGGGGACTTTTTCCCGTGTATGTCCGAATAAATCAGTTACCCATACTTGTCCATCTGGCTGAGATGCGCCATCGCCGCAGAATGCCTCCAGGAGTGCCAGTGTAAATGCGCTGCACGGCTTGCCCGCATAGGAGAGTTCGTCGGCTCGGGAGGAGGCGATCAGTGACCGCCCACTGCCCTGGGCCAGCATAGCCGCAGCTTCTGGTGGTAGGGGTGCCTTGGCGAGGGTAGCGCCGGGCACATTCTCCGGGTCCAACCCGCCCGCGTGACAGCAGTCCAGCAGCAGAAGTAGCTTCTGTGCGGGAATTGCCTGCAACTTCTGCGCAAACTCCTGGCCGCTGATGGCTGTGCCGGGCAAGTTGCTCACCGAGTAGCCAAATGGCATAAGGAAATGTACTGCGCCAGTCAGTGTATTGACCTGATAGCCGTGACCGGAAAAGTAGACAATGACCG
>JAHDWH010000338.1 GCA_023384455.1 Caldilineaceae bacterium | reverse complement strand
TGAAGACGTGAAACGTGAAGACGTGAAACGTGAAGACGTGAAACGTGAAACGTGAGATCAGGTGACGACACCTCACGTTTCACGTTTCACATTTCACGTTTCAACAGCAAATCTAAATTATCTGAATACCGCGTCCAGGTACTACTTCCCCTATTTCCCAATAGGCCTGCCCGGCAGCTTCGCACTCCCCGCGGAAGGCCGCCACACCCGCCCCGGGCACAGCCGCCAGCAGACCGCCGCTGGTTTCGGCCTCCCAGAGGAGGGTGCGCTGGGCGTCGCTGACCGTCGGCGCAAAGGTGACGTTGGCCCGGAAGTGGTCCGGGTTGCGGGTGCTGCCCCGGGTCAGATAACCGGCGGCGATGTAGGCGAAAGTGCCGGGCAGGGCGGGCACGGCGGCGGCTTCGATACGGAAACCCACACCGGACTCACGGCCCGCGGCCAGCGCCATTTCGCTGCCGTGGCCCAGCAGCCCAAAGCCGGTGATATCCGTGGCGCTGTGTACCCCCCCGGCCCGGGCGGCGGCGGCGGCGGCTTTGTTCAGCCGGGTCATCGAGGCCACGGCTGCGTCCAGATGGTTCTGGTCAATGTCGGGCTTGCCCTGGGCTTTGCGGGCGATGCGGTGGGCCATATTCTCTCCTGGCCCGGTCAATTTGGCTGCGGTTGTGATAATGCCTGTGCCCAATGGCTTTGTCAGAAAAAGCCGATCCCCCGCGGCCGCCCGGCCTTTGCGCATCACCCGATCCGGGTGGATCAGCCCGGTGACACTCAGCCCGTAGAAGGGTTCCGGGTTGGTGACGGTGTGGCCGCCGGCGATGGCTGCGCCCGCTTCCCGCACTTTGGCCGCGCCGCCCGCAAAAATCTGGGCCACTACCTCCATCCCGATCTCTTCGGGGAAACCGGCGATATTCAGGCAGAAGAGGACCTCACCGCCCATGGCGTAGACATCGCTCATGGAATTGGCCGCGGCAATCGCGCCGTAAAGCCAGGGGTCATCCACAATCGGCGTAAAAAAGTCGGTGGTTTTGATGAGGGCGCGCTCGTCGTCCAGCCTGTACACAGCCGCATCGTCTGGCTCGCCCAGCCCGATCAATACATCGGGATATTCATTTGCCGGGAAGATTCCGGCTAGTTGTCGCACGACCTGCGACAGTGTCCCTGGCGGGAGCTTGGACGCTCAACCGGCGCAGGCGACCATCGAAGTCAGCGGGCGGGCTTCGCTTGCCATTGGATGTTTCCTTTGAATCGTATGGAAAATAGGGGATTGCATTGGGCCCGGTTGATTGTATCATACCCGGCACAGAAGAAACGAGCCGGGTGCAGCCGGATGCGCGGCTGCGGTCCAGCCCCCCCTTCGCGTCTCCATCCCTCTGTGGTAAAATCTCCTTTGGGTTGTATCTCAAATGTACTCGAAGGAATCCCCCTGTATGTCGAACAATTTGGTAGTGGGCCGGGGTCGTGCTGCGGCGCGCTGGCTGTTGCGTATGGACATCCCCCTGCCCTCGCGCACGGACGCGCAACTGGACGCGGAACGGGACGAACACTATACGTGGAACTATGCGGTCAACCTGCTGGACGGGGTTTTCTTCTGGTTTGGCCTGAGCTTTGTCTCGTCCACAACCATTTTGCCCCTCTTCGTCAGTAAGCTGTCCGACAGCCCTGTGCCCATCGCACTGCTGGCTGTGCTGGCCCAGTCTAGCTGGTTTTTGCCCCAACTCTTTACCGCCGGGATCACCGAACGCATCCCGCGTATGAAGCCAATAGTGATCAATCTGGGCCTGTTTACCGAACGGCTGCCTATGTGGCTGTTACCCGTGGCCGCGCTGCTCAGTCTCTCCAATCCCCTGCTGGCACTGATCATCTTTTTTGTAGCCTATGGCTGGCACGGCTTTGGCGCGGGGATCCTTGCGCCGGCCTGGTCGAATATGCTGGCCCGCTGTTTCCCGGTGGAACGTCGGGGGCGCTTCTTCGGCATCACCTCCTTTGTGGGGACAGGGCTGGGTACACTGGGCGCGTTTGTCAGCGGCTGGATGCTGGATGCCTTCCCCTTCCCGACCAATTTCGTCTATATCTTTGTTGTGGCCGCGGCGGCTGTGATCATCAGTTGGGTCTTCCTGGCGTTGACCCGTGAACCCACCGGGCGCGATGAAACTCTCCCTTTCGTGCCCCGGCGCAAAGGGGAATCCCGGCGCAAAATGCTGGCGATTGCCAGTGGGGATCACAACTTTCGGGCTTTCCTTATGGCCCGGCTGCTTTCCAGCTTTGCTTCTATGGGGGAAGGGTTTCTGGCGGTTTCGGCTGTGCGCATCTGGCACGTAAGCGACAGCACAGTGGCCTATTTCACCGCGGCTATGCTCCTGGGCCAGACAGCAGGCAATCTGCTGGCAGGCTTTGTGGCAGATCGTAAGGGACACAAACTCTCTCTGGAGTTAAGCTTTGCCGGGCTGGTGATCGCCTTTGGCCTGGCCTGGCTGGCCGTCAGCCCTCTCTGGTATTTTGCTGTCTTTGCTGTGCTGGGTGTGGCCGCGGGGATGCGCATTGTCTCCGGCATTCTTGTGCCCCTGGAGTTTGCCCAGCCCGAACACCGCCCCTCCTACGTGGGCATCTCCAATACAACAATGGGGATTGGCTCCGCGGTTGCGCCGCTGATCGGTGGCCTGCTGGCCTGGTATGGCTACGACGCTCTTTTCGCAGTCAGCGCGATCCTGGGGTTGGCGGCTTTTGTGGCTATGCGCTGGGGGGTGGCAGAACCCCGCACCAGTCCACTTTTCAACCCCAACGGAAAAGGCGCTTGAAATGGACGACTCTCTTCTCCTCCTCCCGATTCTGTTCAGCTTTCTTGTCATCGCCCTGGCATCAAAGGAGATCGGCAGCTTCTTTCGCCGTTTGGGTTTGCCCCTGATCAGCGGCTTTCTCTTCACGGGGATTATCGCCGGCCCCTACGTGCTGCAACTGCTTTCGGTGGATGCAGCCGAGCGGCTGATCTTTCTGGAAGAGGTGGCCCTGGCCTTTATCGCCTTTTCCGCGGGCAGCGAACTGAACTGGGAAGAGGTGCGCCGCCGCCTGCGCAGCATCGGCCTGATCACCGCCGGGCTGGTGGTGGTGACATTGAGCCTGGGCACAATTGCCGTCCTCTTCCTGGCCGACTACATCCCCTTTATGCAGGAGATGCCCCCGGCAAGCCGGGTGGCCGTGGCCCTGCTGGCCGGGGCGATTCTGGTGGCCCGCTCCCCTTCCGGGGCCATCGCCGTTATCAACGAACTGCGGGCCAGGGGGCAGTTCACCCAGACAGTGCTGGGTGTCACAGTCATTATGGACGGCGTTGTCATTACGATCTTTGCGATCAATTCGTCGATTGCCGACGCCCTGCTCACAAACCTGCCCCTCAACCCGGCCTTTCTCCTTCTGCTGCTGGCCGAGCTGACCGCCTCCCTGTTCCTGGGTTTTGTGGTTGCCTGGCTCATCCGCCAGGTGTTGCACTGGAACAGCCGGGTCAACAAATTCGCGCTGATTCTTCTGTTGGGCTACGCTGTCTTTCTGCTGGCGGACGAAGTGCGCCACTACAGCCACGACTACCTGCCCTTCGAGTTTCTGCTGGAGCCGTTGCTGATCTGTATGGTGGCCGGTTTTGTGGTGGCAAACAGCGGCCGAGAGCGCAGCCAGGAGTTTACCGACCTGCTGCATCTGAACGCGCTGCCTGTCTACATCGCCTTCTTTACGGTCACAGGCGCTTCGCTCCATTTGGATGTGCTGGCCTCCACCTGGCCCATTGCCCTCTCGCTCTTTGCCGTGCGTGTCGTCTCGATTTTTATCGGCTCTTTTATCGGGGGCACAGTGGCCGGGGAACCCATGCGCCACAATCGCATCCGCTGGCTGGCCTTTATCACCCAGGCCGGGGTGGCCCTGGGGCTGGCCCAAACCGTCGCCGTCACCTTCCCAGAGTGGGGGCAATCCTTTGCCACGCTCATCATTTCGGTGGTGGTTCTCAACGAAGTCATCGGCCCGATGCTCTTCAAATGGGCCATCAATCTGGCTGGGGAAGCCCACCCCCGGGGGCCGACGCCCGACTTCGACGGCAGCCGGGACGCGTTGGTCTTTGGGCTGGAAGGCCAGGCCCTCACATTGGCCCGCCAGCTAACCGCCCACGGCTGGAATGTACGGGTGGCTTCGCGCAGCGCGCGCAAACACGGCGTCCCCGATGTCTCCGATGTGCAGATCGTCCCCATCAGCGATCTGAGCCTGGAAACCCTGCGCTCTCTGGACGCGGGCCGGGCCGAGGCTATCGTCACTCTGCTTTCCGACGAGGAGAATTTTCAGGTCTGCGAACTGGCCTACGAACATTTTGGCACGGGCCGTCTGATCACCCGACTCCACGACCGGGCCAACTTCGAGCGCTTTCACGAGCTGGGCGTGTTGATTGTGGACCCGGACACGGCCCTCATTGCCCTGCTCGAACATTTCGTGCGCTCGCCGGTTGCCACTTCCCTGGTAATGGGAATGGAGGAAGGCCAGGATGTGGTGGACCTGGAAATGCACAATGCGGACCTGGACGGCAGAGCCATCCGCGACCTGGCCTTGCCTGTGGATGTGCTGGTCCTGGCTGTCACCCGGCAGGGGCAGGCCATCCGCTGCCACGGCTACACACGCCTGCGCCGGGGGGATCAGGTGACCGTCGTCGGCTCCGAGCAGAGTCTGGAAGAGTTGAGTCTGCGTTTTGAGGCACAGGTATAGCATAAGGTGGCGCAGCCACGGTTTGCGTGCAGAAACGTGAAGACGTGAAACGTGAAGACGTGAAACGTGAGGACGTGAAACGGGAAGACGTGAAACGTGAGGACGTGA
>JAHDWH010000337.1 GCA_023384455.1 Caldilineaceae bacterium | reverse complement strand
GACCAGAGTCATTTCGTGGACAGTGCGACGCACCGGATGGAACTTATTTCTTGACAAGTCCTTATCTGGCGAGCATTGGCAGGTAGAGATGCCCATAATAGACATCGACCCGTACAGATGCCCGTTGACCGCCGCCATAGGCCCACAGGGTCCATTGGCCGGTAGTCGGAGGCGTCCACGTGAAGACGGTGCGCCCAGCCGAATCGGTGGTGTTCTTCATCCCACCCACGAGTTGTCCGCGGATCTCGCCGCCTGTGTGGGTGCTCGTGTGGACGTTGACATACAGCTCACCCGAAACCAGCAGCATAGCATCGGCTTCCGAAAGAGTCACCGTACCGGTCACGGGGAAAGTAGTGCCCGAATTTACGTTAAGGGGAACGGCTACGCCACCGGCAACCCCCGCTGCGCCCCGATGGATATGGGCCGCCGTGACACCGGTCAGACCGGTTACATCCAGCGTGTAGCTTGCCTGGCCGGTCATCGCATCGTAGGTCAGGGTGGCAGTACCGACTCCACTGCTGGTCACAGGTGTCGGCGCTTCGTTGGCCCCATTAAGCGAGGCCGAGAACGTGCCATCGCTCAGATAGACTGGCTGCCCAGACCAGGCAACCCCAACGCCGAAGGTGAGAACAGTCGTGACATCCACAGATTCAGTCGAGAGGATCGAAGACTTATCCGCCGTGGCACTCAAGCCCACACCGGCCGGCAGGAGAGTGGGCAGTTTGACGGCCTGCATTTCCAGATGGGCTGGCCCGTTGAAGGTCCGATAGAGCATACCGATCTGAGAGGGAGAGGCGTGCTGGAGTTCTGAGGTGATGACACTGGATGCGCTCAGATTGCCCCCCACCTTCTGGGATAGCGTATCAGCCCAGAAGGCAGCCGCACTGCCATCGTAGATATGATAGACCCCGGCAGATGCATTGAGCGGGGAAATGTCCCAGGCAGGGCCGCCGTAATAGGCGTCAAACGAACGGACATAGAAGTTGAAGGCCAGGTCGTCGTCCGGAACACCGGCAAGAAGCACCATATTGTCCGAATTAAGACGGCCGTCCAGGGAATACTGGAGGGTCAGTGTCCCCGTAGCTAAGTCAAACAACGCCGATACCTGTTGCCCACTAACTGCGCCGCCGCTGAGAGTACCAGCATCCCCGTTGAGGACAATGTAATCGGCCAAGCCGTCCTGATCCGCATCGATGTAGACGTCATACTCCACATTGTAGGGGTGCGAACGTCGTTCGTAGCTGCCGATGGCAAAGACCAGCAGATTCTCCGTGGGGCTGAGGGGGAAGACATCCGCACCCACGTAGTGGATATCCACCGGTTGGACATTTTTCCCAGTGACCGCGGGGATGCGCGGGCTGATGTCGAAGAGCGGGTAGAGCTCCATCGATCCGGTCAGGGGCGAGGAATTGGTGAGCGGGACAGTTGCCTGCACGCCAGCGATGCTGGGCGCACCGACGGCCACCTGGGCCGCCTGTTGGGGCAGGAAGTGGAAGGGAACGTTTGTCACCGAATAGGTGGTGGTTTCAGTCAGCGTTACATAGCCGTCCACCTCCAGATCGGTCAACCGATTGCCATCGTTCATGCGGCTGCCCCGGTCCAGCGACCAGGGACGCAGACCAGCCGGGTCCGCATCGACGGTCACGTCGAAGCTGCTCTTGCCACCAGCCGGCACACTCAGGGCCAGCACAGAGGGCTGTACGGTGACACCCATTCCAATATCATTGGTGTAGCGGTAGGTGACGCCGATGTCGTAATTTTTGGTCGCGCTGCCGGTGTTGACAACCTCCACGCTCTTTGTGGCCTGATAGGGCTGGCTGACCGAAGGAGCGCCAAAGGAGAGGGCCACATCCCTGTCGCCCGGCACCCAGGCCAGGGTCTCTGCATAGGCCGCATTGGCCACATCGACCCGGCCCGCGCCCTGACGGCTGATGGGGTTCAATTTGCCGCCGGGTCTGTCTTCCCAGGTGGTGGTCACGGCGTTGTTCATCAAACGCGCTTTGACCTGTACGGACGTCAACGAACCAGTGCCGCCTGCTTCCTGCAAGACCAGTGCAGCCGCGCCAGCCACCATCGGCGCAGCGCCGGATGTGCCGCCAAAGACCGAATAGCCCTGATTACCGGAGTTCGCCGAAACCGACGCTCCCGGTGCGCTGATATCGGGCTTGAGATAGTCGAGATCGAAACGGGGCCCCCGGGAACTGGAGCCGACCATTGTATCGGTGAGCAGCGCGCCGAGGCTGGGATCGAGGGTAACCTCTACGGTGGCACCACCGCTTTCCGCATCCTTCATTGCCTTACTCGGCGCTTGGGCGATGTTGAAGCCAGGAATTGTGATTTGTCCGTAATGTGATGCCTGGCTACCGGCGAAAGGCAACCCCGGCGCAACCAGACCAACGACCGCTGCGATGGCACCCGCCTGCTGGGCATTGTAGACTTTGTCACTAAAGCCACAGCCACCCCGGTCGATCAGGGCGATTTTGCCGGAGACGCCGGTGATGGTTGGATTTGTATTACAGCCGGTGTGGCCTACATAGTGAACAGTGCCTGAAATGGTGGATGTCCAGGCGGCCGACCAGGAGTAGTGTACGACAAAGGTTTGCTGGGCAATGGCTGCCGGCGCGTCAATCCGCAACTGATTTTCACGGCTGCTGGGCACTGACGATTGGGCCACGCTGATGGCCGCCCGGGTGGAGGAGGGGCTGCCCACAATGTAGGGCAGATTGGCCGAGTTGCCCGCAGAGACTACTATCACAGACCCCAAAGCCGAAAGCCGGGCCACAGCAACGTCTGTGGCAGCGTTGGCTTGTCCATAAATCGATCCGAGCGACATATTGACTACATCGACCCGGTCGTCGAAAAAGAGGTCGCCATTGGGGTCGGAGGACCAGTCCAGGGCTTGCTGTATAGCCACGCCGCTGCACGATGTAGAGACGCTCGAACAGACTTTCAGGGCGTAGAGCTGGGCACCCGGCGCGACGCCCTGGCCCAACTTGGCTGTTTTGACACCGGCAATGATAGAGGCTACGTGGGTGCCGTGACCGTTAATTCCACCCGCCTGATCGTCCATTGGATTGGGGTCTGGCGACAAAGTGGTAACCGTTGTCCCAGTCCATTGGCTGCCCACAAAGTCATAGCCACCCACAACTTTGGCGCTCGGATAGAGGGCCGGGTCCGCGGCCTGGGATGCCTGGGCCAACGCTTTGTTGGTGTCCGCCTGCAGGCCCGATCCCCCCAGATGTTCGTGGGTATAGTCGATGCCGGAGTCGATTACGGCAACACGGATACCTGTGCCGTCAAAACCCGCGTTCTGGATATCCTGCGCGCCAATCCACGACACAGTTTCGTCCAGCATCGTCTGGTAGAGGGGCACAGGGGAAACACTCACCACACCGGGCAGGGCACGCACCGCGTCCACCTGTTCCGGCCCAATGTGGATGGCGAGACCGTTATAGACTCTCTGGTAGGTGGCCAGCACCTGACCGCCGAGCGCCTGAATTTCGCTGGCGATGGCCGACTGCTGGACCACGAGAGAAGAATGATGGGCGCGGGTGGCGGCTCTGCCTGTCTCCAACCAGACATCAGCCACACTTGGACCATCCAGTTGCACGAAATACTCATTCGAACTGATCAGCCGATCTGAATGCAACTGATAATTCTCAATCACAATCGGTTGTCCATCTTCACCGACCACTGGCTCAAGACCGCCGGGCGGGGTGTGCGGCGGGCCGTTGCTATCCGCCAACGCAGCAGAGGGGGCAAAGCCTAACGCGCAGATTAATAACACGGGCAAAATTCTCTGAATCCAGCGTTTATACACGGGTGACTCCTTTTTGTGAGAAGGGTGAGAGGGGTGAGAGGGGTGACAAAAGTCTTTTTAGTCTGCTATATTTGGACAGGAAAACGCGACAACCAAATGAACAAAAGACTCGTTAGAAGAAATGTTTGATTGGGGAATGGGTGACCGGTATGGGGATTATAGCAACGAGTGCGGTGGTTGTCAATCTTGAATTTCACAGCGGGGCACACCCCCGCATCGGAACGAGATGCGCCCGCCGAATTAATTGGGCGTCGGAGACGTAGACCCAGTGGAGGGGCTACTGTCAGCAGAGGGCATCGGTTGCTCCCAGCCGGTTGCTTCCCACCGGTCCGTGACCGGTGGGCGGGTCACGGACTACACCCAAAGCATTGCGGTCTACTGAAAATGGCGGCTCTCTTGCTTGGCCAGCCAGGCACTGGACTCAAAGAAGCCATAGGTGCGGCGCAGGGGATCGTAGCGTCGGCGCACCAGTTCGTCGGGATGCGTGACAGCCACCTGCCAGACCATCTCTTCCAGTTCCTCGATGCGAAAGAGCAGTTCGCCGGGAGAATGGGGCACGGGGATGTCGGCGTAGGAGGCGCCGGGCCGGTAGTTGCGGGGAAAGGTGACTTCGGTTTGGGGGATGCGGGGCAGCGCGCCCAGGGCGATCACAGCCATCCCAAAGGCCAGCAACTGATCCTTCACCCGCTGCACAGCCAGGGGTTCGCCAGGGTCAGCCGCGGCGGTTGACGCCCCGTCGCGCAGCCCTAATTCCTCCTCCAGTTCGTCCCAATCGTAGAGAACCCGGCCCAGCAGATAGCCCAACTCGGCCCGGCTGTGTACCTGACCCGTGCGCACACTGAGCACAAAGCCCTCCCGCACCCGGCCCAGATAGTCCCGGGCCTGCTGCAAAACTATCTGGGCCACCCGGTCTATACCCACCGTGCCCCGGCGGAAATCGCTGTCCAGATTCAGACAGAGACAGTGGCGGGGGGCGCAGTGCGAAAAATACGGTCAAGAAGCAAGGGCATAAGACGGC
>JAHDWH010000336.1 GCA_023384455.1 Caldilineaceae bacterium | reverse complement strand
CTGCCCCCGCCTACCCTTCGATGAACTCAGGACACCGCTCAACCGGCGCTGGCCTGTTTTCATTGGGTAATCTGCGTTCAAAATCGTGCCTGCATTTCTCCACACAATTGGCCGCGTCAGGTTGTCAATCCAGCCGATTCGGGGTAGGATCGATTCAGTCGGTTTTCTCGCTGCGCAGAGAAAGCACCGCTGTCTCACCCAGCGCCGCCAGCAGATCAGCGGTGGAGAGAATTACCGTCGTCCCGCGCACGCCGGAGCCGATGGAGACTTCTGACTGTTCAGCGACACTGCTGTCCACCAACACAGGCACGGGCGTCGCCATCCCAAAGGGGGCCACTGCACCGATGGGATAGCCGGTGACAGTCTGTACTTCGTCCCGGTCCGCAGTGGTCAGGCGCGAGACGCCCAGGTGGGCGCGCAGAGCCGTCCAGTCAATCTGCGCCGGGCCAGCCGCCAGCACCATCACATAGCGCCCCTCCTCCAGGCGAAAGAGCAGGCTGCGCACCACCTGCTCCGGGGTTTGGCCCCGCTCGGCCGCGGCCTGTTCCAGGGAAGAGACCGGCCCCGGATGGACAAAGAGCCGGTGGGGGATGTCCAGAGCGGTGAGGGCGAGGGAGACGGGGGGTGGGGTGGGCATTGGGTGTCCTTTCTTTTGCATTGCGTATTGCGTATTGCGCATTGCGTAGGTTAGTGGCGCTGGCGGCGCGTACAAAAATTCAGAGGATGTGGAGAATATAATCGGTCGGCCAACTGATTGAAACGTGAAACGTGAGGTGTCGTCACCTGATCTCACGTTTCACGTCTTCACGTTTCCGCACGCAAATCGTGGCTGCGCCACCTTATGCAATACGCAATACGCAACCCATTCCCCCCGGAGACCCCAATGAAAACACTCATCACAGGCATTACAGGACGAATCGGTTCCCAGTTGGCCCGCGCTTTGGTGGAGGCAGGCCACGACATACGCGGGCTGGTCTGGCCCCAGGACCCGACGGTCGAGCGGCTGGCCGGTCTGCCCATCGAACTGGTGGAAGGCTCGCTGATCAATGCGGACGACGTACACAAAGCGATGGCCGGGGTGGAAGCGGTCTGCCATCTGGGCGCGGCCTTCCAGGCCGGCGGGCCGTTTACCAACGACGACTATATGGAAATCAATGTAAAGGGCACTTTTCATATGCTGGAAGCCGCGGTCGCCAACCGCGCCAGCCTGCGCCATTTCTTCTTTGCCAGCAGCGACGCCCTCTACGACAAATATCTACCCGACGGCATCCCCGACCCCATCCGGGAAGACGAATTCCCCCTGCAACCGGGTGGGATGTACGCGCTGACAAAGCTGTTGGGCGAGGACCTCTGCCGGGGCTATCTGCGCAATCACAGATTGCCCGTGACGATCTTCCGCTTTGCGATGACCCTGGGCGGCACGGAAATCCTCACCTGGCCCCAATTCTACGCGGCCCACTACGCCCCAGCCTATGCCAATAAGACCAGCCCCGGGGCCAAAGCCGTCTACGCCCAATTGCAGGCAGCGCTTGCAGAGAACCCGAAGACGCTGATTATTGCGCGGGATGCCAACGGCCGGGCCTACAAAAAGCACATCGCCTACGCCGACGACATTGTGGCCGGTTTCCCCGCGGCCCTGGGCAAACCCCAGGCTGTGGGCGGCACATTCCAACTGGCCGCGCCCGCTCCCTTCGCCTGGGACGAGGCGGTTCCCTACCTGGCCGGGAAGCTGAACCTGCCCTACATCGACGTGCGTCTGGTCGATGCCACGCCGACTTTCTACGAATTCGACCTCGCGGCCAGCCGGGAAAAGCTCGGCTATGCGCCCCAATACCACATCCAACGGATGATCGACGCGGCCCTTTACCAAAGCCAGGGAGGATAAACCTGTGATGTTCGCACTCAAACCCGACTACGAATTGTGCAAAGCGCGCATTGACGCTTTTTGGGAGCGGGAACTGATCGACCGCCCGGTGGTCCAGTTCGGTCTGGCCAAATCGCCCGCTGAACGCATCCCCCTGCCTCTCTCCACCCACGCCACCCCTGCCGAACGCTGGCTGGACACAGAATATCAGACGGCCCTGGCGGTTGCCAGCCTGGGCAACCGTCACTTTCTGGGCGACACAATGCCCGTAGCCTACCCGAATCTAGGCCCAGAGGTCTTCTCGGCCTTCTACGGCTGCCCTCTTCATTTTGGCGATTACGGCACAAGCTGGTCGTCGCCTATCCTCCACGACTGGGCCGACGCGGACAGCCTGGGTTTGGACTGGGCGCATCCCTATCTGTACAAATTGTTGGAGATGACCGACTCCCTGCTGGCCGCGGGCGAGGACCAATTTATTGTGGGTATGCCCGACTGGCACCCGGGCGGCGACTGTATCGCCGCCTTCCGCGACCCGATGAATCTGGCCTTTGATATGCACGACAACCCGGCCGCGGTCCAGGCCCTGCTGCCCCGCGTCACTGCCGACTATTTCCAACTCTACGATCTCTTCTATGCCAAACTGCGGGCTGCGGGCCAGCCTATCTCCACCTGGCTGCCACTGGTCAGCGACGACAAATACTACGTCCCTTCCAACGACTTTTCCATAATGATCAGTACGCCGATGTTCGAGGAACTTTTTGTGCCCGGTCTGATCGAAGAGTGCCGCTTTCTGGAGCGCACAATCTACCATCTGGACGGGCCGGGCGCGCTGCGCCATCTGGAGACGATTCTTGCCATCCCCGAATTGGACGGGCTGCAATTTGTGCCCGGCGCGGGCAACGAAGGCTACGCCCGTTGGGTGGAGGTCTATCGGCGCGCCCAGGCCGCGGACAAAGCCATCCAGGTTTTCTGCACCTTTGGCGAGATCGAACAGGTGGCAGAAACTCTCGATCCTCACGGTCTCTTTCTACAGGTGAGCGATGTGCCATCGGTGGCGGCAGCCCAGGCAATGTTGGCGCGCTTGGAACGCTGGGCGGCAGAGGGGGTCTAATCCGGTTCAGATTCGCCATTGCCAAAATGACGGATGCCGGGCAGGAAGATGACCACCAGCACCATTGCCAGGGAGGCCACAATCGCCTGCAAGCCGATGCCCATGGGCGCGCCCAGCCATTCCACCAGCGCGCCGCTCTGCAATTTGCCCAGGGGACCCACCCCAATCGCCAGCACAATCGCGCCCATTGCCCGCCCGCGCATCTCGTCCGGCGCGGCCATCAGTACAATCGAGCTTTGCATAATGCCAAAACTGGCCTGTCCAAAGCCCACAATTGCCAGCATTGCAAAAGAAAAGGCGTAGTTGTCGCTAAAGGCAAAGATAGCCAGCGCCACACACTCGGCGAAGGTACCCACCATAAAAATCCAGCCATAGCCCACCCGGTTGCGCAGCACATTGACCAGATAGAGACCGGCGAAGGAGCCGACACCCGCAGCCGCGCCCAGAATCCCCATGCCCACAGGCCCCTGCTGCAAAATGTCTTTGGCAAAAATGGGCAAAAAGTTGCCGTAGGAGAAGATGAAGAGATTCATCAGCGCGGTGGTGATGGCGACAGCCAGGATGGCCTGGTTGTGGCGCACATAGCTCAGCCCCTGGCGCATTTGGGTCAGGACGGAGCTTCTGTCGGGCATGACCGTGCGGGCGAGAGGCTCTTTGGAGAGGCCCAGCAGCAGCAGAAAGGCGACGAGAGACATAGCGGCCAGGGTGACAAAGCTGCCTGTGGAGCCAAAGACTGCCAGAATCCACCCGACCAGAAAGGGGCCGAGGGTGCGCGCCACCCCCTGCCCCAGATTTTCGAGAAGGATAGCATCGACTGTACGATTTTTGCCCACCATATCCGGCACCAGCGCCCGGCGGTTGGGCCAGTCCAGGGCCCAGGATGTGCCCAGCACCAGCGCCGAGACCACCAGATGCCAGTAGGCGATGCGCCCGGCGATGAGGAGCAGCGCAATCGCGGCATAGGCGGCAAAGGTGATCCCCTGCATCCAAACGATTACAGGCCGCCGTCCGAAGCGATCCGCCACCAGCCCGGAGAGATTGCCGCAGACCAGAAAGGGCACCGAGCGGCAAAAGCCCACAATCGCCACCAGCCAGGCCGAGCCGGTCAACTCCAGCACCAGCCAGCCCACCACCAGCACCTCCATATAGAGCGCCTGCCACCAGAGGGTGTTGCTGCCCAGCAGTTTGCGATAATCAACCGTCTGCAAAGGCGACAAAATGCCGGAACGCCAGCGGGGGTGGTCGAGGAATTGGATCATTGCTTCAGTTTCCTGGGGTGCATTTCAGCTCCTGGGCAGATTGGAATCGTCTGGCCCACCGGGGGCTACAGACCCCCGGCTACAGGGCAACATCCCCTAAAGAGGGCTTTCGGAGCGAGGGGGCAACCCGCCCAGGTTTTCATTTTCCTGGGGTATTGACCCGTAGCTTTATAGGCGATATAATGGCAGATATGGAACCAAATGAGAACGAGTGTTTGCACAATAAAATTGAAGAGCAGGTCGAGCCGGTACTGGATATTCTAGAGATCAGAGCCGCCCGCGGCAGCCGGGAGAAGTATCTGGCTGCCCTGGCCCAAGTTCCTGACGTGGAGCCGGACGAATGGGATAAGATTACACCTATTCCGTAGAAACGGGAAGCGCGAGGAAGTCCGGGCGTTCTCACGTTTCCCATAGACTAGCGCCGGTTGAGCGGTGTCCCTTCGATGAACTCAGGACATCGCCTGAGCCTGTCGAAGGGTAGGCTGGGTGGACGAAGAATCGGCTCATCACCCGTTCGCTTGGTTTCGATACGCCTCGCAGACTCGGCTACTCAACCAGCGCTCACTGATCTGCACGCAAATAGTGGCTCCGCCACCTTACTCCGTACCATCGCAATACCTAACGCACGTGCGTTAGTT
>JAHDWH010000335.1 GCA_023384455.1 Caldilineaceae bacterium | reverse complement strand
TCAGCCTGCCCTCGAGCTGCTTTTTCTCTCTTCGGACGGGTCTAAACTCAAGTTATTTCAGCACAGAAATTGGTCGTCAAAGTATCAGCCCATTGCAGGCTAATTACATTGAGGAGGTATTGCGATGAGACATTCTCGAGCGATATTTCCTTCTCAGGTAATTGCACTTAGTATCAGTCTCCTACTGTTGCTTGCCTGCAGTACTTCCATTTCAATACCTTCACCGTCGAATCCATCGAAACTGGTAGGTTGTTCGGACCTGATGAGACCACTGCCATTTGATGTTATCTTCAAGGAAACTTCAGTAGACAGCCTTGAAGCCCAAATTAGGAATGTATCCGACTTAGGCGCAGTAGTTATCCAGGTAAGTCCACAGGATAGGATGGAAGATGTCGTTGTCGATTGGAACGGTAGTTTGGGACGCTACTACGCCTTGTTCCGGGAGGGAAGACTGACGAAAATCGATATGGAGTGGTATGGAATGAAACCAACTATAGGTCAAGTCGTAGACTGCTTAGGTCCGCCAGAATTCTATCATGCAATCTATCGACAGGATCACACAAGAAATGTCCAGATTGCGTTGTGGTACATAGATAGAGGTGTCGTGTTTGACGGATATGCTGCGTATACGCAGCCCGACCTTCCGAGGATTTCATCTGGATTTGAGCTAGGTCAAGTGAGTATAGCAATGCCATCCAGAATAGACGAGCTGGTATCGGATGTATATTCGGTGAGCTATGTGCCGAATGTCTATGCCTATGCTTTGCGCATTCTCAAGCCATGGCCTGGATCAATCGAAGCCATAGAGGTGGACTCTTGTATAGAAAATCCTGATTTGTGCAAAGTCGATGGACCATAAGGAGTGCCTCGGGATATCGGCAAGCATTACAGCTTCAACAACCAGCCCGTCGCCATCCGCAAGGGTGGGACGTTGCGCTACACCCACACGGATCATTTGGGCAGCAGTTCGGGGCAGACGGACACATCCGGCAACGCCATTGTGGACAGCTACCTGCGCTACTACGCCTACGGGGGTCTGCGCAGCGGAATCCTCTCCGCATCGACGACGGACAGGACATTCACCGGCCAGAAGCAGGACGGGACGGGGCTGACCGCGAACAGGAGGAATACGCGAATCGTCGGTTCGTCGGCGCGATCCATTCGCGTATTCCTCCTATTCGCTGTCAACGCCCAGACGGACACCAACCTCGTTGTCATCTACCACAATCAACCCCGCCACACGGAAACCCGCCTCCAACGCCATCGACGAACTCCCCTCTCCCAGCCCGACCAACAGCCTCTACCCGCCAGCAACCCGGCTGGGAGAGGGGCCGGGGGTGAGGGCCTACAGCACACTGTCCTCTTTGGCAACAATCGAATCGATCAGCAAGCGCACCTGCCCGGCGTATTCCACAACCAATTGGGTGGCCCGCTCTGTGTCCCCGGCTTCCGCGCTGATCTCCATATGGGGGGTGTCCGGGTTGGGGCCTAAATGCACCCACTCCCCCGGGGTCAGATGGATTTTGAAGCCATCAATCGTGACCACATTTTCCCCTTTGTACTGCTGGTTGAGCCGGCGCATCAGCGCGCCTTTCACCTCCCAGGGCGTATTGACCCGCTCGTGGGCCATAAACGAGCGGGGCAGATAGCGGGTCACTTCGCTGATCTTCATCCCCCGCACAGCCAGATATTCCAACAGGCGTACAGTTGCCATCAGCCCATCGGCCCCGGGCAAAAAATCGGGGAAGAGAAAATGGCCCGAACCATCCAGCCCTAACAGCACATCCTGCCGGTTGGCGCTCTGCATTAGCTCCCGAAGATCGTTTTTGGCGTAGATCACCGGCGCATTGTGCCACCCGGCTACGGTGGCAAAGGCATTGGGCAAAGTAACCGGCAGCACAATTGCCCGGCCCGGATTGGCATAGAGGGCCAGTTCGGTCAGAAGCAGGGAGGCCGTCAGATTGTCCAGCACCTGACCCCGCTCGTCCACCACAAAAATCTTCTCGCCCCCCACATCCAGCTTGACCCCGATATTGGCTGCCAGAACCCCCATAATTTTGGACATCCGCTGCAAATCGATCTGAAAGCGGTCACGCAGAATCGCCAATTTTGTCTCGTCGATGATAGCGTTGAGGGGCAGTACCTCCACCCCGATCCGATTAAACAGCTCTGAAAGCACATCTGCCGCGGAGCCGTGGGAATAGTCCACCACAAGCGATAGGGCCGCGTTGCGGATGCGGGTGCAGTCCACCCGGCCCAAAAAATCTTCCATATAATTTTCCACCGGGCGGGGCGCATAGTCGATGCGCCCGATCTCCTGAAAATAGGCCCGGCGAAAGTCCTCCCGGTGAAAGATGCGCTCGATGCTGCGTTCCGTGGCCCGGCTCTGGTTCAGCCCCTCCTCGTTCATAAAACGGATGTCCACCACCCGCTGGTCAAAGGGGCTGAGACGCACGTGAATGCCCGCCGAGGCAGCGGGATGGGAACGCACATAATGGCGGGCCACGGGAATGGGCAGGGTTGCCAGGTCCCACACATTGACACCTCCCCCGGCCAGCCCGCTGATCAGCGCCCGCTTCAGCATCCGGGAACTGCGGTGTACATCCCGGTTGATAGCCACGTAGCTGTCTGCGGGCAGGGCAGCGCCCAGGG
This sequence comes from Caldilineaceae bacterium, assembly GCA_023384455.1. Lineage (GTDB taxonomy): Bacteria > Chloroflexota > Anaerolineae > Caldilineales > Caldilineaceae > JACQGT01. Next base: position 2,222 of record JAHDWH010000335.1, on the reverse strand, counting down.
CCGCGCCCAGCTTGGCGGCAAATTCGGGTGTCAGGTCCACATTGACCACACCCGTCACCCCATACTTGCCAAAGAGGGCCCGGCGGCCCTGGCTGCCCCAAATGATACTGCGCCGCACAATCGCTCCGGTCTCGATCTCTTTGTTGGGCCAGAGCTTGACATCCGCGTGGATGACACAATTCTCCTCCAGCACACAGCCATCGCCGATGACCGCACCTTCATAGGCCACCGCGCCGCTTTTGATGCTGCATTGGCGGCCCACAATCACCCCCCGCAGCTCGCACGCCTCGCCCACGTATGTGTTGCGCCACATCACACTGCGCTCCACCCGGCTGTGGTTGTCGATGACAGTGTAATCCCGGATAACCGTCGGCCCGTGGATCGAGACCCCCCCTTTGATCTTTACCGAATTGCCCAGATAGACCGGCCCATAAATCTGGGCATCGGGCGCGATCTCCACATTTTCACCGGTTAGAATCCCGCCCCACTGCTGGCTGCCCAATGGCTGGAAAGTGCGCACCAGCCCGGACAGCATATCCGCATTGGCCCGCTGGTATTCGGCAATGTCTCCAATGTCACACCAATAGCCCTCGGCCACATAGCCAAAAAGTGCCTTTTTTTCGGTCAACAGCCTGGGGAAAAGCTGGGTGGAAAAATCAAAGGCCGTGTCATCGGGGATATAATCAAATATCTCCGGCTCCAGCACATAAATGCCCGTATTCACTGTGTCGGAGATGACATTGCCCCAATCGGGCTTCTCCAGAAATTGGGTAATGCGCCCGTCGTCCTCGGTGATGATCACGCCGTACTGCTGGGGGTCTGGAACGGGGTAGAGGGCCAGGGTAGCCAGGGCCTGGTTTTTGCGATGAAAATCCAGCATAGCCCGCAGGTCAAAATCGGTCAGCGCGTCGCCGCTGATCACCAGAAATGTCTCGTCCAGATGGCGGGCCGCATTCTTCACGCCGCCGGCTGTGCCCAGGGGGGAATCTTCCACCTCATAGGTGATGCGCATCCCCAGCGCGCTGCCATCGCCAAAATAGTCCTGAATGGCCGTGGGCAGGTATTGGAGGGTGATCACCACATCCTGGACGCCGTGATGTTTGAGAAGATCGAGAATGTGGCCCAATACGGGTTTGTTGACAATCGGAACCATCGGCTTGGGCCGACCAACCGTAAGCGGTCGCAGCCGTGACCCTTCGCCTCCTGCCATGACAACCGCTTTCACGCCCGTATCTCCTTTTTTGCGGATGGATCAATTGTAACTGTTCAGCCATCCCGGCCTACCCCTCCCCATTCCAGGGAGGGAAGTGGATCGACTCCTCCCCCACAGTGGGGGAGGTTGGGTGGGGGTGAGCAGGTACGATCGATTTTAGATGGGGGGCCAGGGATAGTTGCGCTGGTGGGCTGGCGGCAAAGGGTGGCGGCCCACCGCCACCAATCGATCCAGCCGGGCGCAGAGGGCCGTGCGTTCCGGGCGGCTGAGGAGTTCACCCAGCGCGGCATTGAGGGGGCTGTCGGTTGTCTCCAGGCACTCCTGTAACCCAGCCAAATCCTGCAAGTCGCCCGACGCAATCGGTTGACCGCTGTACTCCCAAATGACCGTACGCAATTTGTATTCGCTGTGGAAACAGATGCCGTGATCGATTGCCCACATCCGCTGATCGTCCCCAAAGAGACAGTGACCGCTCTTGCGATCCGCATTGTTCACCACAAAATCAAAGAGGGAGAGGCGACGCAGGGCCGTCGCATAGCGGGCATCTTCCTGCCTGGAAAAATAGTGGATATCGGGATCACACTCAATAAAGAGTTGGACGCTGCCAATGCCTCGGGTGCCATCCCGCAGCACAGTGGGGGGGACAAGCGCCCATTCCAGGGCCGCGCTGATCACATACGCCGCGGTCTCCCGCAGGCAGAGGGTTCCCGTTGCAAAATCCCACAGGGGGTTCTCGCCCCGCCGGGGTTTATAGACCCCCGGCAGCTCCACTTCGCCGTCCCGCAGAGTGACCAGAAAGCTGTAGTTGGAGCTATAGGGCAGCAGTCCCCGCTCCTCCATCTGCCCTTCGGTCAGAAGCGTCAACACCCGCGTCTGGTCAATCGGGCGCGTCTCCGGCCCAACCGCTTCGTACTCATTGCCAGAGTTGGCAGATTGGGTCTTCCTGGGAGAGCTTTTTGCCATTGAAAGTGGATTCAGAGTAACTGCTCACCCCCACCCAACCTCCCCC
>JAHDWH010000334.1 GCA_023384455.1 Caldilineaceae bacterium | reverse complement strand
GAGTCGCTCCAGTTCCCTCCCTGGAATGGGGAGGGGTAGGGTGGGGTGGCTCAACCGGTACATTGCGTATTGTGTGGGGCCGGCTCGTCACCCTTTCCCCCTGCCACCCTGTCACCCTTTCCTCTTTAACCCAGCGCAGCAGCACGAGCAGACCGCCCGCGATGATCAACTCGGCCAGGGCGTCGTTGTTGGCCGCGGCCAGGATGGCGATGTGCATGGGCAGGAAGGCGACAAAGGCAGTAGCAGCCAGGACAATACCCGGCTTCTCCGGGAAAACGGTCTGGAAGCAGAGGGAGAGCAGCCAGATGACCCCCGCGCCCAGCAGCGCGCTGAACAGACGCAAGGCCAGCAGACTCCCTCCGCTCAGCCAGTAAACCGGCGCAGCCAAAATGTAATAGAGGGGTGGCTGGTGGAATTCGTAGCGCACGGGCGCGATGGACAATTCCGGGGGGAACTTTTCGTCCTTCAAGCGCTGCAAATAAACTTCATCGTAATCGCCCATTTGCAGCACCGGCAGACGCCCTTCGGTTGCTACAAATGCCACAGTATTGTAGTGGGCCGGTTCGTCCGGGTTCTGCCAGGACGGAGTGGTGAGGGCGAAGAGCGCGGCGAGGGCCAGGTAGACGAGGAGGATTGCGTATTGCGTATTGCGTATTGCGTAGGGTGGGGTCATTGGAGGGGCTTTCGCAAAAGAAATGGGAAGCGTGAAACGTGATTTCCTTCGGACCTTTTCACGTTTTACGTTTCACGCCTCGCCGGACAATCTTCATTCAACGCGCCATTCGTCACTGCTTACTCCGTACCAGCCAGGAACGAACGCACAAGCGATAGGCGGTCGGCCAACCGAGTGAAAAACGTGAAACGTGAGCGTATGTGACGACACCTCACGTTTCACGTCTTCACGTTTCACGTCTTCACGTTTCACGTCTTCCCGTTTCACGTCTTCCCGTTTCACGTCTTCACGTTTCACGTCTTCCCGTTTCCCCACGCAAATCGTGGCTACGTCCCCTTACTGCGTACCAGTGCAAGATCGACGTTTCGTGCGTTAGTTGCGGTTGGAGGACGATGCAAGACTAGCGCTGGTTGAGTAGGCGGGGCTGTTTCCCGCCGTATCGAAACCAAGCGGGTTAACAAAGAATCGCCTTATCACCCGTTCGCTTGGTTTCGATACGCCTCGAAGACTCGGCTACTCAACCGGCGCTCACTGGTCCGATCCGCATTCAACGCTTTGTGGCTGCGCCACCTTATGTAATACGCCCTACTCCGTACCAGCGCAAGATCGACCCTTGGACAGGCTCATGCGATGTCCTGAGTTCATCGAAGGGACACCGCGTCGGGTGCGTTCGTTGCGGCCTCAGCCCCCGGAAATTACCGCGAATGGGAGGAGAACGCGAATCGTTGACGTCTACTTCGCTGATCCGGGGTATCCCAGAACAAACGGGAGCGACCAGCCATTCGCGTCATCCCCCTATTCGCGGTCATTCGCTCCGTGGCCCCATCACCTTACGCAATACGCATTACGCATTACGCCCCCCCCAACACCTCCGCGGGATCGAGCTTTGTGAAAAGCGGCGCTGGCTCTCGCAATGGCTGGCCGGGCGGGAGTGTTCCCGGTGCCCAGACGCCGGTGGCGGGGCTGTGGTCGTAGCGCAGGGCCTGGTGGACGCCCCGGTTATCGGTCACTTCCTGGGTGTATTGGCGGCCAAAGAGGGGCTGGTCGTAGCCCAGATAGCTGTGGAGCGCTTCGCTGCTGTGGGGCAGGATGGGCGACCAGAGAATTTTCAGCCAGTCGATGGCTTGCAGGGCGACGTAGACGGCGGTGGCCGCGGCCTGGGGATCGACTTTGATCGTCTTCCACGGCTCTTTTTCGGCGATGTACTGGTTGCCCCGCTGGCTCAGACGGCGCACCTCTTGCAGCGCGGCTTTCAATTTTACTGCATTCAAAAGCTCGCCCACCGTCTGGAAGCCGGCGCGGATTTCGTCCAGCAGGGCCGTATCGGTAGCATCCAGCGGGCCGGGCTGGGGCACAGCGCCGTCGTAGCGTTTGTAGGCAAAGCCCAGCACCCGGTTGGCCAGATTGCCCCAGTTGGCGACCAGTTCGCTGTTCACCCGCTCTACAAAATCGGCCCAGCTAAACTCCACATCGGCGTTTTCCGGCGCGGCTGCGGTCAGCACATAGCGCCAGGCGTCAGCCTGGTCTTGGTCCAGAACCGTATTCCAGCCGATGACATTGCCCCGGCTGGTGCTGAACTGCTGCCCCCGCCAGTTGAGATATTCATTGGCGGGCACGTCGTAGGGCAGGTGCAACTTCACCGGATCGTCTGCGGCCGCGGGTTCGTCGTTCCAGGCCAGTATCATCCCCGGCCAGATTTGGGTGTGGAAGGGGATGTTGTCCTTGGCCATAAAATAGTAGTGGCGGGCATCGGGGGCTGTGTTTACATCCCACCACTCCAGCCAGCGCTCCGGTTCGCCCACCAGTTTGGCCCACTCCACCGCCGCGCTCAGATAGCCCTGCACCGCATCGTACCAGACGTAAATGCGCTTGCCCTCGTAGCCGTCCAGGGGAATTTCTATCCCCCAGTCGATGTCCCGGGTGATAGAGCGCCCGCGCAATTCCTTCATATCCAACTGGCTGCGGGTAAAGTTGAGCACATTGGCCCGCCAATGTTCCTTGCCCGTGTTGATCCATTCCAGCAGCGGATCGTTGAGCCTGCCCAAATCCAGGAAAAAGTGCTCGGTCTCCCGCACTTCCAGTTGGGTGTTGCCCGTCACTTTGGAGCGGGTGTTCTTTAGTTCCAGGGCGTCGTAGAGCCGCCCGCAGTTGTCGCACTGGTCGCCCCGGGCGTCGGGGAAGCCGCAGAAGGGACAGGTCCCCTCCACATAGCGGTCGGCCAGAAAGCGGCTGGCCTGGGGGTCGTACCACTGCTTTGTGACTTCTTTATAGATGTACTTGTTTTGCAGATGGCGCAGAAAGACCTGCTGGGTGACTTCCCAGTGGTTTTGCGTGTCGGTATGGGTGTAGAGGTCATAGTTCAGCCCCATAGCCAGACAGCCCGCCACAAAGAGCCGGTGATATTTGTCGATCACCTGTTCCGGGTCGATGCCCTCCTTCTCCGCCTGCAAAGTGATGGGCGTGCCGTGGGTGTCGGAGCCGCTCACCATCAGCACGTCGTTGCCTATCATTCGCTGATAGCGGGCGAAGATGTCCGGGGGCAGGTAGGCACCGGCAATCTGGCCGACATGCTTTTCACCGTTGACGTAGGGCCAGGCAACACAGACAAGGATTTTGCGAGCGGTCATAGGAGGGTCCTGAATGGGATGGGATGGGATTCTCAACAGTCGATTTGGGTAGACGAAACGTGAGGCGTGAGGCGTGAAAAGGTCCGGTCGATCTCACGTTTCACGCTCCCCGTTTCTGAAACAGCTCGGGACGGATCAGAGCCAGACGCTTAGGGCTTGTCAAAGAATAACTTCCCGTTTTGGTGCGTCGCACTGTCCAGATGAGGTTGCGGACTAGAGTCATTTCGTGGACAGTGCGACGCACCGGATGGAACTTATTTCTTGACGAGTCCTTACCGTAGCAGGTGCCGGTTTGCAACCGGCACAGCGCTTCCCCTAATCTGGGACCCACCCATTCCACGGACATTCCAAATGGACCACCCACTCCTCATCCTGGCTGACGATCTGACCGGGGCAGCGGATACGGCTTCCCGCTGTTGCGCCGCCGGTCTGCCCGCCACAATTTTTCTCACGCCGCCCCATCCGCCGCTGCCAGCCGGTGTCGTCGCCTTCACATCCGATTCCCGCCACCTGCCGCCAGAAGAAGCGGCGCGCCGGGTGCGAGAGGTAGCCGCGCCCCTGGCTGACATCAAAGCGATCTGGTACAAAAAGATCGATTCTACCCTGCGCGGCAACATCGGCAGCGAAGTAGACGCGCTGCTCGGCCTGCTGGACGCGCCGGCCACGCTGGTCTGCCCCGCCTTCCCGGCCCAGGGCCGGGGACTGGTCAACGGTCATCTGGTCGCGCCCGGTTCGCCGCCGGTGGGGGTTCATCTGCCATCCCTGCTGCGGGAGCAGAGCCGCTATCCCGTAGAAGCCTTTTCCTTGCAGGATGTGCGTTCGGGCGCACTGGCGGAGAGATTTCAACGCAGGGACGCAAAGGCGCGGAGACGCAAAGAAGATAACGAGCGGGTCATTCTGGTTGTGGATGGACTGACAGAGGAGGATTTGGGGCTGATTGTGGAGGCTGCTGAAAGCATCCCCGGCCTGCTTCTCTGCGGCAGCGCGGGGTTGATTGGGGAGGTGGCGAAGCGGGGGAATCGCACAGACCTACCAGGTTTCAGAAAACCTGGCAGGTCTGAAGGGCGAACGCTCGTCGTTGTAGGCAGTGGCAGCCCGATGGCTCACCGGCAGATCGAAGGGCTGTTGGCGGCCTATCCCGCCGCGGCCCGGTTTGCAATAGATTTGGACCGTTCAGCCCACCCAGTGCCAGACGACGCACCGCTTGTTCTTATTCACCAGCCTCCACCCCTGTCTGACGCTGTTCTGGATGGCCCCGAAGCCCGACGGCGGGCCAATCTTTTGGCGGACGCTACCCTGGCCCAGATTGCCCAAAATCAGCCCGACCTGCTGCTGCTCGTGGGCGGGGATACGGCCGTGGCCGTTCTTTCCCGCCTGGGGGTCGAACGGTTGAGCGTCCAGGCCGAACTGTTGCCGGGAATGCCCCTGTGCGCGGCGGAGGTCAACGGGCGCAGGCTGGGGGTGGTGATGAAGCCGGGCAGTTTTGGGGACGAGAATGCGCTGGCGAGTCTATTGCGTATTGCATAGGGTGGCGCAGCCACGAGTTGCGTGGGGAAACGTGAAACGTGAAGACGTGAAACGTGAAGACGTGAAACGTGA
>JAHDWH010000333.1 GCA_023384455.1 Caldilineaceae bacterium | reverse complement strand
AACGAGATGGTAAAACGTAGGTGCGGTTTGCAACCGCACTTCTACGGGTGAAAGTACGGTTGCAAACCGCACCCTACAGATTTCACGATGTCCTTGACCAATACAAATGTGTCAGAAAATGCGCCTGTTCAGCCACATCGCGAATACTGATTTTCTGTTAATCCCGACCCGCCGTTCCCCTGCGAATTCTGCAACACCCTCACCCCTTCTCCCCAATCCCCGCCAGCCGCTGACCGTCGGCCAGAATATCGTCTACCAAATCCCCGTGGGTGGTTTCGGTGTAGACCCGGATCAGCGGCTCTGTGCCGGAGAAGCGCACCAGCAGCCAGCCGCCGTCCTCCATCACAAATTTGTAGCCGTCGATTGTGACCAGTTCGATGATAGGGATGCCGCCCAGTGTCTTACCGGTGATGTCGATGCTGTCCAGCCGCTTCTTCGCCGCCTGCTTCATTTCGTCGCCGGTCAGCCGGGTGTCGATGCGCCCGTAGAAATGTTCGCCCACAGTGTCGAAGAGAATGCGCAGGAGTTCGGTCGGCTTCTTGCCCGTGCGCACCAAAAAATCGAGGAGGTAGAGGTTGGCGAGAATGCCGTCCCGTTCGGGCACGTGGCCCCGGAAGGCGTAACCGCCGCTCTCCTCGCCGCCGATGAGCGCGTTGTGTTCCACCATCGCCGGGGCCACATATTTGAAGCCCACGCCCGTATTGACCACCGGCACGCCATAGATTTTGCCCAGTTTGTCCAGCATCGAAGTGGTGCTGAGGGTCTTGACGATTGTGCCCCGCTCCCCCCGCACCTCCAGCAGATAGTAGGCCAACAGGCCGTAGACCCGCAGCTGGTCCACAAATTCGCCGTTTTCGTCGCCAAAGCCGCAGCGGTCCGCGTCCCCGTCCAGAATGCAGACGCAATCCGCGCCCACCCGCTTTGCCACAGCCAGCCCCGCGTCCACATTGGGCGGAATCGGCTCCGGGCGGGACATCTCCGGGAAGATAGGGTTGCGCTCGGCGTGGACTTCAATAATTTCGGTCTTGCCCCCGCCCAGAATCTCCGTCAGCCAGCCCGCGCCGTTGCCCCACATATTGTCCACGACGACTTTCAGCCCCGCGTCTACGATGGGCTGCACGTCGATCAGCCCAGCCAGGTGGGTCAAGTAGGCTGGCTTGGCGTCGAAATACTCCACTGCACCGCTCGCCAGCGCCTCGCGCAGGGGTGTGCGTTTGATAGCTGCTGTATTCCCCGCCGCAGGGATGCGGGCTTCGATGGCCTTCAATCCGACGGGATCAATCGCGCCGCCGCCCGCGTCCCGCACTTTGAAGCCGTTGTCCTCGGGCGGGTTGTGGCTGGCGGTGATATTGACCGCGGCCACCGCGCCCAACGACGGCGCGCTGAAACTGATGACCGGCGTGGGTGTGGCGCCGTCGGTCAGGTGGACGTGGAAACCGTTGCCCGCCAGCACCTCCGCCACCGCGGCCGCGAAATGTTCACCCATAAAGCGCTTGTCGTGACCGACGACGACCGCCTGGCCGTCATAGCCTTCGCTGCTCAAATAAGCGGCAAAGCCCTGGGCGGCCCGGCGCACATTGGCAAAGGTATAGTCCTCGGCCATGCGTCCCCGCCAGCCGTCGGTTCCAAATTTGATATCACTCATGCGTACTCCTGAAAGAAAAAGGGGCCACGGATAAACACAGATGAACACGGATTTTCACGGATTTCATCCGCGTTCATCTGTGTTTATCCGTGGCTCAATTATATCGACCAATTACACCCCACCCGCGGCGAAAGCGTCATTTACGACTTCTCTCGCTTCGGCGATCACCTGTTCCAAATGTTTCTCGCCCCGGAAGCTCTCGGCGTAGATTTTGTAGATTTCTTCCGTGCCGGATGGCCGGGCGGCAAACCAGCCGTTTTCCGTCGTCACTTTCAACCCGCCGATGGCCGCGTTGTTGCCCGGCGCACGGGTGAGTTTGGCCGTAATCGGCTCCCCAGCCAGCGATGTAGCCGTGACCATCTCCGGCGACAGATCGCTCAGCACCGCCTTCTGCGCTCGGTTGGCCGGGGCGTCGATGCGGTTGTAGACCGGGCTGCCGAAGCGCTGCTCCAACTCGGCGTAATGTTGGCCGGGGTCCCGGCCCGTCTTGGCTACAATCTCCGCGGCCAGCAGGTCCAGAATAATGCCGTCTTTGTCGGTTGTCCAAACTGTGCCGTCCGTGCGCAGAAAGGACGCGCCCGCGCTCTCCTCGCCGCCGAAGCCGTAGGAGCCGTCCACCAGCCCCTCCACAAACCACTTGAAACCCACCGGCACTTCGGCCAGCCGCCGCCCCAAATGGGCCGCCACCCGGTCGATCATCGACGACGAAACCAGCGTCTTGCCCACCGCGGCGTCGGGCCGCCAGCCGGGGCGGTTCTGGAAGAGATACCAGATGGCGACGGCCAGGTAGTGGTTGGGATTGAGCAGCCCGCTGCTGGGGGTGACAATCCCGTGGCGATCGGCGTCCGGGTCGTTGCCAAAGGCGATGTCGAAGCTGTCTTTCAGCCCGACCAGACTCGCCATTGCGTAGGGCGACGAGCAGTCCATCCGGATTTTGCCGTCTTTGTCTACAGTCATAAAGCCAAAGGTCGGATCGACCCGGGGGTTGACAACCGTCAGATTCAGCCCGTAGCGCTCGGCGATGGGCTGCCAATAGCCGATGCTGGCCCCGCCCATTGGGTCCGCGCCGATTTTGAGACCTGCCCCGGCGATGGCCTGCATATCGACGACGCTGCCCAAATCGGCCACATACGGGGTGATGTAATCGTAGGCTTGCACATTGGCCGCAGCCAGGGCAGAACGCAGACTCATCCGCCGCACGCCCTTCAATCCATCGGCCAGAAAGCGGTTGGCCTGAGCCTGGACGACTTTTGTGGTGGAGGTATCGGCTGGCCCGCCGCTGGGGGGATTGTATTTGAAGCCCCCATCCCCCGGCGGGTTGTGGGAAGGGGTGATGACGATCCCGTCGGCCAGGCCAGCCGTGCGTCCCCGGTTGTGGGCGAGGATGGCGTGGGAGATGACCGGCGTGGGGGTGTAGCCCATCCCCTGCTGGTAGCGGACTTCGATGCCGTTGGTCGCCAGCACTTCGATGGCCGAGGCCAGGGCTGGCTCCGAGAGGGCGTGGGTGTCCATCCCCAAAAAGAGCGGGCCGTCGATGCCCTCGCCTTTGCGATAGTCGGCGATGGCCTGGCTGATGGCCAGGATGTGGTCTTCGTTGAAACTGCCCGCGGCGGCTGTGCCCCGGTGACCGGATGTGCCAAAGCTCACCTGCTGGGAAACGTCCCCGACGTCCGGGTGGTCGGTGTAATAGGCCGAGACCAGCCGGGGCACGTTCACCAGCAATTCCAGAGGGGCCGGTTTCCCGGCTAATTCGTGCAGTGTCATTGATTTACTCCAATCGGGTAATGCAAGCTGTCAGATTGTCGATTGCGTTTTGTGCCAAATGCGTTGAGCACTCTCGGATGACGTTACGCGTCGGTGACGGCGGACTGACGGGAACGCGGCCCGATCTTCTGGAAATCCCTGCTACACTACCACCAATCTACCGAAACAGATACCGGGTCTTTGCAGAAACCCGGATGTTGCCACGCAAGGAGAAGCGGCCAATGGACACCACCGACTACGCCCTGATGAAACGTTTGGCCCTGGTCAAGCAGCTATACAGCCACGGGGCCGAACACGCCCGATCTTCGGCCACTATCGACAAAATTATCACCATCACCAGCCTGGACCACGCGGTAGAAATGTTGCTGGAAGGGGTCATTCAGACCTTCCCACCGCCCAAATCCTTTAACGGCTCCCCCGGGCTCTATTTTGCCGATCCGGCCCGGCTGCGCGCCCAGGAATTTCAGGTGGAGCGGGCCGGTTTCTTCCGCCTCTGGGATCAGGTGGTCGCCATCTGCCAGGAATTCCCGGAGCCGGACGCGCCCGTCTTGAAGTCGGAGATGCGCAGCCTGCATCTGGCCCGCAACGACGCCCAGCACAGTATCAAAGTCCCCAGCAGCGAGTTTCTGGCCGAAATGCTGGCCGCCACCCGCACCTTTTTGGATCACCTGCTGCACGCCGCCTTTGGCATTACATTGCGCCAGATCAGCGAAGCCCTGCTCATCCGTACCAATGAAATCCGCCAGACAATGGAATTGGCCCAGGCCGCCCAGGCCGAAGGCAGCCCCCTGCACTATGCGGGCATTCTGCGCCTGGCCTTTACAATGGCCCAGGCCGCTGCCATCCAGCAGGTGCAGATTGGCCGTTTCGTGGGTATTCACCCCCCCCTGGACCTGCTCCAGAGTGCGCTGGAGGAGACCGATCCCGATAGCGGTCTGGCCGCGGGTCTGCACAATTTACAACACTATTTGACCCAACTTCACGCCGAGCTGGCCAACCTCTCCCTGGAATTGGGGCTGGGGCTGGAGCGCCAATCCTTCAGCCGCTTTTCCATTCTAACGCCGGCTGTGCCCCTGCTGGAGGCCGATGGCCGGGTACACTGGCTGGAATCGGGCCAGGACCTGGGCTGGCTGGCCTCCCAGTTGGGTCACGACGGCTGTCTCTGGTTGCAGGAGTATGCCATCAGCACAATCCTGCGCTGGGAAGCCGACGGTCTGATCGGGGGGCACGTGTCGGGCGTGCAGGTGCAACAGGCTGTGCAGGCATTGGATCATCTGATCGGTCACAAGCTCACGATTCCCCATCCCGTGCCGGTGATGGGGTAATTATGGCGTGCCAGCGCGGAACGAACGCATAGGGGGTAGTCGGTCGGCCAACCAACTGAAACGTGAAACGTAAAACGTAAAACGTGAGGTGTCGTCACATACTCTCACGTCTTCACGTCTTCACGTTTCACGTCTTCACGTTTCACGTCTTCACGTTTCACGTCTT
>JAHDWH010000016.1:1718-47284 GCA_023384455.1 Caldilineaceae bacterium | reverse complement strand
GTCGCCACGTACTCTCACGTTTCACGTCTTCACGTCTCCCCACGCAAATCGTGGCTGCGCCACCTTATGCTTCTACGCCACACTCATACCGCCGTCCACCAGATAGGACGCGCCTGTGCAATAGCTGGCATCATCGGTGGCGAGGAATGTGATAAGCGGCGCAATTTCGTCGGGCCGGGCAGCGCGACCCAGCGGCACCTGGGCTGCAATACGCTCGGCCCGGCCTGCGGCGTCCGGGTGGATGTCGTGATTGGGCGTGCGTTCCAGCGCGCCAGGGCAGACGGCATTGCAGCGGATACCGTAGCGGGCGTAGTGAACCGCCACATACCGATTCAGCCCCAGCAACCCGTGCTTACCGGACATATAGGAGACGTTGGCCGATTTGCCGCTAAAAGCCGTGACAGAAGCGACAATCACCACTGCACCCCCCGTGCCCTGCTCCACCATCTGGGCCAAGCCATACTTCAATGTGAGATAGACCCCCCCGGTAATTCACGTCGTGGGTGCGATCCCAGACATCTTCGGGCAGGCTGTGGATGTGCAGATCGGTGGTGTGCAGCTGAATCCCCGCGTTGGGGACCAGCACATCCAGACGTCCCCACTGGGCCACTGTTCGGGCTACGGCAGCCTCTACCGATGGGGTCTGGGAGACATCCGTCTCAATGGCGATGGCGTCGTGGCCTGCGGCTACCAGTTCGGCGGCCACCCGCTCTACACCGGCCCCGGGGATGCCTGTCACCGCGATTTTTGCGCCTTCACCGGCCATACGCCAGGCCGTAGCCTCGCCGATTCCACTGCCTGCGCCGGTGATGAGCGCGACTCTGTTCTGAAGTTTCATACGGTTGTCCTCTGGAAATGAAGATAATAAGCCAGGAATTGCTGGGTGTACCATTCGGGGCACTTGTTCAGTCACCCCACCCTATCCCTCCCCATTCCAGGGAGGGAACTGAATCGACTCCTCCCCCAGCGTGGGGGAGGTTGGGTGGGGGTGAGCAGTTACCATTCGGGATTGGAGCGCCTTCGCTTCCCCCTGCAAACCAAAGCGTTGTAACAATCTGAGGGCAGCCCCCATCCGGATGCGCATTATCCCATACCTCTGGTCACCGCGCAATCGTTCTGGTCAGTCAGACTTGCCCCTGCCCTCCACATCTGCTACGCTACCCCTATGAATGGAAACCCACCGGATGTCCTGCGCGGCGTCGTCGAACGCATTACCTTTCACAGCGAAGAGACCGGCTACACCGTTGCCAAACTGGCCCCGGAGCAGCGGCCATCCCATCTGCCCCACTGGCAGAGCGAAGTGGCCCTGGTGGGCACAATGCTGGGCGTCCAGGTGGGCGAATCGGTAGAGGTGCGCGGACGCTGGACAATGCACGCCGAGTACGGCAAGCAGTTCAGCGTCGAGACGATGCGCTCGGTCCTGCCCGCCACAGTGGCCGGGATGGAAAAGTATCTGGGCAGCGGGCTGGTGAAGGGGGTCGGTCCGGTGACCGCCAAACGGATCGTCGCCCACTTCGGCGAAACGACCCTGGATGTGATCGACAGGGAAGTGGGGCGGCTGATCGAAGTGGCGGGGGTGGGCAAGAAGCGGGTCTCCCTCATCCGCCACGCCTGGGAAGAGCAGCGGGCCATCAAAGAGGTGATGATCTTCCTGCAGGGCAACGGCGTCAGCACCAGCCTGGCCACCAAAATCTACAAGCGCTACGGCGACGATTCCATTGCCGTTGTGCAGGCCGACCCCTACCGGCTGGCCCAGGACATCTACGGCATCGGCTTTCTCACCGCCGACAAAATCGCCCAGGCGTTGGGGATGGCGCTCGATTCGCCCCAGCGCATCGCCGCCGGGGTAGAATATACCCTCAACCAGTCCACCGACGAAGGCCACGTCTTTCTGCCCAGCAATGAACTGATTTCCCAGGCCGCGGAGTTGTTGGGGGTCAGCCTTGAACAGACCGCGGCGGGCGTCCTCCACCTGCGCGGGGGCGACCGGGTGAAGGTGGCGCCCACAGCCGGAGCCGATGCACCCAACCTGAACTGGGCCGTCACCGGCATCTACGGGGGCGACGGGGGCGAAGTCCAGTTGGCCCTGGCCGAGCAGAAGGCCGCCTACGCCGCGCCTGCGCCCGATGAGGTGGCGGCCTTTTTGCAGGAGGAGCAGGCGGTCTACCTGACCCCCCTCTACTTCGGCGAAGTGGGGGTAAGCAACCGGCTGCACCGCCTGCTCGCGCCGGGCATCAGCCGCTTTGACCATTTCCAAAGCTGGAATTGGGCGCAGAGTTTTGCCGAAATGGAGGCGGAGACAGGTTTTGTCCTGGCTGAGAAACAGCGGGAAGCCGTGCGCTCCGCGTTGACCCACCGGCTGACGATTCTTACTGGCGGGCCGGGCACGGGCAAAACGACGACTGTGCGCACGATTCTGCGTCTCTGCCAGGAGACGGGCCGCAGCGCGCTGCTGGCCGCGCCCACAGGCCGGGCCGCCAAACGGCTCTCCGAAACCACCGGCCAGGAGGCTAAGACCATCCACCGGCTGCTGGAATTTCAGCCCAGCGAGGGGATGAGCTTCAAACGCAACGAAGAATCTCCGTTGGCGGGGGATCTGCTGATTGTGGATGAGGCATCGATGCTCGACCTGATTCTCACAAACAGTCTGCTCAAAGCCGTGCCGACGGGGATGCACCTGCTGCTCGTCGGCGATGTGGACCAGTTGCCCAGTGTGGGCGCGGGCAATGTGCTGGAAGATATTATCCGGGCCATCGAAAACGCGCAGAAAGAGTCTCCCGCGGAGGCGCAGAGGCGCGGAGGAGGGAAGGGGGAAAGTCTGGCGAGTGCGGCGGTGGTGCGGCTGGATACGATTTTTCGCCAGGCAGCCGGGAGTTTTATTATCGAAAATGCCCACCGCATCAACCGGGGGCAGATGCCGGAGATGGACAGCGACAAAGCCAGCGACTTCTTCCTCTTTCGCACGGAGGAGCCGGAGCGGGCCGCGCAGTTGGTCGTGGAGCTGGTGCAGGAGCGTATCCCCCGCCGTTTTGCCATCCCACCCCAGGACATTCAGGTGCTCAGCCCCATGCACCGGGGCGTTGTGGGCGTGGCCGCGCTCAACGACGCCATCCAAAAGGCAGTCAACCCGCCCCGACCTGACAGGCCCGAACGGATGGTGGGTAGCCGCATCTTCCGGGTGGGCGACCGGGTGATGCAGATTCGCAACAACTACGACAAAGAGGTGTATAATGGGGATATGGGCCACATCACCGGGCTGGATGCGATTGAGCAGCAGGTGGTGGTCTCCATCGACGGCAAGCCCGTGGCCTACGACTTTCTGGAACTGGACGAACTGACCCACGCCTACGCGGTCAGTGTGCATAAATCCCAGGGCAGCGAGTTTCCCGTCGTCGTGATTCCCGTGCTGACCACCCACTATATGATGCTGCAACGCAACCTGCTCTACACGGCTGTCACCCGTGCCCGGCGCCTGGTGGTGCTGGTGGGCCAGCCCAGAGCCATCGGCCTGGCCGTGCGCAACAACCGGGTGGCGGCGCGCTATACGGGACTGACGGAAAGATTAGCGGGATGATGGGGTGATGAGATTCTGCGCTTCGTACCACCCCATCATCCCATCATTTATCTACCATCCCCAGAATTTCACTTCCCAAATGTCACACACGAAAGGTTCTCTCCTATGAACGGAAACAATTCACCCGCCATCGCCGTACAGTTGTACAGTCTGCGCAATTTCACGAAGGATTTCGCCGAGTTGATTGCCACAGTGGCCGGTGTGGGCTACAAAGCGGTGGAACTGGTCGGCACGCCCGGTCTGAGCGGTGCGGATGTGGCCGCCATTTTGCAGGATAACGGCGTAACAGCCGTCTCCGCCCACGTAGGCATTCAGGGGATGCGCGACAATCTGGCCGACACTATCGCCTTTCACCAGGCCGTGGGCAACAGTTATCTGATCGTCCCCGCGCCGCCCAGCGAGCTGCGGGAAAACAACGACGCGGCGGCTTGGCGAGCGTTGGGCGCGGAACTGGGCGGCTATGCCGCTCGTTGTGCCGATGCCGGGATGGTCGTCGGCTATCACAACCACTGGTGGGAGATGACCGAAGTGGATGGCAAGCGCATCATCGACTGGCTCTTTAAGGGAGACCTCAGCGGCAGCGTCATCTTCGAGCCAGACCTGGCCTGGGCGGCCAAAGGTGGCGCGGATCCCCTGGCCCTGCTGAAGCAGTACGCGGGCCGCTGTCCCCGGATTCACGCCAAAGATTTGGCAAAGCCCGGCGAGAACGCCGACCAGATGGGTCTGGCCGATGTGGGCTACGGCACGCTGGACTGGGACACGCTCATCCCCGCGGCCAAAGCTGCCGG
The DNA here is from genome assembly GCA_023384455.1 of Caldilineaceae bacterium. Lineage (GTDB taxonomy): Bacteria > Chloroflexota > Anaerolineae > Caldilineales > Caldilineaceae > JACQGT01. Next base: position 42,922 of record JAHDWH010000016.1, on the reverse strand, counting down.
GGCCACTGCCTTTGTCGTCGAACACGACCTGCCCGCGGATGCAGTGGCGAGTGTGCGGCGCAGTTTTGAGTTTTTGAGTGGACGAATTTAGTGGATGACAAGATGACAGGGTGGCTAGGTGACAAGGTGAATGGCGGACTCGTCGATCACCCTGTCACCTTTTCACCCCCTCACCTTGTCATCTTCAGAATGTGAGGTAAAGCGTGGCAGCAACAGCGATGTTCGAGGGGCTGGTGGTAGACCAGCGGGGCAGAGCAGCCCTGATTAAATATGTGGGCAAAGATGCCTGTTATGTGGTGGACGACGACGGTTTTCTGCGCCACATCGACGCCGCCGGGGTGGATCGCCAGGTGCTGGCCTTTCTCAAAGGGCAGGTGGACGAACACCGGGATGTGGCCGTGAGTGGCGTTCTGGAAATGATGGGCAAGGACGACCTCTTCACAAAAGTAGCCGTGGAAAACTCCATCGACAAAATGGACGAGGCTGTGGGCCAGCCGATTCCCCAGGAGGCGCGCCAGTGGCTGGGGATGCTGGGCTTCCGCATTGTTATCAACGACACGGGCGAGGTGGTGGACATCGAAATGCCCGCGGGCGGGATTGAAGGGGACGGGGACGAGTACTGATCCATTTGGGCCGATTGGGGAGTATTCAGATGGAAAACAACCAGACGAATTTTGATCGCTATTTGGATCGGAAATCTCAGGACCCAACATTTCGTGCTCGACTGGAAGTAGCTGATCGGGCCTGGGATATTGCCTTGCAGCTTTCTGCTCTACGTCAAGCCCGTGGCCTTACACAAAAAGAGGTGGCTGAGATGCTGGGCACAAAACAACAGGCCGTCGCCCGATTGGAAGACCCTGCCTACACAGGTCACAGTTTGGGAATGGTGCGAAAGTATGTGGAGGCATTGGGCGCAAGCTTGGACCTGACGGTGATTCCTGCCGAGACATCTGGCATATACAACAGACAACGAGGGTCTAAGCCACTGCTGGCCACTGGCTGATAATCAATTTTCTGCCAAAAGCGTGAAACGAAAGTAACTATACAGCAGGCCCGGTGCGACGCACTCGCCATAAGAAGTCGCACCGGCAAAATGGCTGTGGCGAGTGCGTCGCACCTGTACAGTTACAAACGAAAAACGTGAGATCATCGACTGATCTCACGTTTTTCGTTTCACGCTTTTTAGCAGGAACAGGAGGAATTATCCTCTCGCACCCCTACATTACATCTGATTCTCTTCCCCGTCCGGGGTGTTGATGCGGGTGGGCAGACAGTAGCCCTGGCCGCGCACGGTCACGATATAACGAGGATTGTCGGCATCCGGCTCGATTTTGCTGCGCAGGCGGCGCATGTGTACCCACAGGGATTCCACTGTGCCCCGGCGTACCGGGTCCCACGCCTTCGCCAACAGAAAGCCCGGCGAAAGCACCCGGCCCCGGTTGTTGAAGAGGATGTGGACCAATCGATTTTCCGTGGGGGTCAGGGTAATCTGATTCCCGTCCAGGATGGCGTACTGCTGGGCAAAATTGATCGCCAGCCGGTCGTCGATGGCCTGCTCCGGGTCCGCATTCTGGTCCGTCGCCACCCGCAGGAGCACCCGGCGGATGCGGGCGGAAAGCTCGGTGAAGTCAAAGGGCTTCGTGACATAATCCTCGGCAAAGCGATTCAGCCCTTCCACCTTCGTGTCCGTGTCGGAGAGGGCAGAGAGGAAGATGATGGAGATGTCGCCCATACGGCGCAGCTCGGAAGCGACGGCAAAGCCATCCATACCGGGCATCATAATGTCCAACAGGACCAAATGGGGCAGACCCTCTTTCTGAATCATTTCCAGGGCTTCGGTGCCACTGCTGGCAGTGAAGACTTCGTACCCTTCGCGCTGAAGACGCAAATTCAGGAGAAGGCGGGTGTCAGCGGCATCGTCAACGACGAGAATGCGGGTCTTTTCAGCAACTACAGGAACTTCGTTCATGATGTGTTTCTTTCTGTGTAGATAGAAGCGGACGCAAGGAGTTCGATGGACTGAAAGTGTTGTTATGCGCTACTGTGGTTGAGCCAGAATGGTGGCCCAATTATCCACACACGGAACAGGACTACACAAAGCACGGAAAACATTACAAAATTGAAAGCACAAAACTATTACCCAAAAAGATCGGCAAACAAATCGTTATTGATCTTACGGACGAGATGATTATACATCACTTGTTTTGCGAATGCAAGTAGCAAATTACGAAAAACGCCTGATTTCGACCCGCTAGGGCTGCCCCTAACAAGAGGATCACAAGCAGTATATTCTGGTGTAGCTATTTTTCTATAAAGTCCTGTCTCGACTTTTTTGTAAAACACTCTCCTCGAATCAGGCTCAAAAGCCTCTTGAGACCCAAATTTGGGGCAACACAACACATTACGAATTAAAAAAAATACCCTTATTGAGTATTTACAAATAAATTACCGAGCCATTTAACCTCCTTATGTTGCCAGCCCACGGCGGCGTATTTTTAAGTGCCCCCGTCGGATGCGTGCCCTGGCAGCATTGGTATAGGTTGGGCAGAATTGCACCAGTACAGCCGGAATGCCAGCGGATAAGTCTCCTGGATTTTGCGGATTTTTTGACTTCCCACCCACGCCTGTATGGATTCCGGGGTCAAATGGGGTACAATGGCAGTCCGTATTGGATTGGCTCTCTTAGGTGATTATACTTGGGAGACGAGTGAAACAGCGACAAAGACTCATGATACAAAAAGGCCCAAGAAGTGCCCGACACCGAGCGGCAACGGTCGTTCTGGTTTTCTTTCTGATGATCGGTTCATTTGTGGCCGGGGGAATCAGTACCTCTTCCCTGGCGGCGGCGGAGAACCCAACCGAGTTCGCCGTATTCTGGGAAGCCTGGGATTTGGTGATAGCCCACTTTGTGGATCGGGAGAAGGTGGATTTTCGCTCGATGACCTATGGCGCCATCGAGGGGATGCTGGCTACGTTGGGTGACGAAGGCCACACGGCTTTCCTGTCGCCCGACGCAGTGCAGCAGCACGAATCGAGCCTGGAGGGTGAATTTGAGGGGATCGGTGCCTATGTGGAAATGCGGGATGGGCAGATCACAATTGTGTCGCCCATTGACGGCTCCCCCGCAGAGAAGGCAGGCATTCTGCCCGGCGATGTGATTCTGGGCGTGGATGGCGAGAATGTGGAAGGGCGTACGCTCAATCAGGTGATTGGACTGATTCGGGGGCCGGCGGATTCAGAAGTTGTGTTGACCGTTCGCCATCCCGACACCGATGAATCGGTCGAGATTGTCATTATCCGGGGACGCATCGAACTGGAGAGTGTCAACTGGACGCTGATTCCGGGCAGCAATCTGGCCTATGTACAGATCACCCAGTTTGGCACCAAGACTGGTCAGGAACTGGAAACAGCGCTGCGTGATATTGACGAGTTGCGTCAGTCAGGCTCATCGGTACAGGGGCTGGTACTGGACCTGCGCAACAATCCCGGCGGTTTTCTGCGCGAGGCCATCAAAGTAGGCAGCCAGTTCTTGCCCCGGGGCGAAATCATTCTTCAGGAGAAGGACGCCAGCGGGAAGGTGGATTCCTACCGCTCCCGTGGCTGGGGCTATGGCCGGGAGCTGCCGCTGGTTGTTCTGATCAATGAAGGAACAGCCAGTGCTGGCGAGATTACCGCGGGCGCGCTCAAAGAAAATAATCGGGCTTTGTTAATTGGGGAGACGACCTTCGGCACAGGTACGGTTCTCAATCAATTCAATCTGAGTGACGGCTCGGCCATTTTGCTGGGTGTGACCAATTGGTTGACACCCAAAGGCAATCTGATCAAAGGTCAGGGGATTACGCCGGATGTGATGGTGGAGTTGCCCGCCGGGGTTGTGCAATTGAACGCCCGCCGTATTTCCGAAATCGATCCGGCGGCCCTTTCTGACATTGAGGATCTCCAATTGCAGGAGGCGATCCGGCAGTTGACCGGGGAGGAGACGTCTGTTCTGCCCACTGCAACCCAGCGACGAGGCGTGCGCTAATCCGCACTTGGGGTTGATTCGGCTGTCGAACGAGAAAGGCGGAGCCAGCTGGCTCCGCCTTTCTCGTTCGAATGGTCACTACGCAGGGTGCTTCGATTCCCCGGCAACTGCCACACTACGTTCCTCAACCCGATAGAGATTGTGTTCGCGGATATAGCGTTCCACCAGACGGGGTACCTGATAGCGGATGGGCTGCCCAGAGCGCACCCGGCGCTGGATGATATTGCTGGCAATCTCTAATTCGGGCATATCCAGAATAATCACCTTTTCCTGTACACCGGGCAGAGCGTTATTCAGACGATTCCAATCGATCTCTACCTCGTGGCGGCTGAGAGCAACCAGACGGCAATTCTCTACCAGCCATTGGGCTTCGCTCCAGTTGGGGAGATCATCCATACTATCCGTCCCCATCAGGAAATAGAGCTCCACCTGACTGTCCACCCGTTGACGCACCAGCCGCACCATATCGGCTGTATAGTGGGGGCCGGGCCGATCGGCGTCCACCCGGCTCACCCGGATGTAATCGCTGTCCGCGGTGGCAAGCTGGGCCATGCGAATGCGGTGTTCCACAGAAGCCAGCCGCCGGTTCTGCTTGTGGGGCGGATCGCCGGCGGGGACGAGGTAGACCCGGTCCAGGCCCAATTGAAACCAGGCTTCTTCGGCCAGGATCAGGTGGCCGATGTGGATAGGATCAAAAGTGCCGCCAAAGATGCCAATGCGCAGGCTGCCCTGCTCCGGCGTCAACTCGCTCAGGCCATCTTCCCGGCTATACACGCCGTTGTTGATCGGCGGGGTCTCTGGGTCTCTCACCGGTTGCACCCTTCCCAATGGTGATGTAGCGCTATTCCCCAAGTAACTGTTCAGCCACCCCAGCCTACCCCTCCCCATTCCAGGGAGGGAAGTGGATCGACTCCTCCCTCACAGTGGGGGAGGTTGGGTGGGGTGAGCAGTTATTCCCCAAAGGCGTTGTCGTAGCCCCAGACCAGCTCCAGACTGCCGATCTGTACCCGGTCCCCCTCGACCACACCGGCAGTGCCCAGGGCTTCGGTGATGCCCATTGCCCGCAGAATGCGCTGGAAACGCATGGCCGCTTCATAATAATCCCAATTGGTCATTTGGGCGATCCGCTCAATCTCAATGCCGCGAACTTCCCACAGGTCCGCGTCCAATTGATGGATGGTAAAGACTTTTTCATCAACCCCCGGCGCGATCTCGACCAGTTCATCTGCGGCCACTACATCTTCGGTGGGCAGCGCATCCAACATTTCCTGCAAGCGGTAGAGCAGTGCATCCACATTTTCCCCGGTGACCGCGCTGATACAGAGAGCAGACTGGCCTTTGGCCGTCAAAGTCTCTTCGATATGCGGCCAAAGGGCCTGGGCATCGGGCAGATCCATTTTATTCAGAACCACTAGCTGGGGTTTGTCCGCCAGTCGGGGGTTGAAGAGTTGCAACTCCTGATTGATGGCTGCGTAATCCCCCAGTGGGTCTGGGCTGGCTCCGTTGAGCAGGTGGACAAGAATGCGGCTGCGCTCGACGTGGCGCAGGAATTCCAGCCCCAGGCCGAACCCTTCGTGTGCGCCTTCCAGCAGGCCGGGGATGTCGGTCACCACAATCTGGCGGTGGTTAATCTCGGCCACGCCCAGGCTCGGCTCGACTGTTGTAAAGGGGTAGGCGGCGATTTTGGGCTTGGCCGCGCTGATGACGCTGAGAAGGGTCGATTTGCCTGCGTTGGGCACGCCCACAATCCCCACGTCGGCTACAATCTTCATTTCCATTTCCAGCCAAAGCTCTTCGCCCAGTTGGCCGTTCTCGGCCACCCGGGGCGCGTTGTTGCGGCTGGATTTGAAGGCAGCGTTGCCCCGCCCCCCCCGGCCACCCCGCACAATCAGGACCTTCTGATCCGCGCGCACCAGATCGCCCAGGATTTCGCCCGTCTCGCCATCCCGAACCAGTGTGCCCAGGGGGACGGGAATCAAAAGGTCCGAGCCGTTGCCCCCGGTCTTGTCCGAACCGCCGCCATGACCACCCCGCTCGGCTTCGAAATGGACCTGTCGATGGAAGGTGTGCAGGGTGTTCAGGCTGGTGTCCACCGTCAGATAGACGTGACCGCCGCGCCCGCCGTTGCCGCCGGACGGCCCACCCCGGGGGACAAACTTCTCCCGACGAAAGGCAACAATGCCGTTACCCCCGTTGCCTGCTTTTACGTGAATGCGCGCCTTATCAAAAAACATAACGTCCTGGGTCCTGAGTCTCTAGTCCAAAATCGGAATTTGTCTGTATGTATCTCCCTATTGTAGCGGATGGAAGGGGGAATACCAACTCCTGTGTGCAGAAACGCAGTTCGTCCGTCACAATTTGCGCCGGGACAACTGGCAGACATTTTGGCGCGCCTGTGGGCAGGCAGTATAATACGGCGCGGACCTTTGCGTGCGCAACGGACCAGATTCTCGGTTGTGAATTGCTTGCGGGCAGGATATGGAATGTGATCGTGCGACTTTTGGCTCTGATGAAATCCTTCTGGTTGTGGGCCGGGCTGGCCCTGCTGGCTGTGGCAGGTGTGGCCTATTGGCAATGGGGCGCGCGGCTTGGGCAGTGGAGCGATGCCCTCCTCACCCTTTTCGGCCAGGACCAGGCGCTGACCCATTTTGTAGAGCTGTTGGGCTGGGCCGGCCCCCCCGCGCTGATCGCCATTAACGCCCTGCAAATCGTCATTGCGCCCCTGCCCAACTATGCGATTTTTGTGGTGGCCGGCTTTCTCTATGGCCCCCTGTGGGGTGGAATTTACGGCACTGCGGGGATGCTGCTGGGCGGTGTCTGTGCTATGCTTCTCACCCGGCGCTATGGCCGTCCCCTGGCCGAACGGCTGGTGGGCGGCGAACGGCTGGACCGCTGGGAAAATATGCAGGCCACCCAGAGTCTCCTGGCCTGGAGCATTCTCTTCCTGGCTCCCGTGGGGGATATTCCCTACTTTCTGGCCGGTCTTTCCCGCTTGAGTGTGGTGAAGGTGGTGCTCATTTCGGCCATCACCCGGGGACCCACGATCTTTCTGATCGCCGGGGCATCCAGCGGAGCCACAGGGATGACCACCACCCAACTGGTATGGACGATTGGGGGGCTGGTGCTGATCTTTGGGCTACTGGCCCGCTATCAGCAGCCTGTCCTGGCCTGGTTTGACAGGCACATTCACCCACGGTTTTCTTCCTCCGGTCAGCGGGCTGGGGTGGACGAAGAGAAGCTTAACGAGATTTCATTGGGCTAGACCCCAAAGGCGGCTGGAATGAGCGAACAAACTTTGCTGGATCGAGTGAATAACGACCTGAAAGAGGCCATGCGCCGCAAGGACGAGACGGCCAAACTGGCCCTGCGTTCGATGAAAAGCGCAATTCTGGAGGCCCAGAAGTCGGGTGACTACAGCGGTGATCTCTCCGACGACGAACTGACAGTGGTGATTGCCAAAACCGCCAAACAGCGGCGGGATGCGATTGTCGAGTATGAACGGGTGGGCCGGGCCGACCTGGCCGCGGTCGAATTTGCAGAGTTGGCCGTCATCGAAGTCTATCTGCCCCGTCAGCTGTCGGCAGCCGAGATCGAGACGATTGTGGCGGAAGTGATCGCCCAGACCGGCGCACAGAGCATGAAAGATATAAGTAAAGTGATGCCTGCCGCGCTGGAGCGGGTGGCGGGCCAGGCCGACGGGCGCGCAGTCAATCAAATTGTGCGCAAGTTGCTTGGCTAGAAAGAACCACAACCTATGGGTTCGCCTGCTGCATCCCAACGCCGCAATCAGATTTTTACCCTGACCACAAACAGCCTGCTGATTCTTTTCTCCGGCATTGCGCTGGTGGCAGCCCTGCTTTTTCAATTTCCGACCGGCGGTCAGATTCACCTGACCGCCGGGGAAGTGGCCCAGCAGGATGTCATCGCGCCCCGGCGCATTAGTTACGAGAGCGAAGTGCGCACCCGCCAGGCCAGGGATCGGGCAGCCCTGGCCGTCCCCGACTATTACGATCCCCCCCAAAGCCGCATCCGCCGGGTACAGGTGACCCAAGCCCGAGAGGTGCTGGAGTTTATCGCTACTGTGCGGCTGGATGCCCTGGCCCCGCACGCGGCAAAGTTGGGCTATCTTCAGTCCATCAACGATCTGACCCTGAGCCAGTCGATGGCTGAGACGATTCTCGCTCTCCCGGCAGATGAGTGGCAGAACGTCGTCCTGGAAACGCCGCTGGTGTTGGAGCAGATTATGCAGGAGGAGATTCGGGAGACCTCCCTTCCTGCCATGCGGCGCAAAGTGCCCGTTCTGATCAGCCCGGACCTGGGCGATGAGCCAGAGCTGGTCACGACCGAACTGGTGCGGGCGCTGATTCGTCCTAACAGCTTTCTGAATCCAGAACGCACGGCTGATCTGCGCGAGCAGGCCCGGGAAGCCGTCCCGGACCAGATCAGCGTGCTGGAACAGGGCGAGATACTCCTGCGCGCCGGAGATATTGTCAGCGCCGAAGATGTGGAGGCGTTGGAGCAGATGGGGCTGACCCAAACGGAGCGCAGTCTGTGGACTCTGATTCAGGCCGTCCTCGTGGCCGGTCTGATTCTGATACTGGTGGGCGGCTCTCTCTACCGGCTGCGTATTCACACCCTCTTTTCCCGGCAAGAGACTGCCCTGCTGGTGCTATTGTCCTTTTTGGGGCTGGTAGCTGCCAAAGTGATGATTATCCCCCACGATTGGATGCCCTATCTCTTCCCCCTGGCCGCGCTGGGTATGCTCACGGCCCTGCTGCTGGATACACAGGTAGCGATGATTGTCGTGCTCTCCTTTACGCTTCTCATCGCCTACCTCAGCCAGGGCGATGTTTTCCTGATCTTTTACACCTGTGCCGGTGGTCTGTTGGGCGCGCTGGTGTTGGGCCGGGCCGAGCGATTGACGGCCTTTCTGTGGGCCGGCTCTGGGGTGATCGGAAGCAATCTGCTGACAGTAGCCGGTTTTTGGCCCCATTCGCTGGAAGCAACAACTACCGCGCTGGTCTTGCAGAGCATAACCCTTGCCCTGCTCAATGGCGCGCTGGCCACCAGCCTGGGGCTGATCGGCTACTTTACGCTGGGCAACCTCTTTGGCATTACCACCAATTTGCAGTTGATGGAGCTGAGCAGGCCCACCCACCCCCTCCTGCGCCAGTTGCTGCTCAAAGCCCCGGGCACCTATCACCACACGATTCTGGTGAGCAATCTGGCCGAACGGGCCGCCGAAGCCATTGGCGCCGATGCCTTTCTTACCCGGGTGGGCGCTTATTATCACGACATCGGCAAGACTGTCCGCCCCTATTTCTTTGTGGAAAATTTTGCCGACGGCGATAGCACCCCCCACGCCGGGCTGGACCCGCGCACCAGCGCACAGATTATCATCAGCCATGTGAAAGATGGGCTGGACCTGGCCCGCAAATACCGGCTGCCCAATGCTTTGCAGGACTTTATCCGGGAGCATCACGGCGCGCAGATGGTGACCTATTTTTACCGGCAGGCCCAGGCCCAGGAAGGGCCAGAGAATGTGGACCCGGCTGATTTTCGCTATCCCGGCCCCGACCCGCGCTCGAAAGAGGCGACCATTATGCTCCTGGCCGACATCTGCGAAGCTGCCGTGCGCGCGGAGCGGCCAGCCACCCGGGACGATTTGCAGGCGCTGGTCAACCGGCTGATTACGGATCGTCTGCTGGACGGCACGCTGGACTCAAGCCCGCTCTCTTTTAGCGAGCTACAGATCGTCAAACGGGTCTTTGTGCAGGTGTTGCAGGGCATTCATCACCCCCGCATTCAATACCCCGAACCCGTGACGGCAGGCCGCGAGCCGGTCGTCAAAACCCCGGCTTCCCCGCTGCCCCAACCAGCCCCGGCGCTGCCTGCCGGGTTCGAGACAAGCGAAGGATAAAAATTGATGCCCGAATGGGAGATAACCATCGATATTGACGAGCGTTTTGCCCCGGCGGTGACCGAAGATAGTCTGACCAAAGCGCTGCAAGCCGTATTGACCCACCAAAACGTTGGAAACGCTGGCGTAGCCGTTGTGGTCACAGACAATGACTACGTGCAGAGTCTCAACCGCAGCTATCGGGGGGTGGATGCGCCAACAGATGTGCTCAGCTTTGCCAGCCAGGAGGGCGATGCGCTGGAGGCTGACTTTGCGCCCGAAGTGGCCGAGGAACTGGAACGCTATCTGGGCGATCTCATTCTGGCCTTTCCCTATGCCGCGGCCCAGGCCGCCCGCCACAATCTGCCTGTCGAAACCGAAATGCACCTGTTGGTGGTCCACGGCTGCCTGCATCTGCTGGGCTACGATCACGACACAGACGAAGCCCAGACCGAGATGTGGGCTGTCCAGGCGGCCATTCTGGCCGAGTTGGGTGTGACAGCGGATCTATCCAGCCGTATTGCCGGGGAGTGAAATAGCCGTGCCCCCGGTGTCCCAAGCGCCGCCTGCCCAGGCCAGACGCTCCTTTTGGCACAGCCTGGGGGTGGCTTTGCGCGGCGCGCGGCGGGTTCTGGCCACAGAACCCAATGCGCAGATCGAGGCTGCTATCGCTCTCCTGGCCGTCGGTCTGGCTCTTTGGCTAAAAATCAGCCCGGTGGAATGGGCGCTCCTCGTAACCCTCATCGCTCTCGTCCTCGGCCTGGAAATGGTCAATACGGCCATCGAAGCCGCCGTCGATCTGGCCTGCCCCGAACAGCACCCCCTGGCGAAAAAGGCCAAAGATAGCGCGGCCGGTGCGGTGGTTTTGGCCGCTATTGCCAGTGTGGCTGTGGGGGTAGTGATCTTCCTGCCGCGCCTATGGCTGGTTGTGAAAAATTTTCTATAGGACGGAAGCGTATCCCATCGCAAAGAGGCGGAATGCGGTTCCGCTCTGCCCACCAGAAAAGACGTGACGGATTGAACACCGCACAGAGTAGATCGGGTCTACTTCGACGGATGATTATTGTGAGCAGCATCTTTCTTGGACTGCTCCTATTGGGTACAGTCGGCTACGTCGTCCTGGAAGGATGGCCGGTCATTGATGCCTTTTATATGACGGTTATCACCATCAGCACAGTTGGTTTTGGCGAGATCCGCGCAATGAGCAATACCGGGCGGCTCTTTACGGCTGTGTTGATCGTTTCCGGTGTGGGCGCGGCGGCCTACACCTTCAGCAGCGTGGCCGATTACATTGTGGCCGGTGAATTACGGGGGGTTTTGCGGAGACAACGCATGGAAAATCGCATTCGCAAGCTGGAGAATCACTATATCGTCTGTGGCTATGGCCGGGTAGGTACACAGGTGGCCCAGGAATTATCCCACAGCCACGTGGAGACAGTTCTGATCGACCGGGCCATCGACCGTTTCGATGAATTGGACGCGGCGGGGATTCTGACGGTCGTGGGCGATGCCTCGGAGGATGCGGTGTTACTCCAGGCGGGGATTGAACACGCAGCCGGGCTGTGTGCCTGTCTGCCCGAAGATGCGGACAATGTATTTGTCACCCTGACCGCGCGCACCCTCAACCCCAAACTGACGATTATTTCCAGAGCCAACACCCAGGAAAACGAGCGGAAATTGCGCATTGCCGGCGCTGATCACGTGATTAACCCCTATTCAATCAGCGGCCACCGGATGGCCCGCCAACTGATGCACCCCAATGTAGTGGAGTTTATGGATGTGGTTATGCGTCGGGGACAGGTGGAGATGCTCATCGAAGAGATTCGGGTGAGCGATGAATCCGCGGTTCGGGACAAGAGCATCGCCGATTGTGACATCCGTCAGCGCACGGGGGCCAACATTCTGGCCGTGCGTCGTCCCGGCGGCAAGACCTTCACCAGTCTGGGTGGGGAGTTTGTGCTGATGGGGGGGGATGTGATGATTACCCTGGGCACACCGGAACAATTGGACGCTCTGGCTCAAATAGCCGATGATCGACGCAAGACCCGCTGATACTTGACCGGGTGACCGGGTGAAAAACATCAGTTTACTGTACCGGTCAACGAGATGGTAAAACGCAAGGTGGCGCAGCCACGATTTGCGTGCAGAAACGTGAAGAGGTGAAACGTGAGAGTATGTGATGACACCTCACGTTTCACGTTTCAGTTGGTTGGCCGACCGACTAAGTAAGCGTCAAGAAATAACGTAGGGGTTTCGCAGACGAGATTCCGGGAATCGGCCACAACATCTTTCGGCCTTCCCCGTATCGTCTGGCCGATTCCCGGAATCATACCCGCGACTGATTTCTTGACAATTAGTACGGAGTAGGTGCGGTTTGCAACCGCACTTTCACCCGAAGAAGTGCGGTTGCAAACCGCACCTACAGATTTCACGATCTTCTTGATCGCTACAAAAACGTCGGTTTACGCCCGCATTGAGTATCAACAGACCCTACCGATTGCTCCCCGTCGGTGCGTGACCGATGGGCGGGTCACGCACCACACCCAGTGTACTAGGGAATTCGTAGCGTCTGGCCGATCTGAAGGATTGTCTGTTCGTTCAGCCCGTTGTAGCGGAGCAGCGCCTGCCACTCCACCCCGTGGCGGGCCGCAATGACCCAAATTGTCTCCCCGGCCTGAACGGTGTGGCTGCGGTCAGCGCTGACCGGCTCTGTCGCGGCCGGTTTCTCCCCGCCGGGAATCGTCAGCACAGCGCCAATCTGCAAAAGCGAACGCTCGCCCAGCCCATTGGCCCCGGCCAAAGTCTGCCAGGTCATCCCAAAACGGAGGGCAATGCCCAAAAGCGTATCCCCCGCCACAACAGTATATCGCTGGGCTTCGCCCCCGCTGCTAACCTCCCCAGGGGCTGCGGCTGGCTGCCCGTTGCCGGGGATGCGCAACTCAGTGCCAATCGACAGAACGATCCCGCTGCCCAGCCCGTTGAGTTGGGCAATCGACTGCCAATCTACGCCGTAGCCCAGGCCAATGGAAAATAGGGTATCCCCCGGCACGACAGTATAGCGCTGACCCGAATCCGCGATTGGCGTTGCGGAGATCGGTTGGGGGGGAGTGATAGCTATCTGCTCGCCTTCCGGCACATATCCCCCACTCCCGTTGACGTTGCCGGTGGAAAAATCGACCACCAGAATCAGCCCCCAGCCTTTGGGATGGGGTGCAACCCCAATGCCCATCTCCGTATAGGAACGGTTGAGCAGATTCTCCCGGTGGGGTGCGTCATCCATCCACCAATAAATTGACTTTTCTACGGTAGCCGAAACCGCCCAGTTTTCGCCATTCCAGCCATTTGTAGTGTACCCCGTGCGGGCAATGCGTATGTGGACCGAACTGCCATCGCTGCCGTAATGTCCCCAGACATCGCTGGCCGTCATATCCTGAATGTGCAGATTGGCGGCGGCCGTCAATTGGGGGTGGACGCGCAAAGACGGCAGGCCCGCGTTGCTGCGCAGTTGGTTGATCAGCAGCGCGGCCCGTTCCCCGTCTGGGGAGAGCTGGCTGGGATCGTCGTCTGCATATACGGCGGATGGCAGACCAGCCACCAACAACCCAACCAGCAGGCAGAGGGCTGCGAATGAACCCAGGCGTTGCCTGAACAAGCGGTTGGCAATGGACTGGCTGGGGATATGGCAATTGGGTGAGGTTGTAGATGCGCTATTCATACCGCGTATTTTAGCAGAAATGCGGACAGTGCCCAAAGCCCGATTCGCCAGAATTCTCCTTTTGCAGGCATTGGGAGATGTTGCGTAGACCAATCGCCGTCCCATCGTAGAACAACTGAGGAGGAGGGAGGCTGGGATGTTTGAGCCTGGGATTGGACCAAAACTGTCGCCAGCCTGTAGGCTAAAGTGCCGGGGACTTGAAAAAATGCGGGGGTAAAGCCTTTCCTCCCCACCCATTTCTGAAACCCACGCTGGCTAAAAACCGACTTGCCAAGCCGTGTGTGTCGTGCTATACTCTGCAAAGTCTTCCCCCCGAAGATCGAGTTTAACTGTTTTCCCGCAAGAAACAGAAAGGAATCCACCGCTTCTCCCTTCAGGACCAGCCATCCTAGCCTGCGCATTGAGCATCTGTCACTGCTTTAGTTGTTACCAGTGCCCGCAAGCTAACAGCTTGCGTTACAGGTTTTCTGAACAGATGCCCTCTCTTTCCACCCATTTGGGTACACCCATTCGAGCCTCTTAACTGGACGGTATAGGCAACGAGACCCACCATTCCGCTTTGGACGATTGCTCGCCACGGAAGAGGTGACCGCAAAATTCTGCCAGTTAGCGGGCGCAAATCAATCTTCAAAGGAGCATAAAATCCAATGGCCGGTGTAACATTTGAACACGTCTACAAGCGCTTCGGCGATGTAGTGGCGGTGAACGACCTCTCCATTCATGTGGAAGACAAAGAATTTCTCGTCTTTGTCGGCCCTTCCGGTTGTGGCAAGACCACCAGTCTGCGCCTGCTGGCTGGCCTGGAAGAGATCAGCGATGGGCAGATTCTGATCGGCGACCGCATCGTCAACGACGTGCCCCCGAAAGATCGGGACATCGCGATGGTCTTCCAGAGCTACGCGCTCTACCCGCATATGAGCGTCTATGACAATATGGCCTTTGGCCTGAAACTGCGCAAGACGCCCAAGGACCAGATCAGCGAACGGGTGAAGACAGCCGCCGGTCTGCTGGGCATCGAGCATCTGCTGGATCGCAAGCCCAAGCAGCTCTCCGGTGGTCAACGCCAGCGCGTGGCTGTGGGTCGGGCCATCGTGCGCGAACCCGCCGTCTTCCTCTTCGACGAGCCGCTCTCCAACCTGGACGCCAAATTGCGCGTCGAGACCCGTGCCAACATCTCCAAACTGCACAAACGGCTGGCCACCACCTTCATTTACGTGACCCACGACCAGGTGGAAGCGATGACGATGGCCTCCCGTATCGCAGTGATGAAAGATGGCCTGCTGCAGCAGATCGACTCGCCCCAGGACCTCTACGATCACCCGGCGAATGTCTTCGTGGGCGGCTTCATCGGCAGCCCCAGCATGAACTTTTTCGACGCTACACTGGTCGAGAGCGATGGCAAGCTGGAGATCAACACTGGCGGTTTCCGCTTGGAAGTGCCCGGCGACAAGGCCAAAGAGTGGCGCGCCCACACGGGCAAGCAGGTCGTCTTTGGCATCCGCCCGGAAGACATCCACTCCAAGCAGTTTGCCCCGCCCAGCATTCTGGAATCAGATATGAATGCCTCGGTGGATGTGACTGAGTTGATGGGCAATGAGATTTTCCTCTATCTTATGTCCAAGGACAACAAACAATTCATCGCCCGTGTCGATCCCCGGGTGCGGGTCACCAGTGGCGACGAGATCACCCTGGCCGTCAATATGGCCAATGCCCATATCTTTGACCCCAAGACTGAAGTCTCGCTGGCTGGCTAGGCAACGTTGAGCCTTTGGCAGAGAATGTACAAAAAAGTGTACTGATCGTGAAATCTGTAGGTGCGGTTTGTAACCGCACTTCTCCGGGTGAAAGTGCGGTTACAAACCGCACCTACGTTTTATCATCTCGTTGATCAGTACAGAATGTACAAAAAGAGACGGGGAGCGCTTTTCTGCTCCCCGTCTCTTTTTGTAGCTGCGTAGCTCGCCTCTTCTGCCTGGTTTTTGGTATACTGGCTGACAGGCCGATGGCCCCGACAGTCTCCACATCAAATTGCCAGGGAGCGATTGTATGTCAAGCGTTTTTACAGAATTTAACTTAATGGCCGAACTACACCAGCCCGGCGAGAAAATCGTGCTGCTGGTGATGGACGGTTTGGGCGGTCTGCCTATGCAGACCACTGGCCTGACCGAACTGGAAACCGCGGTTACACCCAACCTGGACAGGCTGGCCGCCGAGGGAATGACCGGCCTGAGCATCCCCATCCGTCCCGGTATCGAGCCGGGCAGCGGACCGGCCCACCTCAGCCTCTTCAGCTACGATCCCATACGCTATGAGATCGGGCGGGGTGTGCTGGAAGCCCTGGGTATTGGCTTTCGGATGACGGCCAACGACATCGCCGCGCGGGGCAACTTTGCCAGCGCAGACAGCAACGGCTTCATCACCGACCGCCGGGCCGGGCGCATTGGGTCCGACGAATGCGTGCGTCTGTGTGCCAAACTCCAGGCGGCTACGGGGGATGTGCTGGCCGATGAAGGGGTGCAGGTCTTTGTGGAGCCAGTGAAGGAACACCGCTTTGTGCTGGTTCTGCGGGGCGAAGGGCTGGGCGGCAACCTGAGCGAGACCGATCCGCTGGTGACAGGCAAACAGCCCCTGCCCGTCACCGACAGCAGCGGCAGCCCGGAAGGGGAGCGCAGCGCCCGGTTGTTCAACCGCTGGATCGAAGCTGCCCGGGCCGTGCTGGCCGACGAACCCAAAGCCAATTCCCTCAATCTGCGCGGTATTGCCAAAGACCCCGGCCTGCCCCGTTTCCCGGAGATTTACGGGATGCGGGCCGCGGCCATCGCCGTCTATCCGATGTACAAAGGCGTTGCCAGTCTGGTGGGGATGGAGATTGTGGACTTTGCCGGCGACCGGCCCAGCCACGAGATCGATGCCCTGGAGAGGGCGTGGAATGAGTACGACTTCTTCTTTATCCACGTCAAAAAGACCGACAGCTATGGCGAAGATGGCAATTTTGACGCCAAAGTCCACGAAATCGAAGCCGTGGACGCGGTCATCCCCCGCATTCTGGCCCTGAAACCCGGTGCGCTGATCGTCACCGGCGACCACAGCACCCCGGCCAAGATGCGCAGCCACAGCCATCACCCCGTGCCCACCCTTCTGTGGAGTCCCAACGCCCGGCCCGACACCACCACCAGTTTTGGCGAGGGGGCCTGTACAGCGGGCGGAATGGGCCTCTTTCACGCTACAACCCTTATTCCCCAGGCGATGGGCCACGCGGGGCGGCTGAAGCGCATCGGGGCGTAGGGGAGAGGGATTGGGGATCGGGGATCGGGAATGGGGACTGTTGAGACCGCACAAAAGCTATTGGGGGCTGCCCAGCGCGTCGTCTGTCTGACCGGCGCGGGGGTGAGCGCGGAATCGGGCGTGCCCACTTTTCGGGATGCCCAGACCGGGCTGTGGGCGCGCTACAATCCGGAGCGGCTGGCCTCGCCCCAGGGCTTTGCCGAAGACCCGGGCCTGGTCTGGCGCTGGTATATGCAGCGGCTGGCAAAGGTGGAGGCGGCCCAGCCCAATCCCGGCCATCTGACCCTGGCGAAGATGGAGAGAGGGTGGCCCGGTTTTCGTCTCATCACCCAGAATGTGGACGATTTGCACGAGCGGGCGGGCAGCCAGGCGGTGATCCATCTGCACGGGCGCATTGCCCATTTTCATTGTCAGCGCTGCAAACGGGCATACGGGTTGCAGCCGGAAGACCCCAGCGCACCCCAGCCGCCCGGCTGCGGCCACTGCCGCGGGCTGGTGCGCCCATCGGTGGTCTGGTTTGGCGAGATGCTGCCCGCAGAGGAGCTACACAGAGCGATGGAAGCGATCTCCACCTGCGATCTGCTGCTGGTGGTGGGCACGAGCGGGCTGGTCTATCCAGCCGCCCAGCTTCCCCACCTGGCAAAAAGGGCCGGGGCACGGCTGATCGAAATCAACCCCCAGCCCGGCCCCCTGTCTGATCTGGCCGATGTCTGTCTGCGCGGCAACAGCGGCGAACTTCTGCCCGCGCTTCTCCCAATCGCATAGATTTCTGAGACGGGTTTGCACTGATCAAGAAGATGGTGGAATCTGTAGGTGCGGTTTGTAACCGCACTTCTCCGGGTGAAAATGCGGTTACAAACCGCACCTACGGTTTATCATTTCGTTGATCAGTACATTTTTGAGACGGGTTGTTTATTTCGCGTGGGCGCGCAGATAGCCTGACAGGGCACGCAGGGGAGGCAGAGGTTCGCCGTCGGTAGTAAAGAGATCGCCGGAGGGGTAGAGATAGTAGCGGGTGCTGAACCAGAGCCAGCGCTGCACCAGCCGATTGCCGTCCAGGGGATAGCCCAGACTTTCGTCGGTCAGGCTGTCCAGCAGGTCGAAGGAGCCGATCATAAAATTGATCACCCGGGAGGGCGTGAATCCGAATTCCTCAGGGATCAGAATGCCATATTCAGTGATATAGAGCGGTTTTGCCCGCTCCCCCCGCTCGGCCATCCACAAGCGCATCCGCCGCACCTGTTCTTCCACCAGCCCCAGATCGTCGTGATCTTCCACATCCCAGGCCAGGCCGTCTGTTGCGTCTGCAAAACCCGGCGGCAGGTCCACCCCCCACTCTCCGGCCTGTTCCCGCAGGACAAAGGCGTGGATATTCCAGATGTCCACGGGCATTGACGCGCCAAACTGTTGCTGATAGCTCGCCAGCACTGCGTCCAGATAGCGCAGGCGCAGGGGGGTCACCTGGCTGATGCCGCCGATGGCGACCTGGGCGCTGGGGTCTGCCAGTTTGATTGTGCGCCAGGCCCGGTAGTATTGACAGGCATACTCGGCAGGCGTGGCGTCGTCCTGCCAGCGCACATCCGGCTCGTTGCCCACCAGCCACACCATTCCGGGTTGCGCTTGGGCCTGGCGATAGATGGCGGCCAGTCCTGGATGTAGCCCATCCTTGCCCAGCCGCAACATCGGCGTAAATTCCATCCCCAGGGCTGCGGCCTCTGCCGGGGAAGTTGTGAAGGGGTTGGTGGACCAATTCAGATACCAGCCGGGGCGGGGTGACATCCAATCGAAGACGTGGGGGTTGCCGTCCGGTATGCCCACGCCGATCCGCCAGCGCAGGCTATGGGGAAGCGCCAATTCCTCTGGGGTCAGTTCAAAGAGTCCGCTGGGCGGGGTCTGCTTTGCAGGCATCTGCGCCTCGCCAGAGGGAACGAGGGTTTCGGGTGCGTTGGAGACGTGGGCGGTGCAGGGGATCGCTTCCAGCCCGGCCAGAATGCGCGCCGGCGCGGCCGGCCGGGCGTGAAGCCAGCTTGTCAGCCCAAGCCCAACCAGCAGGAGGATCAGCAGACGCCGTATCGATTGTTGCATAGAGAATCAATCCTGAAGGAGAGAGACCCGTCTAGCAGCCCGTCGGAGAGAGAAGAAATAGAACGCGGATGACGCGGCGGTGTCCTGAGCCTGTCGAAGGGAAAGGGCTGATTTCCGCGGATAAAATCGAGAAAAATCCGGTTTTTTCCGTACTTTCCGCCCTATCCGCGTTCTATTCTGTGCTACTCCGACAGGCTGCTAGCGGGCCAGGACTGCGCCCAGCCGGTGCAGGCTGGACTCCAGCTGGTCCATTACGCCGAGCAGATCAGGCGTTCCCCGGCGTTCCTCGCTCTGGGCAAAGACCCGGCGCAGCGCGTCCGGCGCGTAGTTGTGGGCGCGGATGTCGTCCAACTCTTCCTGCACCAGTCGGGGGGAAATGTCGATGCCGTGGCGGGCCAGCACCCGTTGAAAGTAGGGGAAATTTTCGCACAGACCCACTGTGACCGACTCGAAGCCGTGGTTGATCACCCGCAGACGGCTGGCGTAGTCCATCAGATCGTAGCCAAACATCTTCTGGTCGTCGGGTCGGGGTTCGATGAGGATAATGTCCACGTCCGGGTATTTGTGGCGCAGATTTTTGATGTGATAGCGCAGCCCCGAGTGGAGCAGCACCCGCAACACCTGGCGGCTGATAGCCCGCATCCCGCCCCGAGAGAGGTGATTGCCCTCGCCATAAATGTCCGGCGCGTTGATGGGCGTCAGGGGATTAATGCAGACTACCAGCCGGGCGCCAGCCTCAATCGCCAGATCGATGCTGGCATTGCCCCGGATACCTCCGTCGATATATTCCTTGCCGTAAATTTGTACAGGCTTGTAGAGCAGAGGCACCGCACTGCTGGCCGCCACAGCTTTGTTGACCGGGACAACCCCTTGCCCGCCTTTGCCAAAGACAGCCCGCTCGCCTGTGTCCAGGTCCGTGGCTACGATGTAGAGGTCTTTGTCCATCAGATCAAAGCGGTTGACGCAGCCAGGCCGGGCCAACACTTCGCCCAGATAGCGCTCCAGGGCGGCGCTGTTGTAGAGACCAGAGGGCAGCAGGTCGGTCAGGTCCCAGAGCAGGTCGGTCAGATTCATATCGTTGAAGTGGGCGGCATAGGAGCGCAGGGAGCGCAAAAGGGTGATCGGCAGAGCCGACACCCGGCGCAGCCCCTCGCCCACATTGGCCTGGAAGATGTCGTTGGCCCGAATGCCCCGAACCTCCGGGTGGCTGTCCCCAATGGCCTGCATCATCTCATCGGGCGTCATGTGGTTGGCAATCATTGCGCCCACCAGTGCCCCCGCACTGGTGCCCACATAAATATCAAAGTCGTTGACCGTCCGGTTGACGAGCATATCGTTCATCGCCCGCAGCGCGCCGATCTCATAGACTGCGCCAGTGATACCGCCCCCGGCCAGCACAAGGGCAGTCTTCCCCCCGGCTGGACCCTTGCCGCTTAAGTGGCCCGGGGCCCGGATGGACGGGGGGATATACTCATTTGTTTCGTCGTTGAATCGCATAGGGTCTGCTTTGACTGGGTTAGGGATGCCGAAAGGTGAAGGCGTAAAGACGTGAAGCGTGAAGATGTGAAACGTGAAGATGTGAAACGTGAAGACGTGAAGCGTGAAGACGTGAGATCAGGTGACGATTATCTCACCTTTCACGTTTCACCTTTCACGTTTCACCTGTCATCGATCTTGCGCCGGTACGGATTAAGGTCCTTCATCTTCCGCAAGTGCGTTGAGCTGTTCGGTCAATTGGGTCAGTTTGTCGCGCAGGTCTACAATATCCCGGTTGGTGGGGATATTTAACCGGTGCAGAATGGCGGCCATATTTTCATCCAGCCGGGTCAGTTCCTTGCCCTCGCTTTGCAGAGCAGAAGCCACAGAGAGGGCCTGCTCTGCGCTCAATTTGCCGGCATTGACCAGCTGCCCCAGCCGTTCTTCCAGCAGACCCGCGCCGGCGGGCAGGCTGCCCTGCACCTGGCGCACCAGAAATTCCAGGGTATCCCCCCCGGTACGGATCAGGCTGGTCATCAGGGATTGGGGCAGAAAACCGGATTGGCGCTTTTCCATCTCCAGAATAATCTGGCTCAGGGTCAGGCTGGTCAGGTCATCGCCGCTTTCGTGGTCAACCACACTCACCTCCGCACCCTTCCGGATCATCTGGGCGATCTGTTCCAGGGTAACGTAGTGCTTGGCCTCTGTGTCGTAGAGTTTGCGGTTAGGGTAACGTTTGATCTGTGGCATAAGAGTTTCCTGCGGGCAAGTGGGAATCCACGGCAAACGTGGAGATAATAGCACAGGATAGCGCGGTGCGTCAATCACTGTTTCTGTGGAATCGCCTCGATTGTTATTTTTGGGCTGAATGGAGCTTGCGTTTGATTTCTGCCGGGCGTACAATCGGGGAGTTTTGTTCTGCTTCCCATCTCCCCCAAAGGATTCCGGCGATGCTACACGAATGGTTGGCAATGATACGCGGCGAGTTTGCCCACTACAACCGCGAAAAATTTCAACAGGACCTGCTGGCTGGTCTGACTGTGGCCGCGGTCGCTCTGCCCCTGGCTTTGGCCTTTGGCGTGGCCTCCGGCGCGGATGCGGCGGCCGGGCTGGTCACGGCGATTCTGGCCGGTCTTCTCATTGGCGGGCTGGGCGGCGCGCCCTTCCAAATTTCCGGGCCAACCGGTGCTATGTCGGCGGTGCTGATTGTGCTGGCCGCCCGCTATGGACTGGAAGGGGTCTGGATGGCCGGGGCCATCGCCGGGCTGATCATTCTGGCAACCGGCGCGCTCCGTCTGGGACGTATCGTCTCCCTCATTCCCACGCCCGTCATCTCCGGCTTCACCAGCGGCATTGCTCTCATCATTGCCCTGGGCCAGATCGACAACTTTCTGGGCATCAAAACCCCCGCCGCGGAACGGATTACCGAAAAGATCGCCTATTACTTCGAGCACGGGGTGGATCCCAACTGGGGCGCGGTCGCTCTGGCCCTGGCCGTAGTCGTTGTGATGGTCTACTGGCCGCGCATTCCCCAGGGCCGCCACCTGCCCGGCTCGCTGATGGGCATTATCGTTGCCACTATCCTGTCACTTCTGCCCGGAATCGACGCGCCTGCCATCGGGGCAATTCCCCGCACGATTCTGCTGGAACACCGGTTAAGCCTCTCGGCCATCCCCTGGGAAAATCTGGGCGCGCTGGTTGTCCCAGCCCTCTCCATCGCCGCCCTGGGGTCGATTGAGAGTCTGCTCTGCGCGGCGGTGGGCGGCAATATGACGGGTATACGCCCCCACAATAATATCGAACTGGTGGCCCAGGGGCTGGGCAATATCCTGATTCCCTTCTTTGGCGGCGTGCCGGCTACGGCGGCCATCGCCCGGACAAGTGTCGCCATCAAAAGCGGCAGCGTCACCCGACTCACGTCGATTATCCACAGTCTGGCCCTGCTGGTGATCGTCTTTGCTCTGGCCCCGGCTATCGGTCGTGTCCCGCTTGCGGCCCTGGCTGGCGTGCTGCTTGTGACAGCCTGGCGGATGAATGAGTGGCACGCCATCCGCTTCTTCTTTGGCAAGCGGTTGAAGCACGCAATGATCGCCTTTGCCGTGACCCTGGCCGCAACGGTTCTGCTCGACCTGACCCAGGCCATTCTCATCGGCTTTGCCATCAGCAGCCTGATTTTTATGGGGCAGATGAGCGAATTGCAGATCACCCGCCGGGCTGTGGACGGCGCGCAGATGGCCGCGGCCGGCCACGGCGACAACCATTACCACAACAACGCAGCCGTCTACTATCTCAGCGGGCCGCTCTTTTTTGCCGCCGTGCGTCGTCTGCACGAAGCAGTGGAGAAGCACGACCCCGCCAGCGCCCGGCTGATCTTTTCTATGCGGGGTGTGCCCCTGATCGACGCCACAGGGATCGAAGTATTGCGGGAAATCCTCCATCGCCAGCACATGGGTGGAGGCAATCTGCTTCTGGCCGGGGTGGACAGCCGGGTGCAAACCCTCCTTCAGCGCAGTGGCTTTCTGGACGAATTGGGCCGTCAGCGTATCTATTGGGGCACGGATGAGGCGATTGTGGCTTTGGGGGCAGATGCGCCCCATCCGTCGCTCCTTCTGGAAGATCTGACGGGTGATGTCAGCCACGACGCCCAGGCCAGCCTTCTCTTTGCCCCTCACGCCGAGCGGGCCGAAAAGACCGAGACAGATTTTTAGGCGGGCGGCAGGTGGTCTGCGGTCCGCCGTCCACTTGTAACTGTTCACCCCCTCCCAACCTCCCCCACTTTAGGGAAGGAGTCGATTCAGTTCCCTCCCTGGAATGGGGAGGAGTAGGGTGGGGTGGCTGAACAGTTGCGTCCACTTACAGATGCGGCATCACCGCGGCGGCAAAGAGCCACGTCCCCTCGGGTCGGGGCGCGTCCAGCAGATTGACTACCAGGCGATCCCCCCCCTGGGCGATGGCTTCCCGCAGTTTCTCCGTCACCTGCTCAGGCGTGCCGACGATTGTACCCGCACCGGGGGGGCGCATATCCGGGCGATCTTTCATCTTCTGCAATTCCCGCTCGTTCTGCGCAATCATCACCCCCGCGTGGGGAATCTGCACAATCTCCCCGTAGTCACGCCCCACCGCCTTGCAATGCTCTTGCAGCACGGCCTGCTTGTGGGCGTAGCTCTCCCGGTCGGCATAGATGTAATTCCACCAGTCCGCGTGCTCCGCCACCACCCGCAGCAGATACTTTTCGCCACTGCCGCCCACGGCAATCGGCGGCGCGGGATCGGGCCGGGGTTCGCAATAGGCCCCGTCGATGCGGTAGTGCTTGCCCTCAAAGCTGGCGGGATGGCCGCTCCACATCGCCCGCAAAATCTGAATCGACTCGGCCAGTTGTTCGATGCGCACCCGGGGCGAGGGGAAGGGCCAGCCATAGGCATTGTACTCCTCCTCGTTCCAGCCCGCGCCAATACCCACAAAGAGCCGTCCCCCAGAGAGGGCCTGGGCTGTGGCCGCCATTTTGGCCAGATGGGCCGGGTTGCGAAAGCTGTTACAGAGCACTGCGTGGCCCACCAGCTTGCCGGGATAGCGGGCCAGGGCCCAGGTGGAGAGGGTCCAGCCCTCGGCCACATCGTTCCCGGCGTATTGGACGTGATCGGGCATCCACAGGGAATCGAAGGGGCTGACCACCTGATCCACATAAGGGAAAGTTTTCTCGACCAGACGCGACCAGATGTTCAGACCGACAGGAATGGGCATGGGAAGGTTCCTTTCGCGGGTAGATGCGGTGTAGTTATTCTCCGTAGGGCGCAATGCTCTGGGCGTGGTCCGTAACCCGCCCACCGGTCACGGGCCGGCAGGGAGCAACGGTTGAGGTCTGCTGATACTCAGGCTTGGCCCGAGAAGGCAGTGCTGCTGGAAGGATACCACTGGCCCGGTTCTGTCACAACTGCAAAAAGTGTACATCCCAGATTGAGGGAAAGGCTGCGCCGGTTACAAACCGGCGTCTGCTACGGGAAGTGCGTTGAAGCGCACTGAGACCCGATAGCCAATCCGTTTCAACGGATTTCCCGTAGCAGAGCCAAATTGATATGGAATAGCCTTAGCGAGCCAATTCGACCAACAGCGTCTGCACCTCACGCTCTGGCAGATTTTCGCTCAGGCGGGCTGCGGCCACGACAGGCTGCCAGCGGGTCAGATCGTCTTGAGCGTGGGGACGCAGACGGCGGTAGTGGGCCAGATATGTCCTGTGAAACCAGCGGCGCAGCAGACGCACCTTCCAGTCAATCGTCCCGCCCGCGGGCGGCTGGGCAAAATTCATCAGCAACGACGAACGGGCCACATCGGCCAGGGGATGGCCTGCGGTGGCGTCAATCCAATCGATAATCACCGGGCCATTTACGGTCAGCAGCACATTGTCCGGGTGGAAGTCGCCGTGGCAGAGCTGGCTGCCTGTGGGCAGGCTATCGAACAGAGCCAACGCGCGGGATCCCAGAGCGGGCGAAAGAGCCTCTGCCTGCTGGATTTTGCCCGATAGTCGCTCGCGCTGGGTGGGCATATCCGCGGGCGCGTCCAATGCGTGGAGATCGGCCTGCAACCCAGCCAATTGGCGAGCGAAGTGGACAAGACGCCAGGGCTGGGCAGTCAGACCGGCCAGCATCGACCGACCTTCAATCCGTTCGTAGAGCAGGCCAATGCGCCCGTCTATCTCCACAATCTCCCCCACGGCCGGCGCGGGCACGCCGCTGGCGTGGATCAGCCGGGCCGTGCGGGCTTCGGTCTGCACAGCTTGCGCGGGAAACCACTCCCGAAAGAGCTTGAGGATTTGCCCATTTTCCCAGGCGTAGATTTCGGCAGTTGCGCCGACAGCAATGGGTTTGTTCACCCTACAATAGCCCCAACTCTTTGGCCCGCAGCGCGGCCTGGGTGCGATCCCGCACGTTCAATTTTTGCATAGCCGACGAGACATAATTCTTGACTGTGCCTTCGGCCAGGTAGAGTTGCCCGGCAATCTCCCGGTTAGAGAGGCCGTGGGCCAGCAGCCCCAGCACGTCGATCTCCCGCTCGGAGAGTGGCTCGATGAGCTTTGCGGCAGTCTGGGGCGAGGGGTGGCTGGTGCGGGCAAACTCGGCCATCACTTTGCGGGCCACCGACGGCTCGATGAGCGCGCCCCCCCCGGCCACTGTGCGGATGGCCCCAGCCAATTCTTCCCCCGACAGCGCTTTGAGCAGATAGCCCAGCGCGCCGGCCCGGATGCCCTCGAAGACGTATTCGTCGTCATCAAAAGTGGTGAGGATAACGACTTTGGCCTCCGGGTGTTCGATGAGCAATTGGCGGGTGGCCGCCACCCCGTCCATCTGGGGCATCTTCACATCCATCAACACCACATCGGGCTGCACTTCCGGGTAGCGGGCCAACGCTTCCACGCCGTTGGCAGCTTCGCCCACAACCAGCAGGTCTTCTTCCAGTTCCAGCAGAATGCGCATACCATCCCGCAACAGCCGCTGATCGTCCACCAGCAGCAGCCGGATCGGGTCACTCTTTGCCATTTGCCCTCTCCTCTCCCAGAGGAAGCCAGAGTCGCAGACCCACACCCCCCCGAGAACTTACGCCAATGTCCAGCGTACCGCCCAACTGCTGGGCCCGTTCCTGCATTCCCCGCAGACCGATCCCCGGTCGGATACCCTCAGGCGGAAGGCCTATGCCGTCGTCTTCCACCTCCAGCGTCAGCCCGCTCTCTGTCTCTTGAAGCTCCAGCCAGACCGCATTGGCCCCGGCGTGGCGCTGGGTATTGGTCAACCCCTCCTGGGCTGCCCGGTACAGAGTCATCCGCCGGGCCTCATCCAGCGCCAGCAGATCCCTGGGCAGGGAGAGATAAACCGGCAGGGCCGTGGCTTGGGTATATTCAGAGGCAAGGGTCTGCAAGGATTTGGTCAGGGATGGGCCGACCCCTGAATCCCGCAGCGCGGCCAGAGTCGTGCGCAGTTCAGCCAACCCCTCTACCAACTGTTCCCGCACGGTCTGCACCATCTGTCCCGCCCGTTGCCTGTCCCGTTCCAGCAGACGGCCCGCGCCCTCCAGTTGTACAATCGAGACGGTCAGCCGGTGGCCCAGAGTGTCGTGCATCTCGCGGGAAAGCCGGTTGCGCTCCTCGGCCACGGCCAGGCTTTCGGCCTGCTCGGCGTAGCGTTGCAGCCGCACGTGGGCATCGGTCAATTCGGCCAGAATGCGCTGGCTCTCATCCCGGGCCCGCTGTGCCCGCACCAGTGCGTTGCCGAACGCGCCAAAAAAGAAGAAGCCCGCACCGTTGACAAGGGTCGTCACCAGGTCCTCATAGGGCCGAAAGTCGTGGTAAAAGGTGACAAAGCCTGTGATGGCTGTAAAAAGCATCACCCAACCCAGACCCGTGCGCATAGGCAACAGCATCAGCGCCTGAACGCTGAGAATGTAGAAGAGAAAGATAAAGAGCGGCGAATAGGCCAGGGCAAAGACGAGGATCAGCAGTTGGGTGCCCAGGTAGAGATAGGCCCGGCTATACGGACCGCCTATTGCCGGCTGGCGGGTAAGCATCGCGGCAAAGCCGATCAACAGCGCCACCTGGGGGCCAGAGACGGCCCAGCCCTGCCAGTTGAGCAGTACCACAAGGCTGAGGATCAACACCATCAGCACACCGGACAGGTTAAAGAATAGGTCTTCCCGTTGGGCAGAGAATCTGGCTTGCATAGCTCTGATTTTAGAAGTTTGTGTGCGTATACGCAAGTAAGCGAACCAGTCGCATACGCGAGTGCTGTTTCTAACGGGAGGAGTTCATCCCCCGGCCCAGTCAGAAGTTAGACTTTTTCCGAAAAGTCTAACTTCCGACAGTTACTAACGCATATGGGTTAGTCGGTCGGCCAACCATCTGAAACGTGAAACGTGAGGTATCGTCACATACTCTCACGTTTCACGTCTTCACGTTTCCCCACGCAAATCGTGGCTGCGCCACCTTACGCACTGCTGGCTTCCGAGGGGAAAGGGCTATACCCCCCGTTCCCTGCCTCCGATAGTATGCCAGCCCTCGTCATATGACCGAGTGTCATCGATCACCTCTCCGGCATGTGACCCTCTGTGTGCAGCTTTGCGCATTGTTTCGCCTGTCGTATAATTGAAGCAATTCGGTAAGGACGCAAGCACAGAGGAGCGGCGTATGCGCAGCATTCAGGGCTATCGAGAACAGCTATCCGCTTTTCAGTCGAAAAGCGCCGGTCGACACTCGTTTTCTTTTCTGTTGCTATTGGCGGCTCTCCTGCTTTTGCCTCTGCCGCTCTTTGCCCAGAGCACCGCACCCAGCCCCAACGGCGTTTTGGGCCTGGCTGTCTCCCCTGGGGATCCGGCCAGCCTGGTGGCGGGCACGCTCAACGCGCCCTCGGCCGCCGAACTCTACCGCAGCAGCGACGCGGGCCGTTCGTGGACAGCCGCGGGCGCACCCCTGCCGGCCAACACAGCCATTGCCGCGGTGATCTACGACCCCCAGAATCCCAATCTGGTCCTGGCCGTGGATGGCGGGGTGGGCAATCTCTTCATCAGCGAGAACGGGGGGCAAAGCTGGCGGCAGGAACCCTCCATCAACAGCGTACTCAGCGCCAATAGCGCAGTGGGCCGCTTTTTTGCCCGGGCCGAGGGCGGACGCACAGTCTTTTATGCAGGGACACGCTTTGACGGTGTGTTGCGCTCCCAGGATGGCGGACGCACTTGGGAACGCCTTTCCGGGGGGATGCAGGGCGAAGGGCTGCGGGTGCGCTCCTTTGCCGACCGGGCCGGTGTGCTCTATGCCGGCACCCACGACGGTCTCTACCGGCTACTGCCCGATGCGCTCTCCTGGCAAAAGGTGACTACCTTTCCCAGCGGTACAATTGTGCGGGGGCTGGAAGTCCTGGATGGCCGCATCTATGCCGGCACATTCAACACCGGTCTTTACACCAGCGACAACGGCGTCACGTGGAGCCAGGATGTCAGCTTTCCCCCAGGTGTAGCCATCTACGATCTGGGGCCGGCTGGCTACCGGATGAGCGCCGGAACCGATACGGGCATCTGGTATTTGCAGGATAGCCAGTGGCTACAGGCTACGGTCAACGGGAACGCCTATGCCGGGGCTGTCTTTCGTATGGCGACCGCGCCCAGCCTGCCGGGTGTTATCTACGCGGGCACAGAGCGGGATTGGGTTCTGCGCAGTATCGACGGCGGCGCCAGCTTCCGGGGCATCAGCGAAATGACCCCCCTGGTCCCCGGGCTGGTGCCCCCGCCCCCCACCGCCACCCCCACCGTCACCCCCACACCGACGTTGACGCCGACCGCGACAGATACGCCCACGGCCACCTTTACACCGACGGCGACGGATACGCCCCAGCCCACCGCCACCCCCACGGACACAGTGACGCCGACCGAAACACCCACCGAAACCCCCACCGCCACAGATACGCCCACCCGGGACCCGAACGCGCCCACCGAGACACCCACGGAGACGCCCACAGAAACTCCTACGGAGACGCCCACAGCCACGGCCACGGAGACACCCACGGCTTCGCCCACAGTGCCGCCGACGGAGACCCCCACCCCCGTACCGCCCACGCCTACGCCGACGATTACACCCACCCCGTCGCCCTCACCGGTAGAGGCCATCGCCGCCAATCTGGTACAGTTGCCGCCCATTTGGGTGGGGGGCGGCGTTGTGCTGCTGGTGGTCGTGCTGATTGCTGGTCTGGCCGTGGCACGAGGACCCCAGGAACTTTAATGGCTCCCCCTCGTTCCCTGGCCGAGCTATTGGAAGAGGCAGGGCCTCATCGGCTCTTGGGTGGGGTGTCGGTCGGAGAGATGGCTCTCATCGATGCAGTCACCGCCAACAGCCGAGAGGTGGGACCGGGCACACTCTTTGTCGCACTGCCCGGTCTGCGGGTAGACGGTCACCGCTTTATTGCCCAGGCCGTTGACCGGGGCGCGGTGGCGGTGGCGGGGGTATGCGGGCTGGAAGAACTGGCCGCAATGGGTATTGCCTTGCCGCCCGGTCTGCCCTATGCCCAATTCAGCGACGGACGGCTGGCTTTGGCCCGGTTGGCCGCTGGGCTTCACAGCCACCCCAGCCGGTCGATGGCCGTGCTGGGCGTCACCGGCACCGATGGCAAAACGACCACCTGTACACTGCTCGAATCGATTCTCCGTGTAGGTCGGACTGACAGTCCGATCTACGCGGGTGTTGGTGTCATCACAACGATTGGTGCGCGCATTGCCGGTGCGGAAGTGGACACCGGCTTTCACGTAACCACACCAGAAGCGCCGGATGTCCAGCGCTATCTGGGGCAGATGCGGGATGCAGGCTGCCAGTATGCCATTGTGGAGAGCACCAGCCACGGGCTGGATCAGAAGCGGGTGGCTGCCGTGGAATACGACATTGCCGGGGTGACAAACATCACCCACGAACACCTGGACTATCACGGCAGCTTCGAAGCCTATCGGACCGCCAAAGCCCTGCTCTTGCGGGCGATCTTCCACAGCCCACCCAAGCCCGGTATTCCCCGGCTGGCGGTGCTGAACCAGGACGATCCGGGCAGTTATGACTTTCTGGCCGGGGTTTTGGCCGAAGAAGCTGCCCGCCCTGGCGCGCCGGAAGTGGCCGTGCGCCGTTACTCGCTGCACAACCCCCAGGCCGATGTGCGGGCCGCGGGGATCGACTACCGGCCCGATGCCACCTCCTTTGATCTCCACTGGTGGGGTGGGCCGGCCTTTCCTGTGGAAACCCGGCTGATTGGGGATTTCAACGTTTCCAATGTCCTGTGCGCGGCCACGGCTGCCCTGGGGCTGGGGTTGCCGCCCGGGGTCATTGCCGCCGGTGTGGCCGATCTGGCCGGGGTGCTGGGGCGGATGCAGCGGATGGACGGGGGGCAGGATTTCCTGGCGGTGGTTGACTTTGCCCATTCCCCCGGCAGCCTGGAACGGGCGCTCAAAACCCTGCGTCTGTTGGTGGCGGAAGGCGGGCGGCTGATTGCCGTCTTTGGTAGCGCGGGGCTGCGGGACAGGGCCAAACGGCGGCTGATGGGGCAGGTGAGCGGGCGGCTGGCCGATTTTACGGTCATCACCGCCGAGGACCCCCGCACGGAAGATCTGGCGGCCATCAACCGGGAGATTGCGGCGGGTGTGAGGGAGTTTGCCCCCGCGGAGAGCTATTGCATTGTGCCCGACCGGGCCGAGGCCATCGCCTTTGCCGCCCGCATGGCCCGCCCCGGCGATGTAGTGGCCTCCTTTGGCAAAGGCCACGAACGCAGTATGTGCTACGGCGAGACGGAGACGCCCTGGAACGAGCAGCAGGCGATGCTGGACGCCTTGCGCGGATTGGGATCTGCATAAAAGCGTTTGTACCGCTTCGCGATTTCGTGTATGATAGGATAATTGATTACAATAGGGGGTACCTGCGGTCATTCCCCCCGGATGCAGCGAGATAGCTCCCTGGCAATTAGTTATTTCCAGCGTGATTTACTACAATATGAGGTAACTACTCAGGGTGCGACGCACTCACCAGGAGTAGACTCCACTGCAAATGAGTGTGGTGAGTGCGTCGCACCCTGAGCCTGAGTAGTTACCAATAGAGTTTGGTGAATTGAGCAGAGGTTGAAAGAAACGGCCTTGCTTTGCAGGCGTTGCCAATCTGCGCGATTCGTGATATAACATTTCGTGTATTTCCCATCTGTCGGAGATACGATCGTATCTGCGCAGGCAGGACATAGATTTTCGCACTAATTTTAGGTATCCATCAGTTCGTTCAACGCTCAGAAGGAGACTACACGTGCAGGTACAAATGCGAACATTCCGCACTGTGGTTGCCGTATTGATCGCCAGCCTGATATTGAGCGCTTGCAGTGGCGGTAGTGGCAGTGGATCGACAATGTTCAATCTGCCCTCCGTCCCGATTGCAGTAGACCAGAATGGAAATGGCAAAGCCCTCGGCTTCAGTATCGGCTACTTGGGACTCCAGCCAGCTCTCATCGGTCAATTGCAGCAGGCCAATGTGCAAGAGTTGGAGATTCGTATCGGGTATCACGGCATCTTTCCCTATGCCAATGGCGAAGCTCTCCCCTACATCCAATGGAATGACGAGTCGGTAGCCCTGTTGCAGAAGGTCCTGAGCAACACCGCCGGCGCTGAACAGGCAGCCACGTATCTTCCGTGGCTGCGTCGTATTGGTGTGGGTGTGCGCATTAAATTGCCCCTGGCTGCTGGCGCTACCGCGCTGACGATTCCCCGCTGGAAAGGGGAAGAATTAGCCACAAAAGAGAGTCCGGCTGCCACGACTATCGGTCCCATTCAGTTCGGCGGCCTGGCCTATGACGCCAGCGGCAACCCCAGCATCGAAGGCGTTCCTCTGGCCGAGATCGAGCAGGCGCTGGGCGCTTCTTTGGGGCTGAACCTGCCGCCGATGGTCATCCAGATTTTGCAGGCCCTGGGCGCGCAACAGTTGACTGTGGCAACCCAGCCCAATGGGATTGACCTGTCGATTGATGGCAAACCCCTGCCCAGCCTTGCCTATGACACAGCCCGGCTGAATCGACTGCTCCCCATCACCGGGCCTCTGGTTGGGCCAGCTATGGCGGACACCCTCCAGACAGTTGTGCCCCAGCTCCCCGGCGCGGACATCGACCTGATCGTCTCCTTCACAGGCCAGCCGGCTGCGGATACGAAACTCGCCTCGATTCCCATCAAAGTCAACGAAGATGGCACACTGTCCGCCTGGGGAATTCCCCTGGGCACCAGCCCCATCCTCCAGCCAGATGTGCTGGGTAAGTTGCAGGCCGGGAACATTCAGAAGATTGACCTGAATATCGTCGGTGACAGCTTCTACCTGGCCACCAATCAGGAACCCCTGCCCGTTATCTCCTGGACGGGGGCCTCGCTGGATACCTTTGGCGATGTGGCAACTGACCTCTTCGGTGTATCCCCTGGCTTGCTGGGCGGCGGTCTCTCTATCGTGCGCAGTATTGTGCAGAAGACGGGTATCGGTATGTCCCTGGATATGCCCGTGGCTGCCGGGGCCAGCCCAATCAGCTTTGACGCTGCCTACGACGTGACGGCCCCGGCCTTTGCCGCGGCGACCAGTGGCGGCGCAAAACCCTCTCTGCAAATGGGCCTGGTCTTCAAAGACGGCAATCTCGTCTCTCTGGGCGGTGTACCTATGGAGACGCTGGCCGGGCTGGGCGTGGCCGGTGTCAGCCTGCCCGCCAATGTGAACAGCCTGTTGGGCAGCATCGGGGCAGGTAAACTGAACCTCTCCACGGCGGGCAACCTTCTGGAACTGCTGGCCGACGACAGCCGGCTGATAGGCATCGAGTATGACAACGCGTCTCTGGGGCGGGCTCTGGGTATTGCCGGTCTCTTTGTCAGCGATCCTGCCCAGTTGGAAATGCTCGGAGCCGCCCTGCCCGAAATCCTGGCCTCGAACCTGAACCTGGAAGTTACCCTGGACGGCCGACCAGCCGCAGCCACCAAACTGACCTCTCTGCCGCTGGCAGTGAAGGAGGATGGCAGCCTGACCGTCTTTGGCTTTGCCCTGGGCAGTGGCCCGATTCTGCAACCCAAATTCATTGCCGATATGCAGGCCATCAATGTACAACGGCTGGATGCCAATATCGTCAGCGACAGCCTCTTCCTGGCGACAAATGGCGAAAACCTGCCGGTGCTCTCCTGGACCGACAGTTCGCTGGATGTGGTACAGAACATTCTGGGCAGTACCCTGGGCATCTCGCCCGATCTGTTGGGCACAGGACTGGCCTTCCTGAAGAGTTCGGATGTGGGTCTGGCTCTCTCCCTGCCGGTTGCTCCTGGCAAAGAGCCGGTCTCCATTCCCGAAGGCTTTGATGTGACCGCCGTGCAGATGGAAGCACCCCAGTTGGGCGATCTTTCCATGCCCGCCTTGCAGTTGGGCCTGGTGTTGAACGGCACAGAGATTGAGTCTATCGGCAACATTCCCGCCGACACCCTGCAATCCCTGGGGCTTGCCTTGCCCAGCCTGCCCGCCAATGTGGCCAACATTCTGAATAGTCTGGATTCGGACCAACTGACAGTGAATACAATGCCCAACGGCCTGGAATTGGCCGCGGACGGCACCGCACTGCTGAAACTGGGCTACGACTCCCCGACGATTCAGCGGCTGCTCACTCTGGCTGGACCTTTCCTGCCTGGGGATATGGCTGCCACGCTGGCAGACCCCAATGTCTCCGAGTTGGTGGCGAAACAGCTTCTGCCTATGCTGGTTGCCGCAGACCTGAGCCTGATCGCCGAAGTCAAGTAGCGACGTTTACAGCGCTCTTTGTATGAAATAAAAAGGGGGCTGGCCGTATGGGCCAGCCCCCTTTTTTCATCCCCTTCGCCTCTCGTCCCACGCCCCGGCCCCCAACAGCCCAAGCGCCAGCCAGTTCCAGGCCGCCAGCTCGGGCAGCGCGCCAAAGGCATCCACCTGGGCGTGGGCCAAGCCAGCCACCAGCCCGGCTAGTAATCCCAACTCCATTCCATCCAGCGCTCGCCCCTTTTGCCTACCCCGCTGGAATAGCCAATAGAGAAGCCCAGCCAGCCAGACCAGGCCCAGGAGACCCCAGCCCGTGGCAAACTCCAGCCAGAGGTTGTGGGGGTGGAGCAGATTTGGCTCGGTGAGCGCTCCCGGCGTGAGGAAGGCTGGATAGCGCCAGAAGAAGCCGCCTGGCCCTGGGCCCAGCCAGGGGGCGCTCTGCCACAGGTCCAAACTGCCCTGCCAGATGCGCAGCCGTTGGGTAACCGTTGCGCTGTTGACAATCCGCTCGCCCAACAGAAGGAGGAGGAGCGCCAGGGCAGCCAGGGAGCCGGGAATCACCAGCCAGCCCCGGCGGAGCAGCCATTGGCGGATAGTTGGGCGCAGGAAAAGCAGAAAGGCCACGCCAGCCGGAACCCCCAGGAGCAGGGCACCCCGGCTGGCTGTGAGCAGCAGCGCGACACCCATCACCCCCGCACCGGCCAACCAGAGACGGCGCGCCAGACCGCCCGTGGCGAGAATAAGCCCCAGATTGACAAAAAGCAGGCGCAGGAGGAGCAGCGCCGTCTGATTGGGCGAGAAGGTCAACCCGACCAGGCGAAGGGTGCCGTCGGCGGCGGTGCCCGCGCCGCGCCACCAGAGAAAGAGGGCGATCAGCCCGGCCAGAATGCCCCCCCCGGCCATTCCGCCCGCAATCCATTGCCGGGAGTTGTGGCTTGTGGCAAAAAGTCGGGCCAACAGGTAGAGAAGCAGGGGGCCAACCACCAGCCACCAGAGATCCATTCCCGCCGTCTGCCACTGCCCGGCGGCCAGGGCAGAAAGCAGACTGATTGCAACCCATCCCAGAGCCAGGAAATCTGGTGTGTAAATGGGACGTTGATGACGCGGAAAGGGCAGATTGACGCGGATAAAATCTGTGGAAGTCTGTAGCTTCTGTAAAATCTGCGTGGGTCTCAGGGAGCAGAGGGGGCGCAACGACGCGCAAAGAGCCAGCGCGTAGGCCGGGGGCACGGCCAGGACGCTTCCGACCAGCGCCACTTCTTTGTGCTGATAGTGAAAGGGGAGCAGCAGCCCAATCAAAACCAGCCCGGTCAACGGCTGGGCGGCCAGAAAGAGCGCGGCCACCAGCCAGCAGAGAGCGATGAGGGGCGGCCAGGTGGCGAAGTAGTAGAGCAGCGCCAGCACAAGCCATCCGGCAGCTTTTACCCCCACAGGCAGCCCGGCCCAACGGCCCGGCCATTCCCCCACCCCCGCGGTCTGCGCGGCCCGCCAGCCCCGCCAGACGACGTAGAGCAGCGCGATCAGCCAGAGAAGCAGCGAACTGATCAGCGGTGACAGCGAGGGTCCGGGAAGGCTGTCGGTAGAACGATTAACCTGGGCGAAGGTCTCCCACAGGGGGTGGGGCTGGCCCTGGGGGGTGTAGAGCGCAAAACCCCAGCCGGGATCGTCCCCTGGGGCTGGGGGGCGGTCAATGGCCCAGCCCAGCCCGGCCAGCCAGGGCCAGCCCCGGGCCAGGGCTGCGGCCTGGGCAACGTAGCGGCTCTGCTGTGCTTCTGTGACCGTGCGCCACTGATCGTTGGGCTGGCGATTCCAGCCATAGCTCACGGCCCACAGGGGTTTGGCGTCGTCCCCTTCCGCCACCATCACCCGGCGCAGCCACCCCACCCGTCGAAAATTCAACACAGCGCGCCGGCTGCGCGGATCATCTGGGGCCAGGCCAAAGCCGTAGGGCTGGGCAGCCACCGCGTCGAAATGGGGGGCGGCGCCTGCCGCGTAGAGCCGTTGCAGATAGTAGGCTTCGTCGATGGCCGTATGTCCCCTGTCCGCTGTGGGGGCAAGGGCAGCCAGCAGAATCACCGCGTCTTTGTCCGCGGCGCGGATGGCCGGGGAGACCGCGGCCAACAGCCGCGCGTAGGCGACCGGTTCCACCAACCGGTTGCCCCAGTGGGGGGCGATGTTTGGCTCGTTCCAAAGCTGATAGAAGCGTATCTCTTCGCCATAGCGGGTGGCAAAGGCTGCCGCAAAACGGGCAAAATCAGCACTATTTGCCGGGGGAGCAAAAGGGTTGTTTGTCGGTGGACGATCCTGGGCAGCCCGGGCCCAGACCGGGCTGCCGTCCAACACGACGACGATCTCCAATCCGGTCTCGGCCACCCCAGCCACAATCTGGTCCATCTGCGCCCACAGATAGCGGCCAGGAAGCGGCTCCAACAGCCGCCAGTCAACCCGCTGGCGCACCCAGCCAAAACCTGCCCCGGCCAGCTTCGCCAGCGCAGCTTGCCGCTGGGCAGTCTCTGTGTACTGCTCCAAAGCCACATTCACACCGGCCAGATGGAGTGGATAGGCCGATTGTGGGGAGGCTGGCGGCGAGGAATTGAGGAAAGGCAGGGCTTCGCTGAGCGTACGGCTGGCAAAGCCGATCTCCAGCAGCAGATAGCAAAAAGCGGCGTAGAGGAAAAGGAGGCGCAGCAGGGCAAGCGCTGTATGCGAGGAGGAGCGTGGACGGGGACGACGGCTCACCGGCTCACTGCCCGGCCTGTCCCAGCCGCTCCAGGAGTCCGTCGATAAAGCGGCGCTCGGCGTTGAAAATTTCCAGACGCTCGATCACCCGGCGCGTATCCAGGCTCTTCCCCGCTTGCTGGGTGTTGTGATCCTGACGCAGTGCGGCCAGCACTTTTGTCACCTGTTTTAGCCGTTCGGCATAGTCAAAGCGCAGGGCTATCGGCTGGATAGTAGAGGGGAGTTGGGCAAACCAGGCCTCTTTCTCTTCGATCTCCAGGGCCAGGGGGGGCGGGTCGAAAGTCTCCGGGGGGGCAGTCAGCGGTTGTGCCCCTGTCTTCTGTTCGGTCAGGTGCAGGATCATTCCGTCTGGGCTGTTCAGCCAAAGGAGAGGGGTAGCGTAGTCGATACGATCCGGATCGCTGATGTAGAGACCGCTGCGGGCGATGGATGTGGCAATGTCGATTGCGCCGGGGCAGGGGCCTTTGATCAGCGCGTCGTAGAGAAACCCGGCGAAGTCGGCGGCGGCCCTGTCGCGCACGACAAATTGCATGGCGATTACGGCAGGAATCCCCGTCTGCAAGAGGCGCTGGGCCAGGCTGGCATAGGGAATGCTGTTGTCGGGCTGGCCGGCCAGACAGGCGTTGAGAAAGACCAATTTCACCGAATCGATCAGGTCCAGCAAAGCCGCCCACTGGCTGGCTTTTACAAGAGTGAGACCGTCTTCATTCCACAAATATAGCCCATCGGCCTCGCCGTGGCTGATGATGTGCAGAATGTCCGGGCGGACTTGCTCCAGACGGGCGCGCAGTTTCGCCAGTGTCACTTTGCCCTGGAGGATCTCTACCCGAAGACGGTCGGGGATCAGCGAAGCCAGGCTGTCCTGAATGCGCTGGATTTCGGCCCCGGCGTCGATCTCTTCCTCCTCCTCCACGGCCACAATCAGCAGGCTGGCTGGGGCAGCAGTCTGGATGGGGCGGGGGCGACCGATGAAGTCCGCATCGGTGGCTATACGAATGAGCGCCAGGGATTTGTCCGCGGCCAGGGTGCGGCGGCGGCGGGGGTCTGCCAATACTTCCCAGGGCAGGGCAGCTACGGCAGGGGCGCGCAGGTCCAGCCGCATCCGCAAGTGATGCCCCTTCTCCAATTGGGAGCGGGCTTCGATCCAAAGGTCGCGGATGCCGCCCTGCAGAATTTCATCGAAGAGCAGGCCACCCACATGCAGAATGAAAGGCTCGCCTGGCGGGGCGTGGGTCTGGCCCAACACTTGAAGTATCTCTGCCCAGTCGGGTTGCAGGGCGTCGTGAGCAAAAGTGCCTTCGCCTTTCAACCCCTGATATTCAGCCAGGAGGGTATAGGGGCTTTGGCTGCCCAGAATGGCAATATCGAAGTTTTCTGCTTGGCAAGCGGCCATAGTTTGACAGACTTTTGGGCGTGGACGTACAATCGGAGGTATGCAAACAACCGGACCTATGCAACCTTCCCCCCATTTTACCCCTAACCCCCGCCGTGAGCAACCGGTGGACACGGAATTCCGCGGGCGCGTGAGTGTGGTGGCCTGGGCTGTGGTGGCCGCCACGGCGGCCAGTCTTTTTGTGCGTTTGCCATCTCTGCCGATTCTCAATTTCGATGTATTGGGGTCGCCCATTGCCCTGGAAGTCAGTGATACGCTTCTGATGGCGATCTTTTTGGCTCTGCTCTCGGCCAGCGGCGCGGAAAGCTGTATTCGCACCCATCCCCATTTTCGTCAGATGTCGGATTGGCGCTGGGCCACGTGGAGTTACTGGGCTTTGCCCGCGGCCCTTTCTATCCTGGCGGTGATTCTGCTTCCCCTCTTGCCCACCCAGGCCGCCCAGGCCGTCGGTCTGCTGGTCCACGGCGGTCTGATGACAATGGCCCTCTTTGGTCTGTACGCAACGGTCGATCCCGGCGCGGCAGGCTTTCGTCGGGGGCGCATCTTTTTGAATCTGCTGGCCTATGCCAGCGCGCTGGCTCTCTTTCTGCTGGTCTACCAGACCCGCACCCGCAGTCTGCTCTCCGGGTCGGTCATCGCGTTGACCGCCACGCTGCTGGCTGTGGAGCTGCTGCGCAGCACCAGCGAACGGCGGGAGTTGGTGTTGAGCTATGCGCTGATTGTGGGATTGGTGCTGGGCGAGAGTACCTGGGCGCTGAACTACTGGCCCCTGCCCGGTCTGACCGGAGGGCTGTTGCTGCTGCTCGTCTTCTATCTTATCGTCAGCCTGGCCCAGCACGGGCTGCAAAACCATCTGACCCGACGGGTTCTGCTGGAATATGCGCTCTTTGCCATCTTTGCGCTGATTCTGATTGCAGTGGTAGGGCCGGGGTTTTAGGGTGATGGGATAGGGAACTGGATCGACTCCTCCCCCAATGTAGGGGAGGTTGGGAGGGGGTGAGCCGTTACAATGCGGGAGTGCGCTCCCCGTCATCCCATCCCCCTTTTTATCCTTCCGCCAGCGCTTTCACCAGCTCCCGGCAGAAGTCCGGGATGTCGGCCACAACCCGCCCCCAGACGATATTGCCGCTGCGAAAGGCGGCCTCGTCCCGCCAGGTGGCCCCGGCGTTGAGCAGATCGTCTTTGATCCCTTCGCTGCCTGTGGCCGGATGACCGGCGACGATCCCGGCGCTGATGCCCACCAGCCCGGCGTGGCAGATCATCCCTACGATTTTCCCGCTATCGTAG
The DNA here is from genome assembly GCA_023384455.1 of Caldilineaceae bacterium. Classification (GTDB taxonomy): domain Bacteria; phylum Chloroflexota; class Anaerolineae; order Caldilineales; family Caldilineaceae; genus JACQGT01. The sequence goes on along the minus strand of JAHDWH010000016.1, from coordinate 3,731 downwards.
CACTCCTTCACCAGCCGTTTGACACCGGCATAGCGGCGGATTTTGTCCGGTGCCCAACCCCCTGGGATCACAACCCCGTCGAACTCGGCTGCGCGCACATCGTCGCAGCCTACGTCAGCTTTGGCTTGCAGTGCCACTTTGCCGGTGTAGACTTCACCGGCTTGGATGCCAACCGCCACGACTGCGGCCCCTTCTTCCTGAAGCCGCATATAGGGCACGTAGAATTCCAGGTCCTCGAAACCCGGCCCCACCAGATAGGCAATGCGTTTTCCTTGCAATTTCATAGGTTCTCCTTATGTGAAGATGGGACGCTGATGGCGCTGAAAGGGCGGATTACCGCTGATAAAATCTGCGCAGATCAGTTGTTTCCGCGTGAATCTGCGTCCGCTTTTCGTCGCTGTCGCTGCCCCAAGCATATCGTCCGTTCTGAAAATAGGATACGTTCTATCCGCCAAGTCTACCACATTTTGCCCAGTGTGGGCCACAACAATCCGCACATACCCGCTTGTGGCCTTCGTAAGATTGTTGGACAATTGGAATGGCTTATTGCCTCGCTTCGAATAACTCGTAAAGGAAACGCCAATGATTCGCTCAATTCTCATCGCCAACCGGGGAGAGATGGCTGTTCGCATTATCCGCACCTGCCGGGAGATGGGCATTCGCACGGTGGCTGTGGGTGCTGCCGACGCTCCCAGCGCGCTCTACCTTTCTCTGGCGGATGATCTGATTGCCCAGGAGAGCGGAAGTACTGCCGATTTCGATTGGAGCCAGGAGCAGCTTCTGGCAGCGGCCAAGAAGAACGGCGTCGATGCCATTCATCCGGGCTATGGGCCATTGGCCAAAGATGCCGATTTTGCCAGCGCGGTGGCCCAGGCTGGCCTCATTTTTATCGGTCCGAGCGCAGAAACCCTGCGCATTCTGGCTTCTTCAGAAGCAACGGCGGACGTGCTCCGCCGGGCGAACGCGCTGGGCGAGGAGCATTTTCTGACAGGCGAGGAAATTGTGGATGCCCGCCACCTGGAGTTTCAGATTTTCGGCGACTCTCAGGGCAATCTCATCCATCTGGGCGAGCGGGAAGGCTCGGTGCAGCGTCGGCAACAGGTGCTTGTGGCGGAAACTCCGTCGCCCGCTCTTCACGCCGAACTGCGGGCGCGCCTGGGGCGGGCGGCCCTTTCTGTGGCAAAAGCGGTGGGATACAGCGGTGCGGGGAGTGTGGAGTTTCTGCTGGATGGGGAGGGGCGTTTTTACTTTCTGGGAATGCAGGCGTCGTTGACGGCAACCCATTCCATCACCGAATGGGCTGGAGGTGTGGATCTGGTGCGCTGGCAAATCCGCATCGCCGACGGCGGTCGGCTGCCCCTGCGCCAGGAGCAGGTGCAGGCGCGGGGTCACGCTATCGGTTGCCATATCTTCGCCGAAGACCCGGCCCAGGATTTTCAGCCCTCCCCAGGAACGCTGCTGCGTCTGGTGACGCCTTCCGGCCCCGGTGTTCGGGTGGATAGTGGCGCACAGATGGGCCAATCGTTCAACCCTGCCGATGGGCTTCTGGTTAGTGTCAGTGTCTGCGCCGAAGACCGGGCCGCGGCTGTCAACCGGATGGGGCGGGCACTGCGCGAGTTTGCCGCCCTGGGCGATCTGACCACCAACCGGGCCTTTCTGCAGGATGTGATCGCCCATCCCGTCTTCCAGGCTGGGGAGACAACCACCAGCTTTGTGGCAGACCATTTCTCCGATTGGCAACCTTTTGGCGGCCCCTCGCCCCACCCAGCGCTGATCGCCGCCGCTCTGGCCGAGTTTCAGCAGTGGCAGACGGAGACCGAACAGCCCCGAAGCCCCTGGCAACAGCTACAGGAGCTTCGGGTTTGAGGGGGATAGGGACTGGAGACTGGGGACTGGGGACTGGGGACTGGAGACTGGATTTTCCAGTCCCCAGTCCCCCCCCCCAACCCCCCGCCCTACGCCGGATGGGGGGGGTTAAATGGGTGGGGGACAGGCCGGGGGTTTTCCAGCAGG
>JAHDWH010000016.1:0-1708 GCA_023384455.1 Caldilineaceae bacterium | reverse complement strand
CCCCCGGGCCAACACATACTGGTGGTGGGGTTTTTTGGGGTTTTGGTCTTGGCGCGGGGGGTGTGGGGCTTGGGACCCGTTTTCTCACTTGCCCCCCCCCCCCCCCCCGCCCCCTACCCCCCTCCATACGCCTGATCGAGGAGTTGAATTGTGTGGAGTACAGGCAGGGGATTTCCCTGCTGGCCCAGATGGTTGCCGATTTGGGTCATACAGCCGATGTTGCCCGTGACGAGCAGATCAGCGCCGGTGGCGGCTACGTGCCCGGCCTTGCGTCGCCCCAGAGACTGGGCCAGTTCGGGCTGTTCGATGTTGTAGGTCCCCGCGGAGCCGCAGCAGATTTCCCCTTCCGCAATCGACACAAGCGTCACATTGGGGATGGCCGCCAGCAGACGCCGGGGCGCATCCCGCACGCCCTGGGCGTGGGCCAGGTGACAGGCGTCGTGATAGGCGACTTTCAGCGGTGTGTCCAGGGACGGCGGGCTTTCTATGCCCAGTCTGTCCAGAAAGACGCTGATGTCCTGCGCCTTTGCCGCAAATGCCTCTGCCCGCTTCTCCTCTCCGCTGCCCGCAAAGAGCAGCGGATACTCGTGCATCCCCGATCCACAGCCCGCCGCGTTGGTAACAATGGCGTCCACATCGCCCAGATCGAAGCTGCCCAGGTTGCGCCGGGCCAGGGAACGGGCCTGACCTGCCTCGCCGTTGTGCATAGAGAGCGCGCCACAGCAGCCCTGGCCCGGGGGGATGACCACCTCCACACCGTTGCGGGCCAGCACCCGCACAGTGGCCCAGTTGATCTCCGGGGCCAACACCTGCTGCGCGCAGCCGGCCAATAGGGCCACCCGTCCCCGGCGTGTTCCCTGTGCTGGGATTGATGATGGCAAGGGCTGGCTGGCGGGCAGATTTTCTGGGAGCAGACTGAGCATCGCTTTCAGGGGCGCGGGAAGCAGTCCCCGGAGCGGGCGGGCCAGCTTGCCCAGGGTGGCCGCGGCCCGGAAGCGTCCGGGATAGGGTAATGTCTGGTTTACCATCAGCCGGGTGATGGTTTCCAGCAGGGGGCGGTGGCGCTGCTCCTCGGCCTGGGCACGGAAGGGGGCCAACAATTCGCCGTATTCCACGCCGGAGGGGCAAACGGTGACACAGCCCAGACAGCCCAGACAGCGGTCTACATAGGGCACGACGTCGGCCAGTTCCAGTTCGCCCTCCAACACCCCTTTCATCAGCAGAATGCGCCCGCGGGGGGAATCCATCTCTTCACCGAGGGTCAGATAGGTGGGACAGGCGGGCAAGCAAAAACCGCAGTGGACGCAGGCCGCTACAGCGTCAGCCATAGGGCGGGCCTGGGGGCCGAGTTCTTCAATGGGGATGGCGTGACGCAAAAGGGAAACTCCTGGAATCAATAGAACACGGATGGAGACGGAAAAGGCGGATTTACACGGATTTTCAGGGGACGACAGACCGCAGTACCTGTTGAGTCACCCACCCTACCCCCAGGGAGGGAAGTGGATCGACTCCTCCCCCACAGTGGGGGAGGTTGGGTGGGGGTGAGCAGTTCAGCCATCCCAGCCTACCCCCAGGGAGGGAAGTGGATCGACTCCTCCCCCACAGTGGGGGAGGTTGGGTGGGGGTGAGCAGTTCAGCCATCCCAGCCTACCCCCAGGGAGGGAAGTGGATCGACTCCTCCCCCACAGTGGGGGAGGTTGGGTGGGGG
>JAHDWH010000332.1 GCA_023384455.1 Caldilineaceae bacterium | reverse complement strand
TACACCAAAATTATCCCTTTTTCTACCCCCTTCGCTAAAGAGCCAAACTCAAGGGTCGATCAGCGCAAGCTAACAGCTTGCGTTACAAAGTTAGTAGACCGGTCCCACTCGGCCAAACCAACCGCGCAGGGGATCGCCCAGTTCGTCCATATAGCGCTTCATGCGCGCCATCAAATCCTGGCGCACGGACTCGTATGCAGGCTGGCCGTAGACGTTCGTGAGCTGGTAGGGATCGGCTGTCAGATCGTAGAGTTCCCCCGCGTCGCCGCTGTTGAAGGTGAACTGATGGGTACGGGTGCGTACCATCCGCTGCTCCGCGTTGGTAAAGTGGCGGTGAAAGACGCAGTAGACCTCTTCCCGGCCATTGGGTGTGGCATCTCCCAGCATTGCGGGCAGGAAGGATTGACCGTCCATCTCCGCTCCTTCAATCCCAGCTATATCCAGGAACGTCGGCGCTACTTCGTGTAGATAAACAAAATCATTGTTGGCAGTCCCCGGCGCGGCGCAGTCCGGATGGGCCACCACCAGTGGGATGCGGTAGATTTCGTCGTACATAAACTCGCCCTTTTCGATCAGTTTGTGCGCGCCCAGGCAGTCGCCGTGATCCGCCGAGTAGATGATGACCGTATCCTCCAGCAATCCCCGTTCGGCCAAATGGGCCACGATGCGCCCCACCTGATCGTCGATCAGGGTGCAGTGGCCGAAGTAGCGGGCGCTGATCTCCTGAAAACCCCGCCAGCCCAGATCCCCCAGCCCCCACATTCGCTCGATCAGTTGCTGGCGATAGGGCTTGCCCTCGAATGTCTCCCGGTAGCTGGGGTGTTCGGGGATGTCGTCCGGGTTGTACATCGAAAAGTACGGCTCCGGGACCAGGCAGGGGGTGTGGGGTCCCCAGAAGTTGGCCCAAATGAAGAACGGGCGGTCGGCATCCGACCCGTCGTCGTCGGGTTGGGTCAGTTCGTCGATGACCCGTATCGTCTCCTCCCCCACGAAGTATTCGATGCTCGATTCCACCGGGCCGTTGTGGAGGGCGAACATCTCCTGATCCTGGCAGCCGGGATTCGTGCCCACATAGCGGTCGGTCACAGTGGGCAGGTCGAAGCCCCGCTCCCGCAGATAGTCGGCGTAGGGGTTGCCGGTTTTGGGTTTGGGGGCAAAGCGCAGCCCCGGCAGCAGCCCGGAGCCAGGGAAGGCGTAGCCGATGAAATCCTTGCCCACATAGCCCACTTTGCTGGGACCCACCGCATCGTCCGCGTGCCACTTGCCCGCATAGCCGCAGCGATAGCCCGCGGGGTTCAGGTAGTCGGGCAGCCCTTTCACCCCTTCCCGAATGGACATACCGTTGCCGGTCACGCCGTGGCGGTGGGGATAGAGACCGGTGTGGACCGACGCTCGCGCTGGTGCACAGATGGCGGTGGGCGTGAAGGCGTTGTCGAAGCGCACGCCTCGCGCCGCCAGCCCGTCGATGTTCGGCGTGCGCACAATATCGTTCAGCCCGTAGGCGCTGACGGTGTCTAGGCGTTGCTGGTCGGAGAGGAGGAGAAGGATGTTTTTGCGACGGGGCATTGAATGTTCCTTTCGGGCGGTAATGGGAGGGTTGGGATGCTGAGATGATGACCAGAAAGAATGGGACGCGATGGATAAGAGGATGGCAGGAACTCTATTGTACAACGGACGGCCCGATTCCCGTTAGACAGGGGGCGCAGGGGGAGTCCATACTCACTTTGCCTGTATCGGTTAGCCACTTTACAGGAGAAGTATATGGCTGCTGCGGCACTTGTGCTGTACCCGGTGTATCTGTCTGGCTGTGGTGTACAGGGTGTACATTTTGGACGTAAAAATGTATGATTCAATCCAGTGGATGGGTTGTGCAGTGGTTGTGATGACAAGGCCGCTTCCCTATGGATGAATTGAGTAGTTTTGCACGGTTGTTATATCGTCTTCGACACCAGCGCGGCCTGACCCAGGCCAGATTGGCGCAGCAGGCTTCGTGTGGGATTGATACGATCAAAAAGCTGGAGACGGATGCGCGCCGTCCCTCGCGGCAGATGGCGGCCCGTTTGGCCGATTTTTTTGCGCTGTGCGGACCAGAACGCGCTGAGTTTCTCCAGGCTGCCCGCAACAGTGACGCCGGGAATGTCGGGCGGGCCGTCGGCGCTCTTGCCCCAGCCGCTAGTGCCCAGGCCAAGCCGAACGCCACAAACTCCGCCCTGCCCCTGCAATCCACCTCTTTCATCGGGCGCGAGAACGAGATCCATACGTTGACCGGGCTGCTTACCCAGGCCGACTGTCGGCTGGTGACTCTGATGGGGCCGGGGGGCATCGGCAAGTCCCGCCTGGCCATCGAAGTGGCGCGTCGATTGCTTGCGCTGGACCCTCCGGCTCTCCCCCCATTTCCTGATGGCGTCTGGTTTGTCGCGCTACAGGCCGTTGACTCGCCGGAGCGTATGGTTTCAGCCATCGCCGACACAATCGGCTGTCCACCGCCCGGCGCTGCCGATGTCCGCGAGCATCTGCTTGGGCATTTACAGAGCAGACAAATCCTTCTGGTGCTGGATAACTTCGAGCACCTGCGCAGGGGCGTCGATCTGCTGGTGGCTATCCTGACAGAGGCCCCACGGGCAAAGTTGTTGATTACCTCGCGAGAGACGTTGCATCTTGACCAGGAGTGGCGTTATCCGCTCAACGGTCTGCCCCTCTCAACGAACAATGACACAGCCGAAGCCGGGCGATCGAGCGCGGCCCGCTTGTTTGTGGAGCGTGCCCGGCGCGTCTGTCCGACCTTCGATTTCGCCGTGGAGCGTGGCGCGGTGCAGCGTATCTGCCATCTGGTCGAGGGGGTCCCGCTGGCCCTCGAATTGGCGGCCATGTGGACCCGAGTGCTCTCCTGCGCGGCGATTGCTGACGAAATTGCCCGCAATCTTGCATTTCTCACCAGCGACATGCACAACGCGCCCCACCGGCAGCGCAGTATGCAGGCGGTCTTCGCTCACTCCTGGGAGCTGTTGAGCCAGGAGGAGCGCCAGGTCTGCGCGCAACTCTCGGTCTTCCGGGGCGGCTGCCAGCGTGATGCAGCCGAGCAGGTGGCAGCCGCCACATTGCCGGTTTTGACGGCGTTGGTGGATAAGTCTCTGGTGCGCAGGGAAGCCGGGGATCGCTATCGTATGCACGAACTGCTGCGTCAATACGCAGCCGAGCGGCTGGAAGAGTCCAGCGGGCAGGCTGCTGCCGCGCACGCACGCCACTGCGTATACTATACAGACTTTCTCGATCAGCGGAGAGAGGAAATCAACGGCCAGCACCAGCGCCAGATCCAGGCTGAGATTGCGACGGAGCTGGAAAATGTCCGGGCGGCGTGGCAGTACGCCCTGGGCCACGGGCGCATCGCCGAGATCGAGCGGGCAGTCTATGTCTTACATATATTTTACGACTCTGGCAGCCGCTATCGAGAAGGCGCTGAGTTGTTTGAACAGGCCAGGCAGCAGTTGGAAAAGCCGCTGGCTGCTCGTCTCCCCACAAGGGAGGTCGGATCTGCATTGTTGGCGGTGCTCGTCAGCCTGGGCTGGTGTTCGATTCGTCTGGGCGAGTTGCAGCGGGCGCGTACGCTACTGGAACGCAGCCAGACGATTCTCACCCATCTGGCCCTCACCCCGCGCCCGGCATCATTCACCGACCCGTTGGTTGGCCTGGGCACGCTGGCCAATGCAATGGGCGACTACGCGGAAGCAGCCCGGCTGGGCGAACAGGCGCGTCGGCGTGCCGACACGCAGGGAGACCTGGGCAATCTGATGTCGGCCTGCTATGTCCTGACCAGCGCAGCCTTTGCCCGCGGCCACTACATCGAGGCAGGCCGCTACGCCCAGCGCGCCTGCCAACTGGCCGACCAACTGCACGAGTACTGGTTTAAGGCCTATCTGGTCGCCGACCTGGGCAACATTGCGCGCGCGGTCGGCGACTACGCCGAAGCCGCACGCCAATATCAGATCGGCTACGCCATTCGCGAGGAATTTGGCGACCCAGAGGGGATCGCCCTGTCGCTCGTCAATCTCGGCTGGGTATCCCTTTTACAGGCAGACCCGGAGAGGGCGCGGGCGCAATTCGAGCGCAGCCTGTCGATCTATGGCGAGATTGGCGACCAGGGCGGGACCGCCTCCGCCCTGCACGGTCTGGGAATGGCCGCCATCGCGGCTGGCTCCTATACTTTGGCCGCCAAGCATCTGTACGATGCCCTGCAAGTTGTGACAGCGATGGGATACGCCTCGCGCCTGTGCGCAATTGTAGCCGGTGTGGCCGAGTTGTTTGTGCTGCTTGGGGAGCCGTTGCGGGCTGTCGGGCTGTTGGTGCCAATTGTGCGCGACCCGGCCAGCGATCACGAGACCTGCGACCAGGCCCACAGGCTTCTCTCCCGCTGCGAAACGCTGCTGGGGCCTGCCGAGTTTGCCGCGGCATCCCACGGACGACAGGAAATTGAACTGCCTGCGCTCTTTGATGCCCTGCGCATGGCCAGTGGGGATGGGACATTGCCATCCGGCGCAGGGATAGGGCACCCATCTTGGCCTGCTTCTCCCCCCAAAGCCCAGCGCAGACAGCCTCTGGTGGAGCCGTTGACAGCGCGGGAATTTTCTGTCCTCCGTTTGATCGCGGACGGCTACTCCAACCGTGAGATTGCAGCCCAGCTCGTCATTACCCCCGGCAGCGCCAAATGGTATGTCAGCCAGATATTCGGCAAGCTGGGCGTGCATAGCCGCACCCAGGCCATCGTCCGCGCTCAGGAACTCGGCTACCTCGCTTGAATTACCCCATTTCCTCCTGTCCTGTACTGGTCAATGAGATGGTAAAACATAAGGCGGTGCAGCCACGATTTGTGCGGAAACGTGAAGACGTGAAACGTGAGAGTATGTGACGACACCTCACGTTTCACGTTTCAGATGGTTGGCCGACCGACTAACCCATATGCGTTCGTTCCTCGCTGGTA
>JAHDWH010000331.1 GCA_023384455.1 Caldilineaceae bacterium | reverse complement strand
CTAGTACAGCCAATGGCGCTTTTTGCCCAGTCAAATGTCTCTTCGCCCTGGCAGAGCTATCGCCGGGAAGACGGTCTGGCTTCTAACAATGTGCTGGCTGTATTGCCGAGAGACGGCGAAATCTGGTTTGGCACTGATGCAGGGATCAGTCGATTTAACGGTAGCTGGACAACCTTTTCTCCCGCGCAAGGGGGTTTCACCGGCAAAGTCAATTCGCTGATTGCAGAGAGCAATTCCAACAAAATGTGGGCTGGTACCGCCGGCGGGGATGTGGTGGTCTGGGACGGGGAAATCTGGTCGAGTGTTCTGAAAGTGCCGGGGGCTGTCCATTCCCTGCTTTCGGTCGGCGGGCAGATATGGGTTGGCTCGGATAGCGGATTGTACGTTTGGGTAGAGTCGGCAGCCGTGCCTGTGGCGTTTCTGCGCGATGTGCGGGTGCAGACCCTGGCAAGCCAGGGCAACGCGGTTTGGGCGGGCACAGCGAACGGCTTGTGGATTCACCAGCGGGAACAGTGGAACGAAGTTAAGCAGGAAGACGGCGTCTCCTGGGGGGATGTTTCTGCGATTTGGGTAGACCCGGCTGGCCCTGTCTGGGTAGCGGCGGATGGAAATCTGGCCTGGCGAGAACCTTCTACGGGTATCTGGACTGACATTCTTACCGAAATTTTGACCCTCAATAACCCCACCCCCATTACTGCCCTGGCCGGAGATGCTACCGGCGTTGTCTGGGGGGGCACCCGAGGCAACGGGCCTTTCCGGGTGATCGAGCGTTCCTCTCTGATTGCTTTTTCTGGCGAGGGTGAAAATGGGCTGACCACCCCCTTTGTCCAGGCGGTTGCGGTGGATGCCGACGGTCTGGTCTGGTTTGGCACCCAATCCGGTGTCTTTCGCTATGACGAGAAGATGTGGGTAAAGGAACTCGCGGATAACGTTCTCTATCCCGGTATTAACCGAATCACTGCCATTGAGAGCAGCGAGAACCAGTTGTGGGTTGGCACTGCCAGCGCAGGTATTCGGCATAAGGTGGTGGGAAATATCCAGGAACAAGAGAAGATTTACACTACCAGTAACAGCGGTCTGCCCACCAACGCGATCAGCGCATTGACACGGGATCGCACTGGGGTGTTGTGGGCGGGAACCCATATTGGGGTTGCCTACTATGCCACGGCTACGGACGATTGGGAAACACCCTTTTCCGCTGCCGAGATTCCGTCGGCGCTGGTCACCGCACTCCTGGCCGAGGGTGATCATCTGTGGATCGGCACAGACAATGGGCTGGTGGTATACGATCTGGTGGATAAATCCTTGCGCAGGCTCGAAGAGTTAGGGAACATTCATGTGACGAGTATGGCTGTTGATTCTTTGCGCAGACTCTGGATCGGTACTTTGACACGGGGCGTCTTTGTGCAGAACCCAGATAGTAGTTGGATGCAGCATACCAGCAGGTCTGGTCTACTCTCTGGCCCTGTGGTGACCCTGGCGGCAGACCCCAATAGCAATGGCGGTGTGTGGGCCGGGATCGATCTGGTTGGTATCAGCTATTGGGACGGGCAGACGTGGCACGATTTGACCAGCGAAGCCCGGCTGCCCAGCAAATTGCTCTACCGATTTTACACCGACCCGATTGACGGCTCTTTGTGGGTAGGCAGCGAAGGTGGGGTCAGCCGTTTTGACGGCCGCACCTGGGGCGCGTTGATCGTTGAGAACGTTTTGCCCAGCGCGGCTGTTCTTGCCATCTATCGCAGCGGAGACGGCTATTGGTTTGGCGGGCGCGATGGTCTAACTTATTACAAACCCGAACGCACCAAACCCTGGGTACGTTTTGAACGGGTGGGTGGAACATCGGTCTCTGGAATCACGGGCAATCTTCAGATAGAAAACGCTGACGAGATTTTTGTAGACTACGTGGCTGGCGATCTTTATACAACCAACAATGATCTGACGATCCTCTATCGCAGCAGTGGATTGGGACAGATCGGCGCGTGGCATTCAGTGAATGGCGGTGGGCTTGTTCTGCGCGATTTGGACACAGGGGTTCTGAATGTTGAGTTGCAAGCCCGGGACCAGGCATTTAACTATTCGGATGTGGTGCGCTTGAGTTTGGACGTTATCGCTCCTCCATCTGTGATTCGGTTGCCCTTCCTGGCGCCGATTCGCCAGGACTATTTTATTGCTCTGGTGGTCACCGGCTTGATGGCTCTGGCGGGTGCTATTTACTCGGTCACGGAGATCTCGCGCAATCGACGACGCGCCCGAGAGGCGGTCAGTCGGGGCTTCAACCCCTTTGTCAGTGGTGAGCCTGTGCGCCGGGAGGATATGTTCTTTGGTCGTTACGATCTGTTACAACGGATAGTGGACACCCTGCACAACAACAGTATTATGATTCACGGGGAGCGACGGATCGGCAAAACTACGCTTCTCTACCAGTTGGCTGCCCGTCTGCGCGAGATCGATGATGTGAATTTTTGGTTTATGCCGCTTTATATCGATTTGGAGGGAACGGCTGAAGAAAGCTTTTTCCATTTTCTGATGGAGGAGATTCTCAATGGCGTGGGAACTCTGCCCTCTGCCAATGAAGAATTGCGGCCTGCCATAGGCGAGCTTCTTTACTACCGCACTTCTGATATGAACTATTCGGATCGGGAGTTCAGCCGAGACCTGCGGGATCTGATTGGGCTGTTGCACAGATATGGCGAGGGGCGATATCCCCTTAAGCAACTGCGTATTATTCTGTTGATGGATGAGATGGATGTAATGAGCGAATACAGCCGGATCGTCCAACAGCGTCTGCGACGCATATTTATGCGCGATTTTGCCGCCACCCTGGGCGCGGTTGTAGCTGGTATTCAGATCAGCAAAGAGTGGGATCGGATCGAAAGTCCCTGGTACAACCTCTTTAATGAGATCGAACTTCAACCTTTCAGCCGGGAACAGGCAATTGAGTTGCTGACTGAACCCATTCGCGGTTTCTATGACTATGAACCAGCCGCTCTCGAATATATTCTGGAAGAGAGCGGCGGCAAGCCCTACCGTTTACAGCAGTACGCCTTAGAGGCTGTCAATCATATGCTGACTGATGGCCGCCACCAGATTCGGCTGGATGATGTGGAGTATGCCAACGAGCATATAGAGCGGGTAGGCAGTGATGTGTCGGTGGGTATTTCGGAGGCGAATGCCCGCAACCAGGCTGTGAAAGCTGAAATCGACGACGAAACGGCCGATCACGAATTGTGGACTGCCGACCTTTTCAAAGAAGAAGCCGTAGAGCGTGTCCCGCTCTCCCAGCGCAATCTATAGGGACAGAAGGCTGTTAAATGCGTAATCCGTATATTGTTGGCCGTTGGCTCAGAGGCGCTGATCACTATGGCCGCCAGAAACTGATCGAGCACCTGCTCACTACCAGTGATCAGGCTATCTGGCTGGTCGGCACCCGGCGCATGGGCAAAACTTCTCTGCTTCGTCAATTGGAATGGGTGATCGAGCAGGACCCCCAGTCAACTCTCGTTCCGCTTTTCTGGGATATTCAGGCCTGTGAGAGCGCAGAAGACCTGGCGTACGAGATGTTCATTTCTATCGAAGATGAAACAGATCGTTTTGAACGGCTGGGGATCGACATTGCCTCTCTGCAAGCTATGGATGCCAATCGGATTTTACGCTCTCTTCAGCGTGCCTTGAGCAGCCAGGGGAAACAACTGCTGTTGCTGATCGATGAAGCCGAAGCGCTGATCAACGTGGCCAAGAACGACAATCGCGAATTGGCCCGTCTGCGGCGCACCCTGCAACAGGGCGAACACCGCACAATTTTGACAGCTACCAAGCAGTTGATGCACCTCAATGAATTGATGCGTGACTGGTTGACCAGCCCTTTCCTCTTTGGCTTCAATCTGGTGAATCTGTGGAGTTTGGATATCGATGCTGCCCAATCTCTGGTGCGCCAGGAACAGAACGAAACAGAGATCGTCGTAGACCAGCGTGTAATGGAAGAGGTGATTGTCTACACCCATCGACACCCTTATCTGACCCAATATCTCTGCCTGCGGCTCTTTGAGTTGGACGAGAATGGGGTGGGGCGCTTGCGGCCTGTCGAGTCCGACGATTTGCAGGCAGACCACCTGCTGTCCGGCTTTTTCCAGATCGACTACGACCACCTCTCGCCGACCGAACGCCAGATACTCCTGGCTATTGCCCGCCACGGCGTTGTAGACAGCGAGAGTGTGGCTGCCGAACTGGCAATTTCGTCGCCGGCTACGTTGGAGCGCTTTATTTATGGGATGAACAAATTGGGCTATCTGAGACAGATTCTGGGCGGCTGGTCCATTGGCAATGAGTTTCTGCGCCGCTGGGTATTAGAGAACCAGAATGATCTGGCCCGGCAACTTCTCTCCAGAGTGAGCGACGAAGGGGTCGAAGCGCTTCTGGTAGAAGGGCGTCGCTTTGAATTGGACTATTTGCGCAACGAAGTCAGCCTGCTTCAGCAGCGGCAGGAAGATCAGTTGGCGCGCCGGGCCGCCTATGGCGAGGACGTCCCTCTGGAGCTTTCCCAGGCGCTGTTGCAGACACGACGGGAGATCGAGGTCGCCCGCCAGCAGATTCATCTGCTCAGCACAGACCCGGCTACAGCCCCCGTTCCCGCCTAGTAAGTAGGCGTTAAGAAATAGCGTAGGGGTTTCGCAGACGAGATTCCGGGAATCGGCCACAACATCTTTCGGCTTTCCCCGTATCGTCTGGCCGATTCCCGGAATCATACCCGCGACTTATTTCTTGACAGTTACTAAGGGCTTGCCAAAGAATAACTCCCCGTTTTGGTGCGTCGCACTGTCCAGATGAGGTTGCGGACTAGAGTCATTTCGTGGACAGTGCGACGCACCGGATGGAACTTATTTCTTGACAGTTACTAAGGGCTTGTCAAAGAATAACTTCCCGTTTTGGTGCGTCGCACTGTCCACATGAGGTTGCGGACTAGAGTCATTTCGTGGACAGTGCGACGCACCGGATGGAACT
>JAHDWH010000015.1 GCA_023384455.1 Caldilineaceae bacterium | reverse complement strand
TCGGACTGTTAGTCCGACCAGCGACGTTGCAGGCCTGTCGGACTAACAGTCCGACCTACATTTTTCAGCCTGCCCCGAAAATAGCCATTCGTACGTCGGACTGTTAGTCCGACCAGCGACGGTGCAGGCCTGTCGGACTAACAGTCCGACCTACATTTTTCAGCCCCGTGACGTAACTCGTTGCACGAGGAACTTACCTACACAATACGGCCATACACAATAGTCTCACCGGTTCGCCGGCGCGAATATCTCCATCGTCTGTCGGGGTACAGTCGTAATGGCCGTGGCCTCGAAGGTGACAAAGAAATAGACGCTGATCAGCAGTACCAGAGAAAAGAGTACAGCCACCGGGAGATAGAGCCGCCGCCGCTGACGCAGGAGCGCCGGTGCAATCGTTTTTTGCTCGCCTTTCTCCCGGTCGGCCAATTCAAGCGGGTGTTCCTCCTCCATCTCGTGGCGGCTGAGATACCCGCTGAACATACTTTTGTTGAAACTTTTCACATGAACGTTGTAGAGATGCCAAGTGACAATCGAGAGCACGGCCAGCAGAGCCTCGCCCCCGTGGGCCGCTTTGGCCGCGGGGATAAACTCGCCGGGCAGCAGACGGCTGGTGGCAATCGGATTCCAGAGCATAAAGCCGGTCAGAATCATAATGACTGTGCCCCAGACCACCGCCCAATATTCCACCTTTTCGCCAAAAGTGTAGCGCCCCATCTTCGGGGCTTCTTTGATCAGACCGAAATTGTGGCCCAGTGTCTGCACCACATCCACCACATCCTTCCAGCCCGGCATCATCGACATCTGCACCCGTTTCACCACCAGCCGATAGCCCACACTGGCCAGGTGATAGATGGAGCCGACGATCAGCACAATCGCCGCGGTGTGATGGATGAAACGGGTCAGTTCGATCCCCCCCATCAGCCAGATCATCCCCTCTCCCCAACCCGTGTCGGGATATTTCTGGGGCAGGCCGGTGATGGACAGGATCGTAAAACTGAGGACCAGCAGCCCGTGCTCGATGCGCTGTCCTGTGTCAAAACGGGGGTAGCGTTCGCTCCCTTTACTCATTCCTCCGCCTCCTCTTTCTGGGGCTTGGCTACCCGTCTTCTCCGCAGTTTCTCACCCGTGCGCCGGTAAACGTCCGAGCCGATGAGCAGGGCAAAGCCGCCCACTACTCCGGGTATCAAAATTGCATAGAAAAGATTGATGTAATAGACCAGTGGGTTGTGTTCTGGCGATGGCTCGAAATGGCTGGTCCAGGAGGCCGGGAAATTCGCATTGGCGTCCGGGTGACACTGTTGGCAGGTGACCAGCAGATTCTCTTTAATCACCTGAGAATGTTCGTCGTTGGCGGGTAGAATGTTGTGGATGCCGTGACAGTCGTAGCAGACGGCTTTGTTCGTCTCCTGCCAGGGGGCCTGCTTCTCAAAGAGCGCCACCGTCGTGCCGTGGAAATCCGCCACATATGTATCAAAGACCGCTGTAGAAATGTCATACTTCGCCATCAGCGTTTCGTTCGCGTGGCAACTGGCGCACAGATTGGGCGATTCCACCCGAAACTGGGCCGTCTGGGGCGGCGCGATGTTGTGTACGCCGTGACAGTCGGTGCAGACCGGCACATCCGGGTTCTGTTCGCCCACCAGGGCCGCGCCGTGGACACTACCCACATACTGCTCGTTGATCGTCGAATGGCAGCTCCCACAGGTCTCCGAAACCCGCTCCCGGGGTTCGCTGGGGGATTGGATATTGTGGCTGCCGTGACAGTCGGCGCAAGAAGCCGCGGCCAGCTCGCCATTTTCTCTGGCCGCCTCGTGGATGCCGTCGTGTTCCAGCGCGGCAATATCCGCGTGACACTCCTGGCAGAGATCGTCCATTTCCAGCGTCAATCCTCGCGCATCCTCCACAGTCAGCGGCGTGTGGGGAAAGGCGTAGCGCTCCTCGTCCCGGTGACAATTGGTGCAGCGCAGGGGTGAATAGCGATGTTCCACCATCGACGAGCCGTGGACCGAACCGGCAATCGTAGCCGGGTCTACGTGCAGAGAGACAAGCTCACCGGAAGCCAATTCAATGTTGCCATCCAACAGCAGATGGCAGTTGCGGCAGCGCACATCCGCCGGGTAGATGGGCTTGTCGTTGTGGCAGGTCTGGCATGTCTGCTCTGAGCTAAAGTTGGCGGTCAATTCTTCGTGTACCTGCCCAACTTTGGGATCGTCGTACGTCTGATGGCAGCTTTGGCAGGTCGCCACCGGGTCCGCGGCCAACTCATCCGCAGGTGTCACCGAATGGCCCTGGCCGTGGCAATCCACGCAGCCGGGCAGGTTCGGGTTATCCAGCGCGTTCAGATGGCCGGGGTTGTGCTGTTGCAAGGGCGTGTGACAGCTCTGGCAACTCTGGCCCACCCGCTGTCTGTACTCTTCCAGGGTCAGCGCCGGATTGGGCAGATGGGGATAGCGGTAGTTCGTGTCGTTGCGATGGCAGTCGATGCAATTGACCGGCTCCGCTGCGCCGCCGCCGTGGACAGAAGCCACCAGCGCTTCCAGGTTTACATCCAACGGCAAAAGCTCGCCAGATGGCAAAGGCAGGCTGTGTTCGTTGTCCCCGTGACAGCCGGCGCAGGGCGAATCCGGCGACGGCGATTGGGCAAGAACTGTCGTCGGCAATGCCAGCCAGAGGGCCAAGAGACAAAGGACAGCCACAATGAGTACAGAAAAGAAGACGGCAGTTCGCGGACGACGGACCGCAATTCGCAATTCGCAATTCGCAATTCGCAGACTAGAAATCGAAGTTAAAATTCGGGCGCTCCACTGTCGATCCATTGAATAATCCACTCCAGTTCCTTCGGGGCAAGGCTGTTGGGATGACCGTTGCGTTGATACTCAACCAGAAGACTTTCGGCGGCTGCACCCGGCACAAATGCCGGTCCCAAATTGCCGCCAGCCATCAATTTGTCGTAACTTTCCAGATATAGCCCGGCTGTGCCCCCGTGACAGGCCGCGCAGCGGGATTGCAAAATCGGCCCCACCAGCGCCTCCCAGGTGAGCGCGCTCTCCGGGTAGGTGGGCAGCGAATCGGCCAGGATGTTTGTCAGTTCAATAATGCGGGATGCGTCCAGACCCGCATACGTCCATTCCGTGGCGTGGCAGGCGGCATTGGCGCAGAAACCCGCATTGTCGCTGCCGCCCGGATTGGAGATGTCGTGACAGCCTTTGCAGGTGCCGTCGAACTCGAAGCGGTGACGCCCGATCCAATTGCTGTCGATGTGGGATTCCGGCTCAAAAGTATTGGCGATTGCCAGGGTGGGCAATGTTCCATCCGGTCTGCTCTCCACAGGAATCGTATGGCAGAGATTGCACTCGATGCGGATGCTCTCCTGGGCTTCGTTCAGATGTTTGCCGTCGTGACAACGGAAGCAGCCCGCCGAGTCGTCGTGGCCCACATTGTTGGGGTGGGTCTCCCACGTCACATCCATATCGGGATAGAACATCCGCTCATAGATCGCCATCAGTTGGTCCACTGCGTCCGAAACGGTCGTTTCGTAGCGGGCGGTATAATCCGGCCAATTGACCGCGTAGAATTGCTTCAGCCCCAAAATGGCTATGCGCGCCTCCTCCATATTCGGGTAGCCCCGGTCCATCACCGCCACGGCATATTTCTTGATATAGGGAATATCCGGCGAGATAATCCCCCGGGCCAGGGCGTCGTCCAGGGCGTCGTCCGGCGTGGCAAAGGGATGGGAATCCCGGTTGTGACAGGTCATACAGTCCATCGTTTTGATCTTCACCTGATTCTGCTCGGCAAAATCCGCTGGCAGATCGACTTCGCTGTCTGTGAAGACCTCCGCTCGACCGTCCTCCGCATAGGTCACCCGCACCCAGGGAATCTCTTGCTCCAGATGGGGATTATCCGTGGAAATGTAGTCCACCTGATTTTCGATGTGCCAGTGAATGCCCTTGCCCTGGCCTTCCCGCTGGGTGCCGCCGCCAGTTTTGAAGGCCATATACATCACCGAAAGCTCATTGTTCTTCTCAGCGTCGTAGCGCTTGAACTCGCGCAGGCTGTCGTCGGAGAACTTCTCCGGGCTGTGGCAGCGCTCACAGGCCTGGGAGGCCGGGCGCAGCTTTTTGGAATAGATGGGCACTTCGTAGCTGGCCCCGACAAACTCGACAACGTGGCTGATGTCCTGGGCTTTGCGGGTGAATTGGGTGGCGATATAATCCCGCCCGATGTGACAGTCCACGCAATTGACTCTCGAATGTACGGAGACCTGCCACGCCTCGTACTGGGGCGGCATTGTGTGGCAGGTGGTGCCACAAAATTGGGAGCGGTTGGTATATTCCCAGCCAGCCCCGGCCAGGGCAAAGACAACCAGCCCGGCAAAGACGACCGTTGCATAGGGCATCAGCCGCATCCACAGGGGCGAAGAACGCTCGGGGGTGATAAACCGATTGACTCTATCGAGCATCAGACGCCCTCCTGGACCACAACCAGCGACCGGCAAACAACAATAGAATCAGCCCGACCAGCCCCAGCCCAGAGAAAAAGATGGGCCGCACCCAGGCAAAATCCACATAGGCGCTGACTTCGTGGCGTTCCCCCACCGAAGGCAGGGGGGTGGGCACCGGAGGCGGCGTGGGTGTCGGTCCTGGCGCAAAGATATATTCCGTGCGCACAATCGCATAGTTCGCCAGCGCCCAATCGATTGTCTCCACCGCCCACTCTGCCGTCTCCGACCGGTCCGTGTGGCATTGGTTACAGGCGTTGGGCTGGAACTCCAGCCCGCCGTGCTCCAGCGTGCCCTGGGGATTGGGCTGCTTAAATGTGTGGTTGTGGATGTCATACTCCACCGCCGAAGTCGCCATCAGCGGCATATGGCAATTGTTACAGGTAAAGTCCCGTTTGGTGATGGCCTGTTGGTGATAGGGGATGTGGCGGGCCAGGGTCGTCTTCTCCGCGTGACAGCCGCTGCACAGCTCATTCGTAGGCAGAACGGTCTGGGACGGCCCGGCCCCGTTGCCGTGGGCCGCGTGACAGGTGGAGCAGGTCAACCCATCCGATCCCTGCATTTTGTCGCTCTGTATCCAATCCGTGTACTGTTGGTTATGAATTTTGGCGCTGCCGTCGGGCCAGTGGGTCGTTGCGTCCGCGGTAAAGCTGAAGTGATCGGTCAGCGTCTCCCCTGGCCGGTAGCTGGCCGGGAAGGGATGGCCCTCCGGCGATGTGCCCCGGCTGTGGCAGGCTCCGCACACCTGATCGTCCGGCTGGCTGAAGATCGCCGCCTCTTCCGGCGCGTCCGCGTGTGCTTGGCCCGGCCCGTGGCAATCCTCACAGCCAATGCCAAATTCCTGGAAGCCCCAGTCCCCGCTCTCCAGCCCGGTTACGTGACAGCCGCTACATTGCGTCCGCCAATTGACCGTCTCCCCCTCGGCCCGGTGATCGTCTAGCACCCATTCATTCGTGGCGATGTTCCACTGGCCGGGCAACACCAGCAGATCGCCTTCTTCCGTTTCGGTAATAAAGCGCTGCTGCCACTTCTGGCCGATCACAAACTTCACATCCGCCAGGCCAAAGGGCAATTCCATCTCCGGCTGCTCGAAATCGGCCAGAATCGCCCCCGGCGTGACCGATGCGTTGTGAATCGTTTTGGCGTGCAGGGTATCCCGCCAGCCCAGATAGTTGTCCGTGTGACAGCCCAGACAGCGGCGACTGCCCACATAGCCCTGTGCGCCTTCCCCCAGACCGGGCCGGGGGGCGATCAGTTCTTCCGCCCAGCCGCTCGTCTGATCTGTGTGGCAGGCGATACAGTTGGGGGCCATCGTTTCGGCAATCTTATCGGTAATAGCGATGGCGTGGCTGCCGTGACAATCGACGCAATTCGGCAGATCGCCCGTCGCTGCATTCGTTACTGACTCTTCCTCCTCTGCGTTGCGGTGCAGGGGATTGTGATAGATGTGACACTCCTGACAATTTTGTGCCGCCAATGCGCTATATTCATCCAGACTCCGGGCTGGTGTGGCCGGGTGGGGATAGCGATAGCGGGTTGGCCCCTGATGGCAACTGGTGCAGCTTACCGGCTGTTGGCCGCTGCGCTGGTGGGGCGACGCGGCCAACTCTTCTGGCAGGGCCAGCAGGGGCAGTTCCTCGCCGGAAGGCAGGGTCAGCGTGCGCTGGTTGTCCTGATGGCAGCCCACACACGCGCCGTCGGGTGGGAGCGGGTCCGCGTAGACGGTCGAAACATCTGCCGCGCCCAGAAAGGCCAGCCCGATCAGCAGCAGCCCTGCCCAGACGACCATTCGTATTTTACGGAAGTCGTTTCTTGCCATCATTCACCCGATCCGTCAGTTACCCTATGCGACCAGCGCCGGTTGAGCGGTGTCCTGAGCCTGTCGAAGGGTAGGCTAGGACTTTTTCCCGCCGTATCGCTTGTGCTGAGTGCGAAGCGTATCGAAGTGAAACCCAGCGGGTAGGAAGAATTTTTTCGTCGACCCGTTCGCTTGATTTCGATACGCCTCGCAGACTCGGCTACTCAATCAGCACTCACTGGTCGGTCTGGCCTGCTCAACCACTACCGTTTCTTGTTCAGGCTGCCAGACAGCTCCCGGTCGTGGAAGTTGAGAGCCGCGGCCTGCAACTCCTCATCGGTCAGTTCAGCGCCCTTGCCGCCGTCGTAGTGACAGCCGCGACAGGCAAAGTCCAGGGCCAGATAGGGCTGGGAGAATGTGCCCTCTTTGTCGAACTGGGATTTCGCCAACGGATTGATCGCCATCAGGTGGGTGCGTACGTCACCGGTGAAGCGGGTCGCATCGCCCAGCGCGCTCTTTGTCACCATCGGCATATGACAGTCGATGCAGGTGGCGTGGCGGCGGTCGTTGATCTTCTGGTACTCTTCATTCTCAAAGTGGCAATTTTCACACTCGGTCTTGATGCCCTCGCCCTTGGCCGCATACTTGACCGTCTGGTGGGGGTTGTGGCAATCCACACAGTCCATCACCCGCTTTTTCGACTCGAACAACTCCTCGTACTGCTCGTGATGCTGGATGAAGCCATCTTTGGCGTCGATTTCCGTCACGTCACCCCGGCGGTGGCACGCGCCACACGTTTCCGAGTCCCGGTTGATGGGCATTTCCACCAGATAGGGATCGTTTACGTGATGTTCGCCCGGCCCGTGACACTCCTCACAGCCGATGCCGTCCTCCACCCACGTACCCATCAACCCCGGCAGACCGTCCTGGTGGCCTTCGGGCCGGTAGCCGGTGGTGTGACAGGAACCGCAGTCGTAGGGCTTTTCTTCCCCGGCGTGATAGGCGACCCAATTCTCGCCCATCTTCAAGTTTTTGTTGTAGAGATTGTATTGGGTGGTGTCGCTGATACCGCCGGTGATGATAAAGCCCTGCTGGTCGATAAAGCGGGCCTTCCAGCCATAGCCGCCGATGACGTAGGAAATGTCATCCCAGGCGTAGCCTTCCGGGGGATTGGGCACTTCGGAGAAGGGATAGGTGGGGGCTTTTCCGTCCACCACTTTGTTCAGTTTGTAGGGGTGTCCCGTCTGCCGATAGGAGGCGTAGAGTTCCTCGTGGCACTCCTGGCAGGCGTCCGAGCCGACGTAGACGGGGGAAGCAAAGGCGACACCCGCGGGTCCGACGGCTCCTTGCGGGCCGGGCGCGCCCACTGGACCGGGCGGGCCAGCCACCCCTTCAGGCCCCTGGGGGCCGGGCGCGCCGACTGGACCCGCAGGGCCAATAGGGCCTGCAACGCCAGCGCAAGCGGTAAGCAGAACCAATACCAACAGAACCCCAATGACAACAGCAATTTTTCTCATAGTCCTCCTCCGCAATACATCTGTTTGATTCGGCAGAGAATCGGTTTGGGCAAATAAACTGAGTAGTCCGCAGTCACCAGCCCAAAGTCTTGAGTCAGGCTTGCTGTATTGCGGTCTACTGAAACTGGGGGATTCTTCTCGCGGATGGGCAAGAGAGAAGCTCAGTGACACGAAGCGCACCCACATAACGAATTACATAACTCGACTATAAAGGAATATGCGCCCAGGCGCAACTACCAGAAAATCCGAATTGCTGGAGGTGCATCAGAAGGCGAAATTTAGTCAACAATGATACCTGCAATAGTCAAACTGCCGACCCTCAAATATAGAAGGCCGACTGGGTGCTGTGTCCAGTGTAACGGTATCAGCAGAAAACAGCACCGGTCAACTGGACGGTTCACCTCCCTTTCCCTGGACCAGTTAGGCGAAAGACAACCGAGCAAAAAGGATAGCTGCCCGGAGTGAACCTGAATAGGTATGGCTGGGAACGAATGTTCTAAAACAGATGGCCTGTAACTTCGGTCCTAGCCGGATTTGTGGTAGAATAGAAGCAGTCACGACAATCATTCTGGCATCGCACTCGTCCTATGCAATCAGCCGAAGGAACAGGTTTGGGTATCATCGATAGTCTCTCTGCCGGCTACAGGCTGCTTGCGCGGCGTCTGGACCTGCTTCTGTTGCCGCTGCTTCTGGACGGGCTGCTCTGGTTTACACCCCGTCTGGGCATTGAGCCTCTGCTGGGCCGCTTTGTCGCCTTTTATGCGGATCTCTTTGCCCAATTGGGCGAGACAGCGGACGCGCTGGGGCCAGAGTTGGCTGATCTGCCTGCCCAGGTTACCCAGGTAATGGATTCTGCGGGCAGCTCCTTCAACCTTTTCGATCTCCTGGTCAATTCGTCCCTTTATCACGTACCCAGCCTGCTGGTCGCGTTGCCCGGACTCAAAACCGGGCAGACAAGCTGGTCGGTTGCGTCGTTTTTCAATGCCGGCAGCAGTGCGCTTCTGTTGGGGTTAACCGGTCTGCTGTTAGGCGTCGCCTATATGAATCTCTTGGCCCGGGCTGTGCCCATCGGCGAAGGCGAGAAGAATGTCCCAGCCTCCCGTTTTGCTACGGCCCTGCTGCGTCACTGGTTGCGCTCGGTGGGTTTTATTCTGGCTCTCTTCTTGCTGCTGTTGATGATTTATATCCCTACCGCCGTTGCGGTGACGGTTCTGATGCTGATCAGCCCAGCCCTGGGCGCTGGGGCAATGATGCTTATGGGTGGTCTGGTGACAGTCATCTTCTTTTATCTCTATTTTGTAACTGTGGGCCTGGTCCTGGACAATCTGACCGTCCGGGCCGCGGTGATGCGCAGTATTGTATTGGTGCGTCACAATTTTTGGCCCACCCTGGGCTTTTTTCTGCTTACCAATCTGATTTCGGTGGGCATTACACTCCTGTTGCGACAGCTTGTGACGGGCGGCGCAGCCGGCCTGTTGATCAGTGCATTGGGCAATGCCTTTGTAGGCACCGGGCTGGCCCTGGCCCTATTGATCTTTTATCGTACCCGCCTGCTCGTCTCAGCGGACAGGATGCAGACCCGACAAAAACAGGGATAGAGCATTTTTTAATTTGAAGTAGTTCGCGCAGGTGGGAGCGATGGTCTTGGCTCGCCAATGTCAAACCTGCAAACTCGCAACTCTTTTCGTTCGTAGCGGAGGAACCCGTGGCAAACGGCAATAACAATAAAAAGACAGATTTTGTCTATGAAGCAGAACAGATTCAGGTACTGGAAGGGCTGGAAGCCGTGCGCCGCCGCCCGGGTATGTACATCGGCGGCACAGACACCAAAGCCCTGCATCATATGGTCTACGAAGTGGTGGACAACGCCATCGACGAAGCCATGCAGGGGCGCTGTGACCACATTTGGATCACCATTCACAAGGATGAGAGCGTTACTGTCAACGACAACGGCGCGGGTATTCCCGTAGGCATCCAGCAGCAGACCGGTATGTCTGCCTTGACGGTTGTAATGACGAAGCTCCACGCCGGTGGCAAGTTTGGCGGCGGCGGCTACAAAGTCTCCGGCGGTCTGCACGGGGTGGGTGTCAGCGCGGTCAACGCCCTGAGTACGTGGATGGAGACGACTGTCCGGCGCAATGGCAAAGTCTACCGCCAGCGTTTCGAGATCGGCATCCCCGTGACCCAAGTCGAGGAGATCGGCACCTGCGATCCCAGCGACACCGGCACATCCCAGCACTTTTTGCGCGACGACACGATTTTTCAGGTCTACGAATACGATTGGCATACCCTCGTCACCCGCTTCCGGGAGATGGCCTTCCTGACCCGCCGGGTCGATTTTACTTTCATTGACGAGCGCCCGGAACAGCCCAAAGAGATCAACTTCTACTTTGAAGGCGGCGTGCAGACATTTGTGCGCTATCTCAACAAAAACCGGGAAGTCTTCCACATCCCGATTTATGTGGATGTGGAGGTGGAAGGGACGCAAGTGGAGGCGGCCATCCAATACACCGACGGCTACAACGAGTCGATCTTCGCCTTTGCCAACACCATCAACACCCCGGATGGCGGCACTCACCACACCGGTCTGCGCACAGCCATCACCCGCCAGATGAACGACTACGCCCGCAAACAGGGGATGCTGAAGGACAACGACGACAACTTCACCGGCGACGACACCCGCCAGGGCATGACCGCGATTGTCAGCGTAAAGGTGGTGGAACCCCAGTTCGAGGGGCAGAACAAACTCAAACTGCTCAACACCGAAGTGCGCTATCACGTAGAGACCGCGGTGGCCGAGGGCATATCCAAGTGGATGGAGGAAAATCCACGGGATGCCCGCAAGATCGTCGAAAAGTGCCAGACCGCTTACCGGGCCCGGGAAGCGGCCCGCAAAGCCCGTGACCTGGTTTTCCGCAAGAGCGCGCTGGAAAGTATGACCCTGCCCGGCAAATTGGCCGACTGTTCGACCCGGGACCCCAAAGAGAGCGAACTCTATATCGTCGAAGGCGACAGCGCCGGCGGTTGTTTCTCCGGTGATACAGAGATTGCGCTGGCCGATGGACGCTCACTCAGCTTTGAGGATCTGCTGGTTGAGCAGGCCGCGGGGCAGGAACATTTTTGCTATACGATTCGCCGAGACGGCAAAATTGGCTTGCAGCCCATTATCAACGCCCGCGTGACCCACAGAAATGCAGAAGTCCTCCGGGTAAGCCTGGACAACGGGAAGGTCATTACCTGCACACCGGACCACCGCTTTATGCTCAGAGACGGCAGCTACAAAGTGGCCGCTGAACTCACGCCGGATGATTCTCTGATGCCGCTCTATCGGAAGCTCTCCGATATGAGCGAAAGTGGCATCACAATCGATGGATACGAAATGGCCTGGGACCCCCGATCCGAAAGTTGGCTCTTTACACACGTTCTGGCCGATTGGTACAATCGCTGGCAGGACGTCTACTCGGAAGATGACGGGGATCATTGCCATCACGTCGACTTCGACAAACTGAACAACAACCCGACAAACATCCAGCGTCTGCCAAAGGAAGATCATCTGGCATTGCATCGCACCCATTTCAGTGAGACGTTGGGCAGACCGGATGTGGTGGAAAAGAACCGGGCACTGCATCAAAGCGATGAATATCGAGCGATGATGAGCCAGCGCATGCAGCAGCCTGAGACGCGGGAAATTCTCTCGCAACAGGCAAAAGCTCAATGGGAGGACGAGGCCTATAGAGCCTATATGGGGGAGAAATGGCGAGCATTCTACGAGGAAAACGAAGACTATCGCCAGAAGGTGCGCGAGCAACTCGACCGGGCGCAGAGAGAGTACTGGAGCGATGAGGATAACCGCCGCGTCCAGGCAGAGCGTGTCCGGGACTGGTTTGAGAACAATGCAGAAGCGCGCGCGCTTCACGCCCAAAAGGCAAATGAACAGTGGCAGGATGAGGAGCTGCTGGAATGGCGGCGTCAGAAAACCCGAGAACAGTGGACGCCCCAATCTCGTGAGCAACGCCGAAAGACTTTGCATCAGACCTACTATCGC
The DNA here is from genome assembly GCA_023384455.1 of Caldilineaceae bacterium. GTDB lineage: Bacteria > Chloroflexota > Anaerolineae > Caldilineales > Caldilineaceae > JACQGT01. Next base: position 36,518 of record JAHDWH010000015.1, on the reverse strand, counting down.
AAGACAATCGCCGCTCTGAAGCAGTTTGAGACCGCAAACGGCAAGGTAGATCGGGATGCCTATCGCGCCTGGCGGGTCGAAACCCGTGACAAGAGTATCCTCCGTTTTTCGACTTTTTGCCAGCGCTACTTTAATGGTGAGGAGGCGCAAACATACGACGCGATAGCCAATTATAATCATCGCATCGTGAAAATCGAGCGGATGACCGAGCGGATGGATGTCTTCGATGCGGAAGTGCCGGGGACGCATAACTTTGCATTGGCGTGCGGTGTATTTGTCCATAACAGCGCCAAACAGGGCCGAGACCGCCGCTTCCAGGCCATTCTGCCCCTGCGCGGCAAAATTTTGAATGTGGAGAAGACCAGCCTGGACAAAGCCCTGGGCAACAAAGAGATTCAGGCCCTCATCACCGCCTTGGGCATCGGCATCGGCGACGACCTGAATGTGGCGAATCTGCGCTACAACCGGATTATTATTATGAGTGTGGACGCCCAAGAGACCTGTTTTGTCCAGGACCCCGCCGGGCAGATTCGCCAGGTGCAGATCGGGCCGTTTATCGACGAGCGGCTGGCCGCGGGCGAGGATGTCTCGGCCTGGGGGGTTCTCTGCTTCGACCAGCAGAGTCGGCGTACCGAATTCAAGCCGATCCGCAGCGTCATCCGCCACCCAATCGAGGAGACTCTCTACGAAATTCGCACGACCTACGGGCGCACTGTGCGGGTGACTTCTTCCCACAGCGTCTTTGTTTACGAAAACGAGAGCGTCCGGCTGAAGCGAGGCGACGAAATCCGCGTCGGTGACCGCATCGTTGCCCCCCGACGTCTGCCCCTGGGCCAGGAAAAGCCGACCGAACGTATCGACCTGCTCGCCGCGCTCCTGCCACGCCAAGAAGCCATTCCCGGCGATCTGATCCTGTGGGGCAAAGACATCGAACGGCTGCAACAGGAACGGGTACGCGCGAAATACGCCGACGACCGACAGATGACCGAAGCCCGTGTCTCTATCCCGGCCACGGTGGGTGCGGCCCTGGCCGAACGCCGCCGCCAGACTGGGCTGAGTCAGGAAGCCATCTGCGCGGGGGTGGGCATTCGCCAGCCAGTGACCTATTACGACTGGGAAAAGGGCAAGAATCGCCCGACACTGAGCGATTTCAGCCGCTATGTCGAGGTGCTTGGCCTGGACGTGACAGAGACTTTGGCCCAAGTGGAGGTTGGCCCCTCCCGTCTGGATGGGGTGTGGGAGAAGCAGTACACCGGCTCCGGCGGTGTCCTGAGCCTGTCGAAGGGCCACAATCAGGTACGTCCCTGGCTGCGCCTCTCGGATTTGCAGACGGGTGAAGTTGCCTCTCTCAACGGTATCCGCCTGGCCCCCGAACACTACGCCGAGCAGTCGATTGGCCGCTATCTGCCCGTCAATGAACAACTGATGACCCTTTTGGGTTTCTTCCTGGCCGAAGGTTCGTGCAGTCAACGGGGCGGCGTGCGTCTGGCCTTTGGGCCGAACAATGCCCGCTGGCTGCCGGAGATGCAGCAGGCATTTCGTGATCTGTTCGGAGTCGAGCCGAGCTACTATCCACCAGCCAATGGCCGGGTGGGCGAGTTGCGGGTAGTCCATTCGGTGGTCGCCGCGGCTTTCCGGCTGATCTTTGGCTTCGACGGGGTGAAGGCCCACAGCAAACGCATCCCAGACTTGGTTTTCAATGTCACCCCCGCCCTGCAATTGGCCTTCCTGCGTGGCTACTTCCTGGGCGACGGGACACTGGCCCCCACCCGTCTCGCTTGGACAACCGTCTCCCCGGAATTGGCAAGCGGGCTGATGTATCTGCTCCTGGCCCACGGCGTCATTGCTTCCCTTTCCGTGCGGGAGCCGGACGGCCAGTCCACCGGAGCGATACGGGGCAAAGCGGTGATCACCCGCCATCCGGTCCACACCATCTCCGTCTCCAGCCTGCCCGATCTGGCCCTGCTGGGTTCGGTCTGGCAGGAGCACGCCCTGGCCCCGGTGCTGCGCGAATATGTGCAGACAGCCACGCCCAATCCGAAGAATCGCTCTTTTGTGGAGATCGGCGCGGATCTGATCGGGCTGCCGGTGCGTTCGGTGGAGGCGGTGGAAGCCAGCAACGGGATGGTCTACGATTTCTCCGTGGCGGATCACGAGAATTTCATCTGTGGGATGGGCGGTCTGTGCGCCCACAACACGGATGCCGACGTTGACGGCGCCCACATCCGGACACTTCTCCTCACCCTCTTCTTCCGTTATATGGAGCCACTGGTGAGCAACGGCCATCTCTACATTGCCCAGCCACCCCTCTACAAAGTGCAGGTGACAGAAGCTCTGAATGGCAAGTCCAAACGTTCCGAGCAGTACGTCTATAACGACAACTCTCTGCTGGATATGCGTAAACGACTGGGCGACGAAAATGTGAAGTTGGAGCAGCGCTACAAAGGGCTGGGCGAGATGAACCCGGAGCAGCTCTGGGAGACGACGATGAACCCGGAGAACCGCACTCTCTTGCAGGTGCAGGTGGAGGATGCAGCCGAAGCTGACCGCACCTTCGATATGCTGATGGGCAGCAGTGTGCCGCCCCGTCGCCGTTTCATCCAGACCCACGCCCACGAAGTCCAGAATTTGGATGTGTAGGAAGCGGGACGCAGATTTGTTATATCGGAAAGAGCGATTGTCGATGAACAAGACCAGTTTCAATCTCTACCAGCGGGAATCCCGCAAGACCTGGAATCTGGTGCATACGGATCACCCGATTGTCTACCCCACCCTCGGCCTGGTCAATGAAGCTGGAGAGGTGGCCGGAAAGATCAAGAAAATCTTCCGGGACAAAGGCGGTCAGATCGGCGAGGCAGAACGCCAGGCGCTCAAAGGCGAGCTGGGCGACGTGCTCTGGTATCTGGCCCAAATCTGCACCGAACTGGACCTGACTCTGGAAGAGGTAGCGGCCTACAACCTGGAGAAGCTCTTCGACCGACTGGATCGGGGTGTTATCCGGGGTGATGGGGATGTACGCTAGACAACGAGACAAAAATGTGTGAGTCGGGCCTTGCCGCCCGACTCTCTTTTTGATCTTACGTCTGCCAGGTCGTGCTGCCCCTACAACATCACCCGCCACCCCTGCTCTGTGGAGAGGCAGGCGGCGTAGATCACCCGGGTCACCTCCAGCCCCACTTGCCCATCCAAGCGGGTCGGACGCCCCTCGGCCACGGCTTCTACAAAATCCTGGCACATAGCCATGCGTCTGAATTGCTAAAAAGAGAGCAAGAGATACAAAAAGGGGCTGGGTCAAACGAACAGAAAGTCATCGTTACAAAAGACGAGAGGGCAGGAAATCGAAGAGACGCACAGCAACAATTGAATGAACAGAAAGGTTCGCCTAAACGAGCAGCTTGTCGGAGAAAGGCATTTGAAATGTTTGCAAGTAGACGCTAAATGAATGTAACTGCTCAGGCATCCTCTGCTTATTAACCACGGAAAACACGGAACACACTGAAAAAAGCGAAGAATTTCCGCATATTCTGTTTAGACTTGACAAAGCCTGTCCGCGTTCCATTCTTCATCCCTGTCCATCTTTCAGGAGGAAATCCCATGCGTTTTGGAATGAGCGGCTGTTTTTTGCCGTCCGATATGGACGACGTGACCCCGGCGATGTGTCGCCGGGTGCGGGAGGTGGGCTTCAGCGGTATCTTCACCCGCTTTCGGGCCAACGATCCCCACACCACACCCCGCCACAAAGCAGAGCGTTTGCGTGACCTGTTGGCCGGGGAAGGGGTGCGCCTCTATCAGGTGACGGGCTACTGGCAGAATCTGATCGCAACCGACGAGAGCGTGCGCGCCGAGTCCGTGCGCACATTGCAGGCCGCGCTGCGTCTGGCCGGGTGGATGGGGGCACGGGGCATCGATACCGGCCCTGGCTCGATGAACCCGGCTGGTCCCTGGTTTCCCCACCCGGAGAACTGGACCGTCGCCGCCGAACGTCAACTGGTCAAGACGCTGAAGGAATGCCAGCCAGCGGCGGAAGATGCAGGGGTCTTTCTCAGCCTGGAGAGCCATCAACTGGTGACGCTGAAGACGCCGGAGATCGCCCGGGCCATTCTGGACGAAGTGGATTCGCCCTGGGTGCGCTGCGACTACGACTCGGCCAACTGGATTACTCTGGAAACCGTCTTCGACACAGGTGCGGAGGTTAGCCGCCACTTCGATGTGATGGGCAAACACATCGTCAGTTGCCACGCCAAAGACATTTGGATCGAAAATCGCCTGGCCCTGCATCTGAGCGACGGCTGCCCCGGCAAAGGGCTGATGGATTTCAGCACCCTTTTCCGGCGGATGGAGGCGCTGAACCCAGACTATCCCATCATCTCTGAGGGCAACAGCACAGAAGATCTGCCCGCTGTGGCCCGGCTCTTTCATAAGACTGCGCGGGAGTTGGGTATTCGCGTGCTGGACGCGGACGAGAGTGTGTAAATAACAGGCACAGATTGGGGATGGAACGCGAATCGAACGGATTGGAAATCCGTCGGGCTTATCACCGCCTATGCTTGCTACTCATATCCGATTCAGCTATACTTTGGCTATTCGTTTCGCCATAGGGAAGTTAGCCATAAGAGGTGTGCGATGACTATTCGAGTTGCTGAATTAAGCGTAGACGAACTGCGAACATTAATTCGGGAAGTAGTAACCCAAACGATGGAAGACGTTTTGCGTGATCCCGACGAAGGGCTGGCGTTACGGCCTGAAACAGAAGATGCGTTGCGTTATTCCTTACGAATGATGAGTCAGGGAAGCAACACTGTGACTGCCGAAAATGTCGCAGAACAATTGGGGTTGAAGTGGTGAGATGGTTCACGTACACTTCACCCCTGCTGCAAAAGACGACCTGGGCCGCATCCACAAGTCCATCGCCCAGCGAATATTGACGAAGATTCGCTGGCTATCGGAGAACTACGAAGCAATAACGCCTGAACCTCTCACTGGTCAGTGGGAAGGTGTTTTGAAATTGCGTGTCGGTGATTATCGAGTGTTGTACACCTACGACAGCGACGCATCAACAATCACTGTACACATCATTCGGCATCGCCGTGAGGTGTACAGGGGACGATAACAGCAGAATCCGTGTACCCCCCAATCCGTGGACGTCTGTGTCCTTTGTCTATTCCTCCCATTCAATAACCAGGAGATAGTATGCCAAATTTACGTTTTGCCGCGCCCGTCGAGCGGCGGGTAGCGATTGTCACCGGCGGGGCGCGGGGGATTGGCCGGGCTTCGGCCCTGCGCATGGCCGAGGCGGGCCGGGATATTGTGATTGTCGATTTGCAGGACGAGCACGGCCAGAGCGCAGTGGCGGAAATTGAAGCGATGGGCCAAAAAGCGCTCTACCTTCCCACGGACGTGACCGACGAAGCAGCCGTACACGAAACGGTAGCCAAGACTGTCGCCACCTTTGGCCGCCTGGACATTCTCGTCTGCTGCGCGGGGATTCTGGGCAAAGAAGCGCCCTTTCTGGAACAGCCCGCGGCCCAGTTCGACAAAGTGCTGAAGATTAACCTCTACGGCATCTACTACGCGCACCAGGCGGCCATCCCCCATATGCTGAACGGTGGCTGGGGACGCTGTCTCTCCATCACTTCCGGGGCGCGCTTTGGCGCGACCAATCAGGTACCCTATGGCGTCTCGAAGGGCGCGGTCCATTCCTTTATCGGCGCGCTGGGCAATGCTTACCCCAAACAGAATCTCTTTGTCAACGGCGTAGAGCCGGGCAGGGCGCTGACGGATATGGTGGTCCCCCGCTTCACAAAGGAGTTTCTGGCTGACCCCGGCAACCCGATGGGCCGCTACTCCGACGCGGAAGAGGTGGCGGAGGTCATCGAATTCCTCTGCTCCGAGCGCAATACCTACACGACGGGTTCTGTGTGGAGCGTGAAGGGGCAGACGGGGTGACTGTATTGGATCCGTTGTCGTTTGGGCTGTTCTGTATTTTTCCCCAGGACAGCCCAGATTTTCGTGGGTTTTCGGGAAAGTATTGCTCAACGCTTTTTCCTGGGCTATACTGGGGCCAAATGAAGCAGATTTGCCTTGAGTCGAATGAGGGGGGAACACAAATGTCATCCACTGCCATCGTATGGGAAGTCTCCGAGAATCTGTATACAGAATTGGTCGAGGCACAGAGAGAACTTGATTTCCCGCAGATCAGCGATTTGATTACCCAGGCGGTCCAGCGCTATCTGGCCGACACACAACAGATGGTCTGGGAACAAGAATTCTATGCGCTTCAAAAACAGGTGCGGGCAGCCGGTGGCTTTGGGTTAGGCGAAACCAAAGAAGAAGTGATTGCCAATCTGCGCCAACACCGAAGTGAGCTTTTCGAGGCGGAGTATGCGCATCTGTATTGACAGCAATCAGTTCATTTTTGGAATCACTACTTTCTCGCCGAATTAGAAACGACTGCTTTTCGCGTACTGACCCCTTCGGCCTTTCTTCGCAGACTCTCCTCTGCTCAATAACTATCCCTACAACCTTCCCTACACCGTCTGACTCGCCGGGTCCATCGGCAGGGCAATCGGCAGGCCGCCCTGTTTGGATGATTCCCGGATTGCCACAATAATCTCCTGATCCAGTCGGGCCTGTAGTGGGCCGTAGCTGGGTGGGGCGTCACTGCGCACGGCTTCCACCAGACTGAGCAGACAGCCCGCCACGCCGATTACATCGTCCTGCCAGGCGGGGCCGTGGCCCTGTTTGGCAGGGCGGAAAGGGTTCTCCCAGGTGACAATCGGAATGTCCGGATCGCCGGTGTGGGCCACCATCGCAATGAGCGCGCCGCCGTCCACCCGCTCCCAGCGTCGTTCCAGTGTGACAAAGCGGGGTGCCTCCCCGCCGGGCGCGAGGGTACTCATCCACTCCTGCACCTCCAGCCCCACGCCAACGGTAATGCCCATCCCCTTCTCAGCCAGAAAGCGGCTGCTGCGCCACCAGCGCAGGGGCGAATCGTAGCCCACCGTTGTCCAGTGGAAGATGCCCAGCCGCCCGTCGTCGTATTCGATGAGGCCGTGCTCCTGGCTCTCATTGCGAGGTGCTGTTTCGTTGCGGATACGGGAGAAGTGGGCGGCCAGGGGGTACTCTTTCACTGCGCCGGTGACCTGCACCGGGCGGGCGTCGAAGCCCAGATAGCTGCGCATAACGCTGACGCCGTGATAGCCGTGGCCGGCGAAGTCGTTGAAGGCGCTGTGGACGCTGCCAAAAAGACCAGAGGCCAGCAGTTTCAGCTTCACCGCTTCCAACGGGCGGCGGTGGAACTGTTCAGCCACTTCGATCTTTACGCCCCGCGCTGCCGCCGCGGCGATAATCGCATCGGCCTCGGTCAGTTTGTGGGCGATGGGCGTCTCCAGCAGGACGTGCAGCCCGGCTTCCACAGCCATCAGCCCCACTGCGCCGTTGGCTGCGTAGGTGACGGAGACGATGCCTATCTGGGGTGCGGTCTCTCGCACCAGCTTGTCCAGGTCCGTATACCAGGGCGCGCCCAGGCTTTCACCCAGCCGTTGGGCCGAGCTTTCGCTGCGCCCCCAGACCGCCACCAGTTGGACTTCGGCGGGCAGGGCGTGGAGGATGGCTCCGTAGAGATAGTCCGAGCGGCGGGCGGTGCCGATGATGGCGACGCGCAGGGGGGCGGGCTGGGTGGGCATGGGTGGGTCTCCAATTGTAGCTACGAAACTTGACACGGGCATATTTTCATGTCAACCACTGGGCAGCAACCCCGCGCTTTGATAGATGGCAAGCACAGTTGCCAGGCTGCGCCGCCCTTCGGCTCCGTCGATAGCCGGGTCTTTGCCGTTGCGAATGGCCTCGATAAAATCGCCCAGAATGGCGATGTGTCCGCTGGCCGCGATGCCCCGCGGATCGCCAGCCATCCCCGGGTCCACCTGCCCGGTCGCCACAGGCCACGGCTCTACCGTCGCCAGGCTGGGGTCGTCCAGCGTCCAGCGCAGCACCGACTCCCCCTCGATCTGAATAGCGCCGTTTGTGCCATAGATTTCGATGCGGTGGGCAAAACCGGGCGCGGCAGTGATTGTGCCTGTCAGACTTGCCATTGCCCCGTTGCCAAAGCGCAGCACAGCCGCGGCCGTATTTTCCACTTCCACCGTGCGGCGACCCGTGGAGCCAAAGGCGTGGACCTCGACCGGATTGCCCAGAAACCAGACGAGCAGGTCGATAATATGGATGCCCTGATTCATCAGCACCCCGCCGCCGTCCAACGCCCAGGTGCCCCGCCAGTCGGCCTGGGCGTAATAGGCTTCCCCCCGCGCATAGGGCATTGTGACCGCCGCCAGGGTAATCTCTCCCAGATCGCCGCCCTGGATGGCGTCGTGTACCCGGCGAAAGAGCGGCTCTGCCCGGCGTTGCAGGGTGACACCCAGCCGCACATCGTTCTTCTGGCAGGCGGCAATAATGGCGTCTGCGTCGGTCAGGGAGAGAGCCATAGGCTTTTCCACCAGCACGTGCTTGCCCGCGTTGGCCGCGGCAATGGCCTGGGCCGGGTGGTGGCCGCTGGGCGTGGCAATGCAGACCGCATCCACGGCGGGGTTTGCCAGCACCTCTTCGATGCGCTGACAGGGGACGCCAAAACGCCGGGAGATTTCGTCAAAGCGGGCCGGGTTGTAATGGCCGATAGCCACCAGAGCCGCGCCCTTCTCTCGGTTGGCTTCGATGGCCTGGCGGTAATAGTCGGCAATCATCCCCGCGCCGAGGATGGCAAAACCGATGGTATGGGTAGACGACATTGAGAATTCCTTTGTTTGAAAAGCGGAAGGCAGATTTTATCAGCGTAAATCAGTGGTTTCCGCGCGCATCCGCGTTCTATTCATTGATTCAATGGATGGGATACTGAGATGCTGAGATGCTGCACATCCCCGCATCCCATCATCTCACAATCTCATCATCCCGTCTGATCCCACGCTCTGCGCAGATATTCCACCGCCGCCCCTGCCTCTTCCTCAAAATCCTGCCAGCGGCATTCGAAGGCGATACGCCCGTTGTAGCCTGTGCGTTTCAGATAGCCAAAGAATTCAGCGTATGGGTAGCTGCCTGTGCCGGGAGCCAGCCGCCCGCTGTCCGCCACGTGGACGTGGGTCAGCCAGGCCGCGTTTTCTACGACGGTATCGGTTGGCTCAGCGTCCTCCTGCATGTGGTAGAGATCGGCCAGAACGCGGATAGGGACCCGATCCACGGCCTGGGCCAGCTTCACCCCCTCGGCCACACTGTTGATCACATTACTCTCCTTGCGGTTGAGGGGTTCGATGGCGATAGAGATGCCGGTTTTGTCACATTCGACCGCCACCATCTGCAAAAAGTCGATGAGCTGCTGCCAGGCCGCATCCCGGCTGAAACCGTCGGGGATGTTGCGGGCGCCGCCGCTGCCAAAGACGACCAGCTCCCCGCCTACGGCCCGCACCCGGCCCAGAGACTCGGCCACATAGACCTGCAACTTCGCCAGGTCAACCGTCGGCCCGGTAATCTTCAGATCGCCGGGGACAAAGACATTGAAGGTCGGGGTTGGCAAACCAGCAGCCGCGTGGGCGGCCTGGATGACGGGGAAATCGTTGCCGCCGTGCAGAGAACGCACCGTCGGCTCGATGAAGGAGAAGCCCGCGGCGCGGGCGATCTCCCCATTTTCTATGCCAGTACAGACGCCAAATTGCATTTTGACTTGCATCCTTCCATTGACAGGTGAATAGAGAAGATGTACAATTTAGCTAACTTAGCTAAATTGTACCATTGAGGGGGTTACAGTGACAACAAAGGCAATTGCTTCCACTGAAGCACAAAATAATTTTGGGCGCATCCTGGACGATGTGGTGCAAAACGATGTGCGTTATATTATTAAACGTCGTCACGCATCCCAGGCAATTCTGCTAAGTCTCTCTGATTTTGAAGCACTTATGACCGCCAGCGAAAATACGCGACAGGAATTCGGGCGATTGGTCCGTGAACAGACACCTCTTTACGATTTGGGGCGTTCGCTCGAATAGCAGAAGGAACAGCAGAAAATGGGCAATAGCCATCCAGTGCTTCAACCCCAATTTACCCAAAATTATGACTTTCACCGATTCGACCGGTCGCTTGCCATTCACGCCGACTGCTTTGCGTGGATGCGCTCGATTCCTGCCGAGAGCGTCCACGCCGTGGTGACAGACCCACCCTATGGGGTCAAAGAATACGATCTTGACCAATTGGACAAACGGGCCAATGGCAATGGCGGCACCTGGCGGATTCCCCCCTCGTTTGACGGGAACCAGCGCGCCCCGCTTCCCCGTTTTACGGCCCTTTCTCAGGAGGAACGGGAACGCGTCTACACCTATTTTAATGAATGGAGCGAGACGGTACTACGGGTGCTACGCCCCGGCGGTCACGTCTTCCTGGCTTCCAATTCCTTCCTCTCGCAAATCGTCTTTGCCGCCATCACAGAGGCAGGTTTTGAATTTCGCGGGCAGATCATTCGGACGGTGCGTACCCTGCGCGGGGGCGACCGACCCAAAAATGCTGAACAGGAATTTCCCGATGTTTGCTCTATGCCGCGCGGCGGCTATGAGCCGTGGGGACTCTTCCGCAAGCCTTTGCCCAAAGGGATGCGGGTCAGCGATTGCCTCAACGAATATCAGACGGGCGGTCTGCGCCGCAAGCCCGATGGTAATCCCTTTGAGGATGTCATCCAAAGCGAACGCACACCCCGACGCGAGCGGGCGATTGCGGATCATCCGAGTTTGAAACCTCAATCCTTTCTGCGCCAGATTGTTTATGCTTCCCTGCCCCTGGGAGAGGGGATTGTGTTGGAGCCGTTTATGGGTTCGGGATCGACTGTGGCGGCTGCCGAATCAATCGGCTATGCCTGTATCGGCATCGAACGCTATGCGGCATACTTCGCAATGAGCAAAGAAGCGATTCCTGCCCTGGCCGGGCTGGGGACCGCCGACTCTCAGCTATCACTCCTGGCCGAGTAGGTCTTCGTATATTCGGTTATCCCGCATCTTCCCCACACCCGACCGGTTGACACTGGCTGTGATGGTCCGACGACTGGTCTCGCTGCGACCTGAGAAATTCCAATCGCTCTCCTCCAACTTCGCGCCATAGACACCCACGAATCGAAACGACTTGGGGGGAATCCCTAACCCACTGTCTCGGGATGTGTTGCTGTCGAAGGTAAAAACCAGCAGCCAGACCGCTTCGGGGTTGTGCCCCTGCCAGCCGGATGAATGGCGTGACCCTTTGATTTCGATTCCCTCGTGGGCATACTGTATCGAGTCGTTTGGGAACATTCCCTCCGGGATCAAATCGGGATGGCCGTTGTGGTATTGGTTACGAACAAGAGTTGAGCAATACTTTGGGATCGTCATATTCATGAACTCCCCCACAATACTGCTAAAGTTGGCTGGCATCAGAAAACTCTCCAACCGGGGCAGGTTCTTCGTAAAGAGTTGCTGATTGATCAAACCCAGGAACTCTAAAAACTCTGCCATTGCCCGGTGTATATCCTCCACAGTCAGCCCATAGGGAAGCCGGCATTGTTTGTTGAATCCGTTTTGGGCAAGCGGAACGGGGAGACAGGCGTCGGATTCGGATGTCACCTTACTCTCTGTTCCTTCCAATCAACCCCGCCAGCATCTCTCCATACGCCTCCCGGTCGAGAGGCAGGTCCACCGGCTGGCCCGTCTGCCCGCTGTAGATAATCGCGTTGGCAAGTTCCAGGGATTGGCGGCTTGCCTTGCCGTCGGCCAGGGGTGTGCCCCCTTCCCGAATGGCCCGGTGCAGGTCCCGATAGACGGCCAGATGGCCCTGATCCCCTGCTTCTTCCAAAGGCAGTTCGCCCACTTCGCTCTGGGGGCGGGCAAAGGGGCCGGGATTCTCGGCCATATGGGTCAACAGGTCGGGCGTAAAGCGCTCCAATAGGGGCGCGCCTTCGCCCAGCTTGACCACACCGCCGGTCCCGGCAATATCCAGCGTGCGGGGGCCATACTCCGTCGTGCTGAAATAGAGTGAGCCTTGCCCGCCGTCGGGCCATTCGAGCAGCGCGGTGACAGTATCTTCGGTCTCGATGGCGTGGAAACGGGTGCTGGCAAGCGCAAAGACCCGGCTGGGCAGCCCCACCAGATAGCAGAGCAGGTCCAGGTCGTGGGGGGCCTGGTTCATCAGCACCCCGCCGCCCTCGCCTTTCCACGTGCCCCGCCAGCCAGCCTGACGGAAATAGGCCGCAGTGCGCAGCCAGGGCTGCACCCCCGTCACCCGCTGGATACGGCCCAGACCGCCGCTGTCGATCAGCTTCTTAATGGCCTGCACGTCCGGGCGGAAGCGGTGCTGGAAGTTGACCGCCAGCAGCCGGTTGTTGGCCTGGGCCGCGGCGATCATCCCATCGGCTTCGGCCACCTGCACGGCGATTGGCTTCTCCACCAGCACGTGGCTGCCCGCGTTGAGCGCGTCGATGGCGATGGCCGCGTGAAAGGGATGGGGGGTGATGATGACAGTCACATCGGGCTGGGTTTCAGCCAGCATCTGCCGGTGATCCAAATAGAAGGGGCAATCCAATTCGTCGGCCCGTTCCTGGCCTGGGGCGGGGAATACATCCGATGCGCCAACGATCTGCACGCCGTCCAGGGCCAGGCCCGCTTTGTGAAGATTGAAGATACCCGCGCCGATGCCAACAATCGCGTGACGGAGGGGAGAAGTAGATGTCATTTTGCGTTCCTCGAGGTGAGATGATGGGATGCTGGAGGGGTAGCGAAGATACCCAAAGCGAAATATCCAATTGGGACGGTCCCGGTGGCCTATTATCCCCAGTCCAAAGCCCCTATACCAATCTGAGAGATACCAGTCTGAGAGCATTGCAGTCCACTGATTATACTTCATCCTGGCCTTTGCTGCATCTGCGGCGCGGACTATTCGCTAGACCTTTTACCCGAAGGCGGCTATACTCCATAAGGTGGCGCAGCCACAATTTGCGTGGGGAAACGGGAAGACGTGAAACGTGAGATCAGGTGACGACACCTCACGTTTCACCTTTCAGTTGGTTGACCGACCGACTAACGCTTGTGCGTTCGTTCCTCGCTGGTACGGATTATCGTTCCCACTCTCCTTTTGTATACAACCAGCCGGAGGTAGACCTGTGACAGCACCCACCCTGCGTTCCCGATTGTTGCGTGTCTTGCTTCTCTTTTTGTTTCTATGGCTCGTTGGCTCGCCTGTGGCCCGGGCCCACGGCGGCGACCCGGAGACGATGGCCCTGGCCGGTGCGTTGGCCTGGGGCTTTTTGGCCTTTGGCCTGGTGGTAATTGTGGCTGTGGGATGGGTGCTCTTTAGCGGCCAACCGCCCACACCGGGCAGCAACCGGGCTGCGGCTTTTGCCGGACAGAGCGGTTTTGCCGGTTATATCGCCAAAATGCGTATGTTCAGCCGCAATGCCCGGCTCTATATGATTCACGTCGTCGGAATGGATGTCATTTACGGTACGTGGATGGTGCTCTTCAATCTCTACCTGCTGGCTGTCGGTTTCGATGTGGCCTTTGTCGGCTTGCGTATCCTGCTGGCTGCGGCCGCTTCGGCCATCTTCGCCCTGCCCGCCGGCATCATTTCGGATCGTATCGGGCGCAAACTCTCCTTTGTGCTGGGCGATGGCCTGGGCGCGGTGATGTCACTCATCGCCATCTCGACCAGTGACCCCACGATTATTCTGGTAACTGGATTTGTCGGCGGCGTTTTCGGTTCGCTGCACGGGGTGGCAGAGCCAGCCTTTATGGCCGAGAACTCGGAGGACTTCGAGCGGGTCCACCTTTTCAGCGTGGCGGGCGGGGCGCGCACGGCCGCGGCGATTATCGGTTCGGCCCTGGCCGGGCTGGTTCCCCTTCTCTTTGCCGGGGCCGATGGGGGCAATCTGGTCGGGCTGTACCGTACAGTGGCCTATCTGGGTATTGGGGGCTGGTTTGCTTCGCTCATCCCCGCGGTGCTTCTGCAACAGTCCGCCACCGATCGGGCAAAAGCGCCCGGTCTGCGTCAACTCTTTTCTGCCATCAAACACCCGGACCGCATTCTGCGCTTGACCGCACCGGAAGTGCTGCTGGCCCTGGGCGCAGGTTTTGCCCTGCCGCTGATGAATGTCTTCTTCAGCGAAGGGCTGGGCAGTTCGGAAGTGGAGATCGGCGCGACCTTTGCCGCGGGCCAGGCATTCCTGGTGGTGGGCGCATTCCTGGCCCCCCTGTTGGCGGCCCGGTTGGGCAAAGTGACTGCTGTGGCAGCAACCCGGCTCATCGCCATTCCCTTTATTCTGCTCATCGCCTTTTCCGGGGATGTGGGCGGTGCGCTGGGTTCGGTCTTTACCGTAGCCGGACTGGCCCATATCGCCCGGCTCACCTTTTCCAATATGGCGTCACCGGTGCAGGCCGCCTTTGCTATGGAAATCCTCGATCCCCAGGAGCGAGGAACCCAAGTGGGCTTGCAACTGGCACTGGCGGCTGCTCTTTCCGGGTTGGCGGGCTATGCCGGCGCGCAGATGATGGCTGCCGGCAATTTTGCCCTGCCCTTCCTGCTGATGGCGGTCATCTATCTGGCTGGGATTCTGCTTTTCTGGCGCTTTTTTGGGGGCAAGGAAGATAGCCTGGCTCTTTCTCCCGTGACAGAGCCACAATCCGCCGACTGAGAGAAATCAATGGCAACTGCCCCAATCAGCAGCGTCAGCAATCCCCGCATTAAAAATGTGGTGCGCCTCTCGACCAACCGCCGCCATCGGGAGCGGGAACAGCGGACAATTGTGGAAGGCAGCCGGGAGGTGCGCCGCTGTCTGGACGCGGGCGTCGTCCCCGCCGAAGTTTACATCTGCCCAGAGTTGACCGCAGCGGAAGATCAGGACGTCGCCCATCGACTCGCCACGCAATTCGCAATTCGCAATTCACATTACGCCACAGTCACACCCGATGTATTCGCCAAAATTGCTGTGCGGGGTGACAGCGGCGGCCTTCTCCTCGTCATCCCCTATACACAGACGGCCCTGAACGACCTGCCCCTTTCGGCCAATCCCTTTCTGGTGGTGGTGGAAGGCGCAGAGAAGCCGGGCAATGTGGGTGCCATCCTGCGTACAGCCGACGCGGCCGGGGTGGACGGGCTGATCCTCTGCGCCGGGGGCACGGATTTGCACAACCCGAATGTGATCCGCGCCAGCCTGGGCACCCGTTTCACTGTGCCCGTGGCCGAAGCCCCCACCGGCGCGGTCATTGCCTGGCTGAAGGCGCGGGGGATCGCATCTGTGGCCGCCACACCGGACGCCACGGCCATCTACACCGCAACCGACCTGACAGGTCCGCTGGCGATTGTCACCGGCAGCGAGGCGGAGGGGTTGGGTGCTGAATGGCTGGCGGCGGCGGATGCCACTGTCACAATTCCTATGTACGGCGTGGCCGACAGCCTGAACCTGGCAACATCCACCGCGTTGTTACTCTACGAGGTGGTGCGCCAACGGGGGGTGGGGAGGTGACAGGGTGAGGGGGTGACAGGGTGAAGGGGTGAGGCGAGTGTTGCTATCTGCTACCTGCCACCCGCCCGGAACTCATCTGTTCTTTGTTGCGTTTTGACCACATGAGAACTCCCCTTTTTTCCCGCCGTCGTTTTCTGCAATTGGCTGGTGGTCTGGCTCTATCGGGCGCGGCAGGCTACGGGTACAGCCGTCTGCTGGAACCCAATTGGGTGGAGGTGGTGGAGCAGCCCCTTGCCATTCCCAATCTGCCGGACAATCTGACCGGTGTGCGCATCGCCCAATTCTCCGACATTCATCTGGGCAAATACACCGGGCCGGAGAAGCTGCTGGACGCCGTGACACGGGTCAACCGGCTGGCACCCGATTTGGTCTTCCTCACTGGTGATTATGTGACTCACATCTCCCGACAGCCTGGGGATTTTGTCCGTCTTGCCACAGAATTGATAGAGCCGTTGAGAATGCTGACTGCGCCCACCTACGCCATCCTGGGCAACCACGACCTGTGGACCGACCGGGCGACTGTCACCGATTTTCTGGCCGAGACGCCTGTACACTTACTCGTCAATCAGGGCAGGGAGGCATTGCCCGGTCTATTTGTGGCCGGTGTGGATGACTTCTGGAGCGGGCATCCTGACATCCGCGCCGCGCTGACGGATGTCCCCACCAGCGCTCTCTCCCTGCTGCTGGCCCACGAGCCAGATTTCGTTGACCGGGTGGTGCGGGCTGACGCACCGGTGGCGGTCCAGTTCAGCGGTCACAGCCACGGCGGACAGGTGCGTATCCCCTCCGCTATGCCCGACGGGGTCGGTCTCTGCACCCGGGCCCCCATCCTGCCCCGCTTTGGCGAGCGCTACCCCATCGGCCTGTACCGGGTGGGTCAGATGCAGGTCTATACAAACCGGGGACTGGGGGTTTGGCCCCTGCCTTTTCGCCTCAACTGTCGCCCGGAAATCACACTGTTTACGCTTCAGCCTGGGGTATAGCCTGGCGGGCGTACAGCCAACCAAAGCAATTTCGCAGACTGATTTCCTGTTGGAAGCCACCCTACTGCGTCACTCGCTGCGGATGTGGTAGAGTGCTACGAACAGAATGCAGGGAAAGGTAAACTTCGCAATTTTGTTTGACGTACCTGAACGGCTGTGCTACACTGCAAATGGTCCCGTTCTCCTGACTGAGGCGAACAGGACCACCACCGGAATAGGGGCAATCGTTGCGCCTGTTCGCCGCCTGACCAACGAGTAAAAAAATGGATTCCAAACGATTTCGCAATGGGCTGATCTATTTTCTGTTGTTCGTCGCCCTGGGAGCGTTTCTCTACACTATTTTCGGCAATCGTAACAATACCGTTTTGGAAACAGTCTCCATCGCTGAAGTGGCCGAATTGGTGCGTGGCGGTCAGGTGAGAGAGATTAAAGTACACAATGACGATATAATCGTTATCGAAAAATCTCTGGGACAAATGCGCTCGCGTAAAGAGAGCGGTGTCAGCCTGGTAGAGATGCTCCGCAATTTGAATGTGACCGACGAGCAGATTGCAATGGTCAATCTGCTTGTGGAAGCACCCAGCGGCTGGGAAATCTATAGCGGTGTTCTCTTCGCCTTTCTCCCCATACTGCTGATTGCTGTCTTCTTCATCTTTATTCTGCGTCAGGCCCAGGGCGCGGGCAATCAGGCTTTCAGCTTTGGCAAAAGTCGCGCCCGAATGTTTACGGGAGACAAGCCCACTGTTACTTTTGGCGATGTGGCTGGCAGCGACGAGGCCAAACAGGAACTGGCCGAAGTTGTTGAATTTCTCAAGGAACCCCAAAAATTTGCCAACCTGGGCGCACGCATTCCCAAAGGTGTGCTGCTGGTAGGACCGCCGGGAACCGGTAAAACTCTGATGGCAAAGGCGGTCTCTGGCGAAGCAGGTGTCCCCTTCTTCAGCATCTCTGGCTCCGAATTTGTCGAGATGTTTGTGGGCGTGGGGGCCAGCCGGGTGCGGGATCTCTTCGAGCAGGCCAAGAAAAATTCCCCCTGTATTATTTTCATCGACGAAATCGACGCGGTGGGGCGTAATCGCGGCTCTGGTCTGGGCGGCTCCAATGACGAGCGGGAGCAGACCCTCAACCAGATCCTGGTAGAGATGGACGGCTTCGACACGGATGTCAATATCATTCTGATCGCCGCTACCAACCGGCCCGATATTCTGGACCCGGCTCTGCTGCGTCCTGGTCGCTTTGACCGGCGGGTGACGATGGATGCACCGGATGTGAAGGGGCGGCGGGCCATTCTCAACGTCCACATCAAAGGCAAGCCCCTGGCTACCGACGTGAATCTGGATGTGGTTGCCAAGCAGACCCCCGGTTTTGTGGGCGCAGACATTGAAAATCTGGTCAACGAGGCAGCTATTTTGGCCGCCCGGCGCAACCGGCGTTCCATCGGTATGGCCGAATTCCAGGAAGCCATCGAGCGGGTCATCGCCGGGCCGGAGCGGCGCAGCCGGTTGATCACCCCCAAAGAGAAAGAGATCGTTGCCTACCACGAGGCGGGCCACGCAGTAATTATGTATGCCATTCCGGAACACGACCCGGTTCATAAAGTGACGATTGTGCCCCGGGGCATGGCCGGGGGCTATACAATGCCTATCCCCGAAGAAGAATCCCACTTGACCAGTCGGGACAAATTTAAGGCACAACTGGCCGCACTGCTGGGAGGCCGGGTGGCCGAAGAGGTCCGTTTCGGTGACATTACCACCGGAGCCAGCAACGATTTGGAACGGGTGACGGATATGGCTCGGGCAATGGTAACCCAATGGGGGATGAGCGAACGGATGGGTCCGATCCAATATGGCGAACGGGATGAGATGATCTTCCTGGGCCGCAGCCTGGGCGAAAGCCGCAACTATAGCGACAAAGTGGCCCAGGAGATTGACGAAGAGGTGCGGGGACTGGTAGATGAAGCCTATCAACGCACCCATCAGATTTTGAATGACCAGCGGGATAAATTGGACGCCGTGGCCCAGCGTCTGCTGGAGGTGGAAACACTGAACAGGTTGGAATTTGAAGCGATTATGCGGGGTGAACAGGTGCTAGAGCAGCCGCCCACTGGTATACCGGCCCTCAATCGCAACGAACGCGCCCAACCCAGCATCAGTGACGACGAGCGCAAGCGGGAAGGCGAAGGCCGGGACAAAGGGCTGGAGCTGGGCGGAAGCCTGCCCGCACCGGCCTGAACCACCTCTCTTCCAACGAATGTCAATCGTAAAGGAAACAGTTCGGCCACCCCACCCTACCCCTACCCATTCCAGGGAAGGAACAGGCTCGACTCCTCCCCCACTGTGGGGAGGTTGGGAGGGGGTGAGCAGTTTTACTCGTAAAGAGCCTTGCCGGACCCGGTGAGGCTCTTTTTGATAGAAACTTCTGTGGAGACAGAACGTGGGTAGACTCTTCTATGGAATGGCCCGTCACAAATTCGCCGGTCAAGACTTTTTGCGCTGGCTACAGTTCGATCTTTTGCTGATCAGTGGGGCTGCCCTGCTCGGCTGGCTGCCCGGCGGATGGTTCACAGCCGAGGTCTCGCTGCTGCTCTTTGTGGGCCTGATCGCGGGTTATCTCTACTGGCAGACCAAAGATTTTGTGGATTTTCTGCCCGGCGAGATGCCCCTGGTCACACCGGCCATCCTTCCCTCCTCGGCCAAACTGTCTGTCTGGGCCAGTGGCTATTTCGGTGTAGAAAATCGGCATCAGCACTTCGCCTGGTTGCAGGGATTTTTCCGCACCTTTCCCAGCCGGGAGCACGCGGTCATCTGTCTGAGCCAGCCCACATCTTTTCTGGGGGTGGGCCGTTCGGCGAAGAATCAGCACGGGATGTGGTACTGTTTTTTCAAACCCGATGCCATCGTAGAGATTGGCTGGGGGGAAATCCGCTTTGGCAGGGAAAGCCTGCCCGGTCTGCGGGTGGCACATACGGTGCGAATGCCCCGGCGCAACTGGTTTCAGCCCGAGCAGGATATGCGAAAATTTACGTATCTGGCCTGTACAAAGAGCGAAGATGCCCTGGCGATTCTGGCCGATCTGCTCTATGACCCTTACGCGGCCGAGGCGGCCAGCAAACGTTCGCCGAATGGCGTCGCCAAAAAGCACCCGCAAGATACCTGGCGCACGCTGACTGGATAAATCCATAGGTTGGATTGAATGGATTTTAAAATATGCCCCATCCCTCCCGCCCCTCCTGGGACGATTATTTTATCCACATTGCCTTTGGCGTGGCCGAACGCAGCACCTGTGACCGCGCCCACGTGGGCGCGGTGATTGTGCGGGATCGGCGCATTCTGACCACCGGCTACAATGGCGCGCCGGCAGGTCTGGCCCATTGCGACGAGGTGGGCCACCTGCTCATCGACGGCCACTGTGTGCGCACCCTCCACGCGGAGCAGAACGCCATCATCCAGGCCGCGCTGCACGGGGTGAATACCGCGGGTTCGACGGTCTACGTCACCCACCAGCCCTGCCTCACCTGCGCCAAAATGATTATCAACGCAGGCATCCGCCGGGTGGTCTACGCCGGCAACTATCCCGACGAAAACAGCCGCCGCTTTCTGACCGAAGCTGGGGTCGCTCTGGAACATCTGCCCCGCCAGCGGCCCGCCGACACCGTTTATCAACCGTAGAGCGGGGATCGGAGACTGGGGAACGGGGATCGGGGATTGGAACTCCGCTTCCCAGTCCCCAGTCCCTAGCCCCCAATCCCTAGTCCCCAATCCCCAACCCCCTATGACAACTCTTTCCTTCCCGCCCCACTTTCTCTGGGGCACTGCCTCGGCTTCCCATCAGGTGGAGGGCGACAATAGCAACAACCAGTGGTGGGCTTTCGAGCAGCAGCCCGGCGCTGTCTGGCACGGGGACCGCAGCGGCCTGGCCTGTGACTGGTGGCGCAACGCCGAGGCCGACTTCGACCGCATGGCTGGGTTGGGACTCAACGCCCACCGGCTCAGTCTGGAGTGGAGCCGCATCGAGCCGCAGCCGGGCCGCTTTGACCACGCGGCCATCGACCGCTACCGGGAGATGCTGGACGGTCTGCGCCGTCGGGGGATGACGCCTCTGGTCACCCTGCACCACTTTACCGAGCCGCTCTGGTTTACCCGGATGGGCGGCTGGGAGAATGGGGCCAGCGTGGCCTTCTTCCGCCGCTATGTGGACTTTGCCACCCGCGCCCTGGGCGATCTGTGCGACTTCTGGGCAACCATCAACGAGCCGCTGGTGTTGATCGCCCAGGGCTGGTTTCTGGGCAATTGGCCGCCCGGCAAGAGCAATTTCCCTCTGGCAATGGGGGTGATGCGCCATCTGCTCTTTGCCCACGCCGAAGCCTATCACGCCATCCACGCCCATCAGCCGGACGCGCGAGTAGGCTATGCCAAGCACGTACGTCTCAGCGCTGGCTTCCGGCCCGGCAATCGGCTGGATCGCTATGCCGCGGGTCTGCGCCGTTGGCTTTTCGAGCATCTCTGGGTGGCGGCCACAGATGACGGCTGGCTGCGCCCTCCCCTTTCCCTGAACCGGCGCGACGGTCGGCTGGCGAAGACTCTGGACTACATTGGGCTGAACTATTACACCCGGGACTACATCCGTTTCAGCCTCGATCCCAGCCAGATGTTTGGGAAGGTGACCCATCTGCCCAACGCCGAACATTCGGATTCCGGGCGGGAAGGGCCATTCAGCCAGTATGACCCGGAAGGACTCTATCAGCTCTGCCAGGAGGTGCGCCGCTTTCGTCCGGACCTGCCCATTTATATCACGGAAAATGGGCTGCCGGACCGGGATGACGGTCAGCGGGCCCGCTGGCTGGTGGCCCATCTGACCGCGTTGCAGCGGGCGATTGCCAGCGGCTGCGATGTGCGAGGCTATTTCCACTGGACGCTGGTGGACAATTTCGAATGGGCCGAGGGCTGGGGTCTCCGCTTTGGGCTTTTCGAGATGGACCCGGTCACTCAGGAACGCACGCCCCGCCCCAGCGCGGCGGTCTATGCCGCGATTGCCCAGGCCAACGCCATTCCCGCTTCCCTTCTCAATCAGCATCTACCCCAGGAGCCGTTATGAGTCAACCCCTTCACCGCTTCGTCTACCGATCCCAATGCCGCCCCGGTCAGGAAGCCGCTACCGCCGCGGCCTGGCGCGCCCGTTCCGATGCTTTGGGCGCTCTGCTTTCTGATGGTCGTCTGCTCACCGCCAGCGTCTTTGGCTGGGAACGTCACTTCTTCGTCTATTACGAGACGACGGATGCAGGACTGTCGCCCGACGATCTGGCGGGAGAGATGGGCAATCTGTTGGAAAGCTGGCCCGGCGATACCCAGCCCCGTCACTTTGTGCCGATGATGGACATCTTCCACTGCGGCGAACCCCGCAACACCGACGATTGGCAGCGCAAGTCCCCGCCGGACAATGTGCGCGCCCGGCTCACCCGGCTGAAGCCGGAGATGGTGAGCAGCTATATTTTCTACCACTACCAGATGCAGGAGGAGAAGCCAGGCAACTTTGACAAATACTGCCTGATTACCATCCACGAGGACCTGCTCTTGTTCTATCAGGAATATCCACAGGTGGTCGAATCGCCGCCCCGGGTGGGCAAACTCGCCACCCACAACACCCCTGCCGATTGGCACGGCACAATGTTTCCCCACTTTCATCTGTGGGACGACGCGCCGGAAGGGGAGGAAATCTGGCGAAAGGTTGAGTTGGTGTTGCATCTGGCGAATGGGTAGAATGGGAGAGGCGTGCGGCGTGGAGAAGGGAGGAAGAAATGCAAACGGCATTGACAGAACTATACGAAGAAGATTTTCACCTGTGGCTGACTGCCAATGTGGAGGTTATCCGCTGGGGAGAGCTGCGTGAGATCGACGCCGAACATATCGCCGAGGAGTTGGAAGCGATGAGCAAGCGTGAGCGCCGGGAGTTGATCAGCCGCCTGACTGTTCTGCTGGCCCATTTGTTGAAGTGGGAATTTCAACCGACCCACCGGTCACGAAGCTGGCGCAATACATTGACAGTCCAGCGGGGAGAACTGGCCGATCTGCTGGAAGACAGCCCCAGCCTGCGGGCGGAACTGGAAAACTATATCGACCGAGCCTATGGCCGTGCCCGTCTGCTGGCCGAAGATGAGACTGGCCTGGAAGCAGATGCTTTTCCCGCCGAGTGCCCCTACGCGCTGGAAGCGATTCTCGATCCGGCATTTTTGCCGTAGCCAGATGGAGGGCAAAATGGACGCCAATGGAGCTATCAATCAAGTCGGCCTGGGAACCCACATAGAAGTTGACCTCATCGACGCGGACGGGAATACTGAACGGATGGACTTCGCTCTGGTCCCGGCCAGTCAGGCGGATATGGGCCGGGGGCTGCTCAGCGCGGACGCGCCCCTGGGCAAGGCTGTGCGGGGCAAATTTGTGGGCGCAACGATCCCCTATCAGATGGGCGACATCCGCCAGATTCGTATCGTCAGCGTCGGGCCGGGGCAGTCGTCCGCTGGGGTGGATGCGGAAACCCGCCGCGCCGAAGTGTTGCAAAAAGCCCTGGACGACGCGGAGCGCACGAACGCGCAGATGTTTGCATCCTCCTATAGCGGCAAATGGGGTGACTACGACCCGGACGGGGTGGACGGGTGGGACGAATAGGGCTTACAATTGCGAGGCTGATGGAGTGCTCTGAAGAATAGAACACGGATGGAGACGGAAAAAACGGATTTGCACGGATTTAATCTGCGAAAATCTGCGTCATCTGCGCAATCTGCGTTCCTATTCTCGTCGCTATCGGTGTCAGCCGGTCGTGTGGCCTGACGCGGAAAGAGATGATTGCCGCTGCGCTGTCCTGAGCCTGTCGAAGGGATAAAAATCTGCGCAGATCAGTTGTTTCTGCGTCAATCTGCGTCCGCTTTTCAGTGCCGATTGTACCCGGTCGGACATTGGAGACTAATCGAAATCCCCCCTTGTCGCAGACCCCACCAAACAGAGAATGGAAGACGAATGATCAGCGCCGAGAAAAAACGCCGACCAACTTCGATGGAAGAATTCCGCGCCCTGCCCCGCAGCGGAGTACTCGTTCCCACCCCTCCGCGTGGGAACGCAGCCAGGATGCTCTACGTCCGAAACAAATGGTGGTGCAGGAATGCTTCTCCAACGATTGACCGATCTGGCACCGGCTGAGATAGAACCTCTGCTGGTGGAGAGCCGGGCCGAGGGCTACAATTTTGTGGACCGGCTGGTGGACGACTACGCCGACGGCAGCCCAGCGAGGCCGATATGCAACGAGTGTTTCGTGTCACCCCGCCCACTGTTCACAGTATGATACTGCGTCTGGAGGAGAACGGCTGGATCGCCCGCACACCGGGACAGGCGCGCTCTATTCGGCTGCTGGTTTCTGCGGATAGGTTGCTGGGGTTACAGGGGAAACGGTGAATTTGAGTGCTATGCCGAACACTGCCAAGACCAATCACAGGCAATCGGAACTGGTTGACGCTCTGGATACACTCGGCGTTCGCTTTTTGCGTGGGGGCAGCGGCACTCCTACAACATTTGTGCCTGCTACATTACTGGCTTCCCTGGCCGCCAGCCCAGAGGCTCGTCTGCGCCTGGCGTTGATTCCCCTGCTTCTGACTCACCCGGAGTTCGCTGAGGACGTACCGGCTGCCCTGCAAATCCTATCCTCAGATGCGGCTGTCACACTGCGCTGCTACTATACCGCTGCTCATTGGTTACATCTGAAATACCGTACCCGCCTGGCGGCAATGTGCGGCCAAAAACCGCAACTCCCCGACCTCTTCAGTGAGGAATTGCGTATGCCCAAGCAGATGACACCCGATGCTGCTCTCCAGGCGCTTGCCAATCGCCAGCAAGAATTGAGCGGGCGAACCCTCAATTGGCGCGGTACATACGAACACGCGATACAGAATTGGCTGCGCTTTATGGAACAGGAAATCCGATGGCAACAATCACTTCCGATCAAATCCAATCTTTCCTGACCGAATTGGGCTCCCGCTATCCACAGCAGGCGACTTTGACACTTCTGGGCGGGAGCGCTCTTTGTTTGCTGGGCAGCGAACGGCCAACCCTGGACATCGATTACGTGGGCGACGACCTTCGCAAGAGCGAACTACAGCGCGCTGGGGAATTCAGTATGGATGCACAAGCGGTATGTGCGCATTTACAGTTTGTACAAAATTCGCTTTGAAGCGTAGGCCTTACCGCCCCCATCATCTGATGCCCGTGCAACTGCGCTAAGTAAACGTCAAGATATAAGTTACCGGTCTGATTCCGGGAATCGGCCAGGCGATGACGGGAAAGCCGAGAGATATTGTGGCCGATTCCCGGAATCGTGTCTGCGAAACCCCTACGTTATTTCTTGACGCTTACTAATGCCCGTCCTGCCCCATCAACTCGGCTTAAGGCTTGGCGTTGGCGTCGTCAGTATTAAATAATCAGCAGGCCGTTTGTACAGGATTGTGATATAATCCGACAAGAGTTGAAAGTAGCTAGTCGTGCCAGATTGCAAGCAGCCGAGGCAGGATTCCGATGGTCCAAGTAATGATGCAACTCCCCGATCAATTGGCAGAACAGATTATGCCCGTGCGCCGTTGGCTGCCAGTCGTCCTGGAATTGGGGCTGGCGCGCTTGAAGACGCCCGCCGCGCAGACTTCGGCCGAGATCGTTGATTTTCTGCTGGGAAATCCTACAACGGATGAGGTGATGGGGTATCACGCGTCGGATCGCTCACAAGGACGGTTGCAGCGGTTATTTGCCCTTAATAACGCGGGTTTGTTGAGCGAGGACGAACAAGCCGAATTGACCGAATTGGAGCGGCTTGAACATATAATCGTTATGCTCAAAACCGAGCTGCTCAACTAACCTCCCCCGCCCCCGTCCTCTGTGCCCGTGCAGCCGGGCGTAGTGACCATCCTGGGCCAAGAGCTTCAAATGTCCACCCCCACTTCGACAGGTAACGCAATTACGACACAACCCACGGACCATTCGGCTGCCAACGGACAGAAAAGGGTTCTTCTTGGGCAGCAGCCTGAAGTGGCGGCAGGAGAAAAGGTACTATATCTTCCACAATTTGTGCCAGCTCTGCGCCACCCGTATCGATCCGGCTGCGGCGTAGAAATGACTGCCATTGGGCAACTTTCTGCGCCGCAGTGTAGAACTCAGGCGAAAGCGCAGTAGGGATGTTTTTTGGTAGAGGTGTTCCCCGCTCTCGAAAGGTTGACCCAATGGCTTGTACCAATAGCAGACCCTCAAAGGCGAACAACCGCGCCAAAGTCCAGATGTCAAAAAAGTCCTTCATTCGGCTGTTGCTCATATCCAGTGCCACCATCGCGTGCAGCTTTTCGGCAACGACACTTTCCCTGGGGTAGACTTGAATTTCTGGTGAGGGAAAGTCCAACAATGTTGGATAATTGGTCATAACCGCAGGGGGCACAACCGCATCCCCAAAGCCAATGTCAATCTGCAACGGAATCCTGGCTCGTCCCAGATAAGCGGCCAGGGTGATACGCTGGCCCGCGTTACTCTGCTCTTCCCGGATCGGTTGCACTTTAATCGTCGTCAGATCGAAGGTGATGCCATCTGCTACCACATCCATCAGGCAGATATCGCGAAACATCTGTTCCAGCCGCCCAGGAGTCTTATCCCCGTATCCTAGAAAATCGATGTCGCGTGTCGGTCGATGGATGGGCGCTGCCCAGACCAAAAAGAGCAAGGCACCTTTGAGAACAAATGTGTCGGCGTGGGGGGAAGAGGAGAGGCGGTAGAGAAGACGTTCAATCGCATAGCGAATCAGCAGGAAATTAAAGTCATCGCCGTTGGTCTGGCTCAGATTGAGCAAACGCTGGTGTACAAGACGCAGACAGGTTTTTGGGCGGTGGCCTGTTCATGCGGTTGCCTCCAAATAGGGCTTCATCACATTGGCGACCCGGCAAATCCTGGCAAAATGCCACAGGTCACGATCTGTACATTTCCCCAACCGCCTGCCTTCGCGCAATGCCTCTATGGCTACATCCAGACCAACTTTGTTGCGATATTTGAAGCAATCCGCTACAGTCTTGGCCGGGGTGTAAACAGAGACCGTAACCCCTTCAATCTGATAGGACTCTACACCGGCAGTCAGCGCATCTCCAGAGAAGTACACGAAACGCATGGAAGGGTAGTCAACGACAGGCAGCCGCGCCTTTCTGTCAATAGCCATCCAGACCTCAAAGGGCAGTTGTGTGCCTATTTCGTGAAACGACAGCGCCGAAAGCAGGCAAATGATGCCGTGAGGCGTCCGCTTGCACGCCAAAGCCAGGGAATGATATTCGCTGACATCTCTCTCTGGCAACCTGTAGGTTCCTCGACCGGAGCGCACGACTTTCCCCTGCTGGTATAGCCAATAGAGCGATGCTGGCGATATTCCCAAAGGACGCAACTCCTGGAGTCGGATGATTTCCTGGGTTTGCAAAAGACTCAGAATACGCTCGGTATGTTTCATGACAAAATTATACATAACGTCGGCACTTATCCACAAATGCCGACGTTATGTATAATTCGGCGACTTAACCACCTTCCCCTGCCCCATCAACTGATGGACCCCATCAACTGATGGCCGTGCAGCCGGGCGTAGTGACCGTCAGCCGCCATCAACTCCGCGTGGCTGCCTTCCTCGATAATCCGCCCCCGCTCCATCACCAGAATCCGGTCGGCGTTGCGGATGGTACTCAAACGATGCGCGATGACCAGACTGGTCCTGCTGCGCAGCACCCGTTCCAGCGCCTCCTGAATCAGCGCTTCCGTGGCCGTGTCGATGCTGCTGGTGGCCTCGTCCAGAATCAGCACGCCCGATGGATTCAGGGCCAGGGCACGGGCCAGGGCGAGTAATTGCCGCTGCCCCTGGGAAAGATTCTCCCCGTTGGGCAAGACCTGATAATCGTAGCCGCCGGGCAGTTCCTCGATAAAACGGGCCGCATTGCTGAACTCCGCGGCCCGCTGCACCTCCTCGTCCGTCAGATCGTCCCGATACAACCGAATGTTGAAGGCGATGCTCCCAGCCAGACAGACCGGGTCTTGGGGCACGACGGAGACGGTCCGGCGCAGATCGGCCAGCCCGAACTCCCGAATGTCCTGCCCGTCCAGCCGGATGACGCCCCGGGTGGGGTCGTAGTGGCGGGCCAGCAGGCTGACGACACTGGACTTGCCCGCGCCCGTCGGCCCCACAATCGCCACACTCTGGCCCGCGGGAATTTTTAGCGAAATGCCCTGCAAGACCGGCTCGTCGGGGATATACCAGAAGTGGACATCCTCGTATTCAATCGTACCCTCCACATCGATCAGAGAAGCCGGCGCGGCTGGCTCCTGCACCGCGGGCTGGGTGTTGAGCAGGGCAAAGATGCGCTCGGCCGCGCCCAGCGCGATCTGCACAGTATTGTACTCCTGGGAAAGGCGCAACACCGGCTGGAAGGCCCGCTCGGTGTACTGGACAAAGGCCACGAGCGTCCCCAGGGTGGCCCAACCGGCCAGCACCCCCTGACCGCCCCCGTAGAGGATCAGCCCCAGCCCGACCGCCGACAGAATCTCCTGGACAGAGAGAAAGAGCGCACTGTGCCAGCGCAGATCGATCAGCGCCTCCCGGTAGCTTTTGTTGTAGCCCTCAAACTCCTGCTCGCTCTCCTCCTCCCGGTTGAATAGCTGCACAACCGTCATCCCGTGGACCTGTTCGTTGAGAAAGGAGCTGATCCGGGCCTGGGCCGAGCGCTCGCCGCTGGAGGATTCCCGGATGCGGGCGCGGAAGTAGCGGGTGACGAGGAAGACCACCGGCAGCACGGCCAGGGAGAGCAGGGCCAGCCGCCAGTTGACCGCCACCATCACCGACACAATCACAATCAGCGTCACCCCCTCCACCAGCACAATCACAATACTGCGGGAGAGGACGGCGTTGAGCTGGTCGATGTCGTTGGTCAGCCGGGCCACCAGCTCCCCCGTGGGCGTGCCGGTGAGGAAGGCGTGGTCCAGGCGGAAGATGTGGGTGAAGACCCGGGTGCGCAGGTCGGCCAGGGCCCGCTGGCCCGCCTGTTGCAGAAAATAGGTGAAGGCAAAGGTGAGCAGAAAGATGCCGATGGCTGTGCCACCGTAGATGGCGGTGATGCGCCAGAGCGCGCCCACCTGGCCATTTTTGATGGGGCCGTCGATGGCCTGTTGCAGCAGATAGGGGGGCACAGCATTCAGACCGGCCACCCCCAGCATCAGCACCAGCGCGCCAAAGAGCCACTTTTTGTAGGGAGCCAGGGAGGAGGCCAGCAGTTGGATCAGCGCCGAATCCTGGCTGGCAACTTCGGAAAAGCTGGGCCGGGCCTCCACTTTCGGTTTGCCTTGCGACAGATCAGACCGGGCCATTTGTCGTCTCCTCCTGAGCCTGCTCCACTTCCCGGTGGTACATCTCGGCGTAGAAGCCATTCCCGGCCAGCAGTTCCGTATGGCTGCCCTGCTCCACAATCTGGCCGTGGTCCAGGACAATAATGTGATCCGCGTCGACGACAGTGGCGATGCGTTGGGTGACAAGTATCCGGCTGCGCTTGCCCTCCACCTGGCGCAACTCCCGCAGAATCTCCGCCGCGGTCTTCATATCCACACTGGCCAGGGCGTCGTCCAGCAGCAGCACCTTCGGGTCCCGCACCAGGGCCCGGGCGATGGCTGTGCGCTGGCGTTGGCCGCCGGAGAGGGTGGCGCCCCGCTCGCCCACAATACTGTCCAGCCCCTGGGGAAGCTGGGCCATATCCTTCGAGAGCCGGGCCTGATCCATCGCCTGGAAGATGCGGGGGTCGGGCACGTAGGGGATGCCCAGCGCGATATTATTGCGCAGGGGCATACTGAAAAGCAGGGATTCCTGGGGCACGTAGACGACGGTTTGGCGCAGGTCGGCCAGTTTGATATCCCGGATGTCGTAGCCATCAATCGTCACCCGCCCTTCGGTGGGGTCGTAGATGCGCCCCAGCAGGCTGATAAGCATCGACTTGCCCGAACCCGTCGGCCCGACGATTCCCAGGGTCATCCCCGGCGGGATGTCCAGATCGATGTGGCGCAAGGCCCAGCGTTCCTGATCCTCGGCCCAGACCCCCACCCCTTCCAGACGGATATGGCCAGCCAGTTTGACCTCCGGGGCATCCTCCGGGTCAGCCACCTTCGGCCAGCGTTCCAGCACCTCGCCGATGCGCACCGCCGCACCGCTGCCCTGTTGCAGCCGCTCGTAGGCGTCGGTAATCTGCTGCGCGCCGCTGTTGAGCAGCCCCAGATAGACGATAAACTGGACGTATTGGCCGACGGTCAGGCTGCCGTCGATAATCAGCGAGCCACCCACAAAGACGACGATTGTGGCCGCGATGCGCACCACCAGACTGGGGAGGGGTGAGATGGCGCCGCTTTGCAGGACAAAGCGCAAATTCTGGTTGACATAACTCTCATTGGCCTCCCGGAAGGAACGCCCCACCGCATCGCCCTGGACGTAAGCCACCAGCATCCGGGCCGCGTTCAGATGCTCCTGGGCAAAGATGGCCAGTTTGGCGATCTCCTCCTGCACCCGAATAAAAGAGGCTTGCAGCACCCGGCCCAGCCGCACCTGCACGGCGATACTGAGGGTGAGCATCCCCACCACCATCAGGGCCAGTTGAGGGCTGGTGCGCCCCATCAGCCCCGCGCCGATGAGGAGCAGGAAGAAGGCGTGCATAAACATCTGAAAGCCCGCGCTGTAGAAACGCCAGACGTAAATAAAGTCGCTGGTGCTGCGGGAGAGCAGATCGCCCGTGCCGTAGTCCTGACGGGTCTCCCGGTCGAAGAGGAGCAGCCGGTGGAAGAGGTCCTGGCTCATCCGGTAGGAGATGCCCGCCGCGATACTGCCCGTGAGCATTCGCAGCAGGTAGCGGAAGAGGGCGACGATCCCGGCCAGGAGCATCAGCCCGCCGGCGTACCAGGCCAGATCCCGGGGGGGCGCGCCTTTGTTGAGCGCGTCCACCGCCCAGCCCAGCCAGGTGGGGCTAAAAGCGCTGGCCCCCGCGCCGATGAGCGCGTAGAGCGTGCCGATGGCCAGTGCCCGATAGTAGGGCCGCTGGTAGGGACGCAGGATTTGGAGTCCACTTTTTTGCATTAGGTGGCCTTTGCGGTGGAAGGGACGGGTAGGACGGCAGATCGCGGACGGCGCCTCAAAGCATAATGGCTGCGGTTCACCGTCCGCTGTCATCGGTCTCCTGATTGTAGCGGATGGGCGGGGATCGGGCAAGAATGGGAAGGAAGCTACTGAACCGGTGTAGCCAGCGATGGAAAGAGGAAATTCTAGTCTAGCCAATGGCTATACCCACATTTCCCTTACCATTTTCTGGGATACCTCCATCGCTTTTCCAATCATTGACAACAGCCCCCCCGTCGTGTTATCTATTGATGCACGATCCACCCTACAACAATTATCAGAAGACTGGATAGACGAATGAACACGAACGGATATTCTCCCTCTGCAAACCCATCCCGTCGGGTAGTTATTACGGGTGTCGGACTCATCACCCCCCTGGGCCACAGCCTGCAAGAGTCCTGGGATCAGATGGCCGCGGGCAAATCTGGCACGGGTCCTATCATCCACTGGGACGCCACAGATTTCCCCACCCAGATCAGCGCACGGGTGAATGATTGGGATGCCGGGGTCTATATGGACCGCAAGGAAGCCCGACGCACGAGCCGGGGCACTCAGTTTGCCTACAAAGCGGCCCAGGACGCAGTGGCTATGGCGGGTCTGGCGCTGGAACAGGAAGACCGGCGTCGGATCGGCGTGGAGATCGGTCTGGCCTTTGGCGGCTGGGACATTGTGGAAGAAGAGAGCGCCAAATTGACCGAAGGCGGCCCTCGGCGCTTTAACCCGGCCAATGGCACCGCCGCGCTCATCAGTGGCACGCCCACCTTTGTCGCCATCAAACTCGGCGTCACCGGGCCGACCAACAGCCAGGTAACAGCCTGCGCCACAGGCATTACTTCGATTGGCGAAGCGGCCCGCCGTCTGCAACGGGGAGATGCGGATGTGATGATTGCCGGTGGGGCCGAGGGCTATCTCTCCAAAATGATCATCACCACCTTCAGCCGTCTGGGCGCGGCCAGCACCAACAACGCCAACCCGGAAAAAGCCTGCGCGCCCTTCAGCGGCAACCGGGATGGGATGGTAGTGGGTGAAGGCGCGGGCGTTTTTGTGCTGGAAACCCTGGAACACGCCCAGGCCCGGGGCGCAACGATTCTGGCCGAGTTTGCCGGCTATGCCCTGAGCGAAGATGCGTACGATATGGTGGCCCCAGAGCCAACCGGCACAGGCGCGACGACCTGTATGTCCCTGGCCCTGGCCGAGAGCGCTCTGGCCGCTACAGACATCGACTGGATTGTGGCTCACGGCACAGGCACGATGCTTAACGATACAATGGAGACCGCCGCCATCAAACGGGTCTTTGGGGAAGTCGCCTATGCCATCCCCATCACCAGCATTAAGAGCAGTATCGGCCACGCAATGGGCGCAGCCGGTGCCCAGAGCGCGGCTGTGCTGGTCAAGGCGATGCAGGAAGACCGCATCCTGCCCACCATCAACTACGAGCTTCCCGACCCGGCCTGCGATCTGGACTACGTGCCGAATGAGAGCCGGGAACACCGGGTGGATGCGGGGCTGTGCAACGGCTTTGGTCTGGGCGGGCAGAATGCGACGATTGTGTTGAAACGGTTTGTGGCATAGGGGAGATAGAACGCGGATGGAGCGGATACCGCGGATCAGGCGGATTTGAGCGGATTCAGATTCACTCGATGAGGTTTGATGATGGAGGAGTACAAGTACACGCCAGGCGGCAGAAGGCTTACAAAGCACGCGACTCACCGACTGGCAGATCGTTCTGTGGATGTGGACGATGTGATCAACAATTTCTCCCAGCGCTTTTTTCAGAATGACGGCGCACAGGTTTTTGTGCAACGGCAAGGCGCAAACCGGTATGATATCGTTGTCGTAGATGACGGATGGATCGTAACGATTCTGACAGGCGTGTCGAAACACGAACTGCGCAATTTGGCCCGCAACTACGGGTGGCGGTGAAATCAAATGGCTGAACTCAAAACCGACCAATCTATATTCCGATTGACACCTCTTGCGCTTGAATTCCCCGGCGAAGAGTGGATTCGCAGCGAATTGTCACTGCGTCTTATCGTCAATCGTCAGGCAGTTCTTGTAAAACCACAATCCGTGCCGACCCTATCCCGGCGCAGCTATCGGCAGTTGGTGACTGGTGCACGGAATTTTCTGGATTCCTGCGCAGCGGGAGATGACGATATCTTCGATGACAGAGAGCCATTTGTCTTTGTCCCCACGGAGTTGGACTTTGAATTTGCGCTCCTGGACGGGGACATCTCAGAAAATGGCGAGGGCGAAGTCACTGTCCGTGTGATGATACGAATGGAGAGGAACAAATCGGCCTATGTGGGCGGCACACTGTCGGTTGATGTTTCCCAATTCAGGCGTTTTCTGAATACACTTGAGGCTGAGATTGAACAGATGGTTTATCAAAAGGCTTCCTCAGCCTTTGTGACAGCGGAGGTATAAACCAATGCGCATTGAAAACCCCTTCAAAAAAGTCGAACGGCTCAAACGGGTGAAGAACCTGCCCGGCGAGAACCGGGATGAACGCACGCCCCCCGGTCAGTTTCTCAGCGAGCGCTTCCCCGTCCTCACCTACGGCGAAACACCCCGCTACGCCAATCTGGACAACTGGGACTTGCGGGTCTTTGGGCTGGTGAACGAGGAAAAGCGCTTCTCCTGGGCCGATCTGATGGCCCTGCCCCAGCAGACCCAGACGGTGGACATTCACTGTGTGACCCGCTGGAGCAAACTGGACACCGCCTGGACCGGCGTCGCCTGGCGGGATTTTGCCAAGCTGATCGACGTGGACCCCACAGCTACCCATGTGATGGCCCACTGCGAGCTGGGCTATACCACAAACATCGGGCTGGATGTGCTGGACGACGACGACACAATGCTGGCCTATTCGTACGACGGCAAGCCTCTGGACCCGGAACACGGCTATCCCATGCGTCTCCTCGTGCCCAAAAAGTATCTGTGGAAGAGCGCCAAATGGCTGCGGGGGCTGGAGTTTATGTCGGGTGATCGGCCCGGCTTTTGGGAACGGGCTGGCTATCATATGCAGGGCGACCCCTGGCTGGAAGAGCGCTTCGGCTGGTAAGTCCTCTTGACCGAAGCGAGACTCCGTGGGTCTGGCCAGGCGGAAGTCTCGCTTCTATCCGCGACAATCAGCCCGTTCCGCATAGGATACGTCCCAGGAATGGGAGAGATGCGTGCGTTCTCTTTCCTTCTGGTTGGAGATTTGCAGCACTTTGCGCCCGTGTTATAATAGGTCCACTCTATCGCTCGTAAAGACGACCCTCCCCTCTGGCCGGGTTGCCGACGAAATATTCACTAAGGAGCATCCCAATGCCTTCTCTTGGACCCACAGAACTGATTTTGATTCTGGTGATTGTTGTCATCTTTTTCGGCGTTGGCCGCCTGCCCGAGGTCTTTGGCGGGCTGGGCAAGGGTATCCGGGAGTTCCGCCGGGCTGCCAAGGACGGAAGTGAAATCGAAGACGAAGACGAGGCACCGAAGACCACTGCCAAGAAGAGCAAACCCGTCCAGGCCGAAGTAGAAGAGACCGAAGACGCGGCCTAACCTCTGGTTGTAACTGCTCACCCCCTCCCAACCTCCCCTACTTTGGGGAGGAGTCGCTCCAGTTCTCTGCCTGGAATGGGGAGGGGGTGGGGTGGCTGAACAGCTACCTCTGGTTGGTTATCTTGCCCCAATGTTGTAAGCACACCCGGTTGACCGTCCATTTGGACAACCGGGTTTTGTCTTTCTCCCATCCCATCCCCTTCCAGCAAGGCTGAACGCGTGCGATTCCTGCGCTTTTTGGCGATTCTTGCGGCTCTTTTGGCTGTCTATGCCGCTCAATATCTCTTCGACCAGCAGCCTCTGGAATTTCTGCGTATCCCCTGGGTATCCACCAATCTGCCCTTTTTGTGGGATCTCTCCCACTGGTCAACAGGCGACCGCCAGCATTTCGGTCTCTATCTGGCCGGGGTTGGCGCGCTGCTCTTTGGCGTTGCTGCCTATAGTTGGCCCCGGCGGACCCCTGTCGATGAAATTCCCAGGAAAGCGGCCCGGTTGGCTTTGCCCGGTGCTTTGCTGACCGGCGCGGCCCTGCTGGTCGGCGCACTCCTGCTCTACTACTTTCAGCAGAACCAGACGGAGCCAGCCTGGACGCGCTATCTCTGGCTGGCGGCCATCGCGCTGTACGTCGGGGGGAGTTGGCTGTCTGGCGGTGGGAATGGCGCTGCCTCGGAAGATATAGCCCCGGAGAGAAGCTGGCCGCTGCTGCTGCTGATTCTGCTGATAAGCGGAGTTCTGCTTGGCTGGCAGTTGCCGTCCGTCCCCGTGCGGGTGGATGGGGACCCGGCCAGCCACGGCCTGCAAGCCCTGCAAATTGTCGCGGGGCTGGAGGAGCGTATCTTTGCGCCGGGGTGGGCCAATATTCCTCTTTTTGCTTTCTATCCCGCGGCGCTGGGGATAAACCTTACTGGTGACTGGCTGCTGGGCAACCGGTTGGCCGGTTTCTACGCAGGGCTGTTGACACTCCTGGGCGTCTGGCTATTGGGGTGCGAGCTTTTTCGCCGCACACCCGTAGAAGATATAGAGAGAGATGACGGACGGCTTCCCGCGCTGCTGGCTGCTGCATTTACGGGCGCGGGCTATACATTCGTCCATTTTGGCCGGATGCCCGAATATCTGGAGCCAGTGGCCTGGGGGGTGCTGGGGCTGTGGGCCCTGCACAGAGGCGTTCGTACGGGTTCTCGTCCAGCCCTGGCGCTTTCCGGTCTGCTGCTGGGGTTGGCCGGTACGCTCTATTACAGCGGGCGGGTCTTTGGGGTGGTTGCCCTGCTCTGGTGGCTCTGGCTTGTGTTAAGCCGTCGAAATTGGTTGCGACAGACAGGCTGGACTGGATTTGGCCTTTGGGTCGGGGGGGGCTTTCTCTTTCTGTCGCCCTTTGCAGGGGTCTGGTTACGCAGCCCCGCCGCCTTCATCACCCGTCTGCAAGAGGTCTCTATCTTTAATCCGGGCGGATTGGTCCATATGCAAGGGGTCTTCGGTGTGGAGGGCATCAACGCCGTGCTACTGGAAAATGCCCGGCGCACCTTCCTCACCTTTTGGCTGTTCAACGACAAGAGTACCCATTTTGGCTGGCAGGGGTCAATGCTGGATAGCCTCATCGGGCCACTCCTGCTCCTGGGCATTGGGTATCTGATTCTGAATCTGGACCGGCTGCAAAGCTGGCAGATGCTTTCCTGGCTGGCCGCAGTGGTGGTCCTGGGCGGCGTGCTGACAATCAACAGTCCCTTTTGGCCCCGGCTATTGCCTGCCCTGCCTGTAGCCGGGCTGATCAGCGGGCTGGCAGTGGACCGGGCCAGAGCGACGCTGATGCGCAGCGGCGCGGTCTGGTTGGGCCAATTTACCCTTTTTGTGGTGATGGGGCTGATCGTTCTGGCCGCTTCTTACAATTGGGTGGAATGGTACGAAGCGCAGACGGTCTATAACGATCCGGAGAGTCTGGCCGGGCGGGCCATCCGCAGCCTGCCCGATGGGCGCACGGCTGTGTTGATCGATACGGGTGACAACCGCCGGGCCCAGTGGAGTGACCGCACGGTTCAGTTTCTATCGGGTGGCCCCTATGCCGGGCGGGGTGTTGCCATTCATACGGACAATTGGCCGGTCAATCTGCCACCCCAATCCTCAGTTATCCTCCAGCCAGACGATCAGGCCCTGGCCGCGGAATTGCAGAGCCGCTACCCCGGCGGTGTCTTTCTGCTTCAGCGCAATCGAGCCGGGGATCCGGTCATCTTCGTCTACCAACTGCCCTGAAGAATAGAACACGGATGCGCACGGAAAAGACGGATTTGCACGGATTT
>JAHDWH010000330.1 GCA_023384455.1 Caldilineaceae bacterium | reverse complement strand
GTCTTCGAGGCGTATCGAAATCGAGGAGCGGGTCTACGAATGCCTGCGCAGAGGATCCGCTTAGGTTTCGATACGGCGGGAAACTGCCCCCGCCTATACTTCGACAGGCTCAGTACACCGCTCAACCGGCGCTAGTCTCCGACGATTATGAACTATACCCCTCTTTTATTGCTCACTTGTCATCCAGACTGCTTTCGTGTAGAGTTATTGCAGATTCCCCCATCCACCAGATGAGCGGTCCCCGGCAGACCCGGACCCGTGAAGAATGCCAGGAGCAGAATGAATGGATCGTTCACCCCAAGACGACCCGATACAGAGCGAGGCTGCACAGCCCCTCCCTGTGCTGGATAACGCGTTGGATACCACTCTGCACGCGACGCAGCAGAGCAGCGAAAGCGCATCCGCAGAGCCAGCCGCGCAACCCCCGGCGCTCTCTCCGCTCCATCACATCGACGGCGTACAGATGAAGGAGCTTTTTCGCTCCGCGGCCCACTGGCTGGAACGCCACGCCGCGGCTATCAACGCACTCAATGTCTTCCCCGTGCCCGATGGCGACACGGGCACAAATATGCTGATGACCATGCGCAGCGCGATGAAGGAGGTGGCCGACTTTACCTCTTACAGCGCGACGGAAATGGCCGAACGTTTTGCCCGGGGCGCGCTGATGGGGGCCCGGGGCAACTCCGGCGTCATCCTCTCCCAGATTCTGCGGGGCTTTGCCAGGGCCGGCCAGGACAAGGAATTCTATACCGCGTCCGATGTGGCCCACGCGTTGCGCCAGGCCAGCGAAAGCGCTTATCGGGCGGTGATGAAACCGGTGGAGGGGACAATTCTGACCGTCTCCCGGGCTATGGCCGAGGGAGCGGAAGAGGCAGCCGCGGAGACAAAGGACATCCGGGAACAGCTATTGCGTACAGCCCAGGCGGCCCGCTCGGCGCTGTTGCGCACACCGGAAATGCTGCCGATTCTGAAAGAGGCCGGGGTGGTGGACAGCGGTGGCCAGGGGCTGGTCACAATTCTGGAGGGAATGGTGCGTCAGTTGCGGGGCGAGGCCGACCCGCCAGAGGGAGCGCTTGACGAGACGGCCCCGGCGGTGGATTTTGGCGCAGAGATGCAAGCCCTGCTCGACACGCCCCCGCCCACTCTGGATGGCGAACGCTACGGCTATGACATCCAATACCTGATTCGGGGCGAAAATCTGGATGTACCGGCCATCCGGCTCTATATCGGCGCTCTGGGCGACTGTCCGCTGGTGGTGGGGGATGATACGCTGGTAAAGATTCACGTCCACGCGCTCAGCCCAGGGCCAGCCCTGGACTTCGGCGCGGGGCTGGGAATGTTGGATGATGTGGTGGTGGAAAATCTGGACCTGCAATTTGCGGATTTTTCCCGCAAGCAGGAAGAGAAGGCAAGCGCAGCCGCGTCGGGCGACGGGGCTACCCTGACCACTGAAAGCGTAACTGGCGTTGGCATCGTCGCCGTGGCGGCTGGGGACGGGCTGGCCCAGGCTTTTCGGGACCTGGGGGCCAGCGCGGTGGTGAGCGGCGGCCAGTCGATGAACCCCAGCACAGAGGACCTCTTGACCGCCATCAAAGCGGTGCGGGCCGAGGCGGTGATTCTGCTCCCCAACAACAAGAATATCCTGATGGCCGCGCAGCAGGCCAGGGATCTGGCGGACCGGCCTGTCTATGTGGTTGCCAGCCGCTCCGCGCCCCAGGGAATGGCGGCGATGATGGCCCTGGACTACAGCAAAGATGCCAGAACCAACGCCGCGCTGATGGCCGAGGCCATCCATCACGTCGTGTCGGTGGAGCTGACCCAGGCGGTGCGTACTACAAATATCAACGGGATTGACGTGCAGGAAGGGCAGGTGATCGGCCTGCTGGATGGACAACTGACCGCCGCGGGTGAGGATGAACTCTCTGTAACCCGGCATATCCTCGACAGTATCGATCTGGACGAATACGAGTTCGCCGCCATCTACTACGGCGAGGGCCAGGACGAAGAGAGCGCCGAGAGCCTGCGCCGCGCCCTGGCGCAAAGCTACCCGGCGATAGCGTTTGAGTGTCACCCCGGCGGCCAGCCCCACTACAGCTTCATTTTTTCCATCGAATAAGGGAGACCACAACCAATGAACAGCATCGCCATCATCACCGACAGCACGTGCGGTCTTTCCAAAGAACTGATCCAGCGCCACCAGCTGATTGTCACTCCCTGTCAGGTACGCATCGGTGAGAATGTCTACCGGGAGGGGGTGGATTTGACCGCGGAGGAGCTTTTCCACCGGATGTTTACCAGCAGCGCGACCCCGGCCACCTCTCTGCCCGCGGGGGAAGACTACGCGGCTGCCTTCGAGGAAGCCCAGCGGCGAGGGTGTACACAGGTGCTTGGGTTGTTCGTGGGCAGCTCTCTGAGCGGCACATTCAATGGCGCACGCCTGGCTGCCCAGGACTATGACCTGGAAGTGGAGCTGGTGGACAGCGGCACCACCTCCCTGGCGTTGGGGCTGCTGGTGCTGGAAGCCGCCCGCCGGGTGGAGGCAGGGGGTGAATTGAAGGAGATCGCCGAATCCCTGCGCGCCGAGACCGACAATCTGGAAGCCTATGCCCTGCTGGATACCCTGGAATTTGTGCGCCGGGGCGGGCGGATTGGCCGGGTGGGTGAGTTAATCGCCAATGTACTGAACATCAAACCCATTCTGCGGGTCTCTCACAACGCGGCTGACGTGGCGGCCCGCACCCGCAGCTATCGCAAGGGGCTGACCTGGCTCACCGATACCCTGGCCGAGGCCGCGCCTGTGCGCGGGCTGGGGCTGACCTATACCAGCGACGAGGCCAAAGCGATTGCCGAAGGCTGGGCCGAAGAACTGCGCCCCCAGGTGGTGGAAGGCGGGACGATTCTGGTGGAGCCGGCCGGCGCGGCCCTGGCCGTCCACATCGGGCCGAACGGAATCGCCATTCTCTACCTGAAGTAGGGGCGCAATGGCACTGGTAAATTTCGCGTCCCAGCTTTTTGATGCTGACCTGATAGTCTTTGATAAAGACGGCACCCTGACCGAATTTGATCCTCTCTGGCAGGCCATCTATGGGGAGGCGGTGGAGGCTGTGCTGGCTGGGCTGGAAAACCGGGCAGAAGTGGCCGGGGAACTCCACGCCGCCCTGGGATATGACCCCACGATTCGTCGCTTCTCCACCCACGGCCCCTTTACCACAGCCGCCAACGCCAAAATTGGTGTGCTGGTGGCCGGTGTTCTCTATCGCCACGCCCAGCCTGCCCCCAGTTGGGACGAAGCCGAAAGTCTGACTGCCCGCACCTTTCTGGCTGGGCTGGCCGCGCCGCCAGCCCCCGGGCTGCTCATTGCCCCGACCGATTTGCCGGCGCTCTTTGGCTGCCTGCGCGCCGCGGGTGTCCATATCGCCGTCATCACCAGCGACGAGCGCGCGGCCACCCTCTACACCCTCGATGCACTGGGGGTGAGCGATCTGCTCTGCGCGGTGATCGCCAGCGACGACGCCTATCCCAAAAAGCCCGCGCCCGACGCGCTCTGGGCGGTTTGCGCCCAGCAGGGGGTGGCTGTGGAAAGAGCGGTGATGGTGGGGGATTCCCTGACGGATATGCGGATGGGGCGGGCCGCGGGGGTGGGTCTCTGTGTTGGCGTCTTGACGGGGCCGGCCGGTCGGGAAGATCTGGCGCCTTATGCAGATGTGGTGATAGAGTCGATTGGGGAGATCGGGGTGGCAGGTGACTGCGGATGGGAGGATTACGGGAATGGCTCGGACCAGTGAAGGCGATGCCCTGAGTCCATCGAAGGGTGCGGTTGGTCTGCCCTCACCCCCGCCCCTCTCCCAGCCAGGAAGTTTGACGGGCGGATGCTGGCGGTCGGGCCGGGAGAGGGGAGTCGTGGATGGCGTTGACGGCTGCTCTCCGCGACTCGGCGTTGATGGCGATGGAACCGACGCCACCGAACCCCTTCCTCTCCCAGCGCGGGGATCGCCACGAGCGAGCCGTCGCCGAAGCTGGGAGAGGAGGGGGGACGCACCAATCGTACCTAACCCGTAAAGGGGTAGGGGGTGGTGAGGGTCATCCCTGTGCCGTAGGCGTAGTAGCACAGGTAGCTGTCCCCGATATCGATATATGTCACGAATTGCGTGAAGCCCCATTCTTCCGATATTTCTCTCTGAGATACTGCCACTGTCCAGGGATAGCATATGACGAAGAGTACCCGCCAGCAATACTAACCAAGATGTGAAAGCAAAGGAGATCAGGAGTCATTAGAAGCTCGGAAGTTACCAACCAAATCAATGTGAACGCAGATAGAAAACCTGTGCAAAATAACGCCAATTTCAATGGAATAAAAGGGGGGCGATATTGATAGTCCGTACGCATTCCTTTTACCTGAAGATAGAATGCTAACAGAACAGCTATGATGGCAAGTATCAGCTTGGGCCACATTTCTTTACCTCCAGGCGTCGAATGGAGATATAAACGTGTCCCACAAGAACTGGCTAACACCTGCCAATAATCCGATGCGAGGGTCCTTTGTTGTCAAAGCTACACCGGCAGTGAAGCCAGCGACTAGTCCATCAGCATTTGAAGCATTGTCGCGTGCCCCCTGCACAACTGTCCATCCAAGCCCAACAATCGTTGCTCCACGACCAACTGCCGTTCCTATCCCTGCACACTCCAGAATAAATGGGCCGCAGACCGGAGACGCAAGGGTCAGACTTGAGCCTGCTACTCCAATCGAATCGATTGTTAAGGCAACGCAGTCTTTTGTCTCGCAATCAGACAATAAGATTGGCACAATTGTGTCGGCAACGCCTGACACAGGATGGGGCGGCACCGGCTCCAACGAAACGGACTGCCTCAGACCGGTTCTGCCCTCGAACTCACCCTGATACCTCTCGTAGAAAGGCGTCAGATACTCCAGCGTGGCGAAGGACTGGTTGGCGATATTCTTAAGCCACCAGTCGGAGCGGTTCTTTCCGCCCCAGTCATCCCAGAAGCCCTGTTCGGTGTAGCCCAGCCCAGCGATGGCGTTTGCCATCTGCCAGCATTCACCGTCGCCGTTCATATCCGGCTCTCCATTTGTGGTGGTGGCGCAATGGCCTGTTGGGTCGT
>JAHDWH010000329.1 GCA_023384455.1 Caldilineaceae bacterium | reverse complement strand
TCTTCGGAGGGCGTATCGAAACCAGAGCGAACGGGTGATACGTCGATTCTTCGTCAACCCGCTTGGTTTCGATACGGCGGGAAAAAGCCCCCGCCTACCCTTCGACAGGCTCAGGACACCGCTCAACCAGCGCTGGCCTTACGCTGTGAGGCACGACTCGCATCTAACGCATGTGCGTTAGATATTGCGCTGGTACGGAGTAGTGCGTATACCAGTTCACGCACCACGCACTACCCATCACAATGAATCGTGGGCATATTTACGCCGGAGTGTACTATCGGGGATCGAACAGACGTACATCCCGGCGGCCATAGATGATCTGGCGGCTGCCGCTCAGATGGGGGTCTTCCCGGCCTGCTCCCCGGTCGGGCCACAGGAGCTTGCCCGCCCGCCGGGCCCAGCGGAAGCTGCTCTCCACGGCTTCGCTGTAGGTAGCGCCATTGAGCCAGCGGGAGAGAAAGATCGAAATACTCGGTTCGGGCAGCCAGTTGACCCCCACGGCCCCATTCACTGCATCTGCGCCCAGGGATAGCCAGATCGGGGCCAGGCTGGCCCCATAGCAATTGACACCGTAGACAATGCCCAGGTCCAGGGTTGCGGGGTTCTGCTGATAGGCCGAGAGCAGGCGGTTGAAAAGTGCGCCGTCGATGTAGGAATCGCCCCGGTAGGCCACCAGTGACTCTTTTTGGCCGTGAACCAACAGCAGCAGGTCCACCCGATGCGCCACGCTCAGCTCCCAAAGAGCGTCCGCCATTTGATCATTTGTAACCTGGGCATCTTCCAGAATAACCACCCGGTCGTAGCGCCGGTATGCGCCGTGGAAACGCAGCGCGGCTTTGGCGTACTCTTCGGTGGCAAAATCAATGGCAGCCATCGCCCAGGCTGGCAAATCCAGACCGCTGATGTAGCCCACATTCTCCAGAATGACGAGAAGCGCGCTCCGCTTGACCGAGGAATCTATTGGGGAGGGGCTGGTGCGCAGGGTAGCTGGCATTGAACTCAAAACTGAAAGCGACCGGATGCTTCGATTACCCGGACGCGGAAATTGTCAACCAACGGGCGCAGACCGTCGACCAGATCACCCCACTCTTCCGAGTGTATCATCCGGGCTGCGTCGGCCTCGTTTTCCAGAACACCGCCCCCCATAATTTGCGGCGCGTTGCCCCAGAGGGTATACCAAGCGTCGGTAATACGCAGACCCAATTGGGCCATCCCTGGCCCCAGGGTTTGCATCACATACCGCTGGCACTCCTCTTCCCGTCCCTCTCG
Organism: Caldilineaceae bacterium; assembly: GCA_023384455.1. Classification (GTDB taxonomy): domain Bacteria; phylum Chloroflexota; class Anaerolineae; order Caldilineales; family Caldilineaceae; genus JACQGT01. The sequence goes on along the minus strand of JAHDWH010000329.1, from coordinate 3,877 downwards.
CATATCATAACTGATCAGGACTTTTACCATTTCTCTCCTCGTTCAATCGGTCTACAAGTATGGCAGTCTATAGGCCAAGTATAACACACTCCATCCACGCCCCCGCAAGAGAGCTTCCCTTGTGCTTTGCAGAAACCCGGCAAGACCGGTACAATAACAGGGAGAACTGAATGCCATCGTCAATCGTCTTTTCAGAGGATGTGGTTGACATCCTCCATCCCTGCTGAAAGCCGAACACTCCATACCCATCACCTGCGTCAGAAGCTGCAAAGGATAGACCTATGAACCGGACCCGATCCCTATGGAGAACAGCCTACGGCCGTCTGCTGGCCTGTCTCTTTCTTGTGATTTTGCTGGCCGGGTGCGAGCCTATGCCCGCGCCGGCCGCGGCCACCAGCACACCCGCGCCGACGGCAAAACCCGCGGCAACCGCCACCCCCGCCGCTTCTTCGGTTGCGGCACCTGCCCCGGCGGTAGTAGCCGCCAGTGAACCCCTGGCCGATTCCGAAACGGCCCCGCCTGCCCGGATCAGCATTCCCGAAATCGGAATGGATGTGGCTGTGCAGCCGATGGGCTGGCGGGTGACGGAAGTGGCCGGCCAGCGCACAACTGTCTGGGTATTGCCCGATGCAGCCGCGGGCTGGCATCCCAATAGTGGCAGGGCAGGCGGCGCGGGCAATGTGGTTATCTCCGGCCACCAACTGCTGGGGGATGCCCCCTTTGCCCCGATTGCGCTTGGCGAAGTGGCAGTGGGGCAGGAAATCCTGCTCACCGACAGCCAGGGGCAGGTCTTTGTTTATCAGGTGAGCGAGGTCAGCGATCCGCTTGTGATTGAAGAAGACCCCAGCAAAGAGATGAAACTGGGGGAAGAGATCGCTGCCCAGAAGGGCGACCCGCGGCTGACGCTGATCAGCGGCTGGCCCGATTTTTCGTCCACCCATCGGGTAGTTGTGACGGCGCTCTTTGTGGGCGTCCAGCCCTAATCATCTGGAAAGCCGTCCCCAATGACTTCGCCTTCCGCCCTGCTCGGTAGTGTAATCGTCCCGGTCTACAATGGGCAGACGAGCATCACCACCTGTCTGGATGCCCTCTCCCGGCAGAGCATCCCCCTCCAACATTTCGAGGTGATTGTCGTTGACGACGGCTCGACGGATGGAAGCCGGGCCGCAGTAGAAGGATGGCTGGCGACAAAAGCCATAGCCCACTGGCAGGTGATGAGCCAGGCCAACGCGGGGCCAGCCGCGGCCCGCAATCAGGGCGCACAACTGGCCCAGTCCCCGCTGCTGCTCTTTACCGATGCGGATTGTGCGCCAAGCCCAGATTGGGTAGAAGCGCTGCTGCGGGTATTCGAGCAGCCGGATATTGTGGGCGCCAAAGGGACCTATCTCACAGATCAGACTGGGCTGACCCCCTGCTTTGTCCAGGCAGAGTATGAAGATCGCTACGATCGAATGGTGGGCAGCGAACGTATCGACTTTGTGGATACCTATTCCGCCGCCTATCGCCGGGCCATTTTTCTGGAGAATGGCGGCTTTGCCACTGTCTTCACCACCGCCAGTGTGGAGGATCAGGAATTCAGCTTTCGCCTGGCAGCCAAAGGCTATCGGCTGGTCTTTGCGCCGCAAGCCCAGGTGAAGCACATCCACGACGAAAATCTGGGGGAGTACTTCCGGCGCAAGTATTTTATCGGTTTCTGGAAATCCTTGCTCACCCGCTGGCACCCGGAGCGGATGGTGCAGGACAGCCACACGCCGCCGGTGCTGAAGGTGCAGATGCTTCTGTGGGCGGCGCTGGTGGGGCTGTTGCCCTGGGCGCTGTTGAGTTTTGTCTGGCCGCTGCTCACCCCCATTTGGTGGTTGATGGGCGGACTGCTGGCCTTTTTCCTGCTCTCGGCCCTGCCCTTTGCCCAGAAGTTGGCCCAGCATTCCTGGAAGCTGGTGTTGATCAGCCCGCTGCTCTTGGCCGCCCGTTCCCTGGCCCTGGGGCTGGGCTATCTGATCGGAACAGTCCACTTTGCGGGCACGCCACCCGGCGCACCCCGCCCGGTGATTCCAGGCTGGAAGCGGCTGATCAAACGGAGTATAGACATTGCCGGGGCATTGGTCGGATTGGCGCTGGGAATCCCGTTAATTCTGCTGGCAGCCATTGCCATCAAAGTGGATTCAGACGGGCCGATCTTCTATCTGCAAACCCGGGTGGGTGAACACGGGCGGCGCTTCCGCATTGCCAAGCTGCGCAGTATGCGGGTGGATGCGGAAAAACGGCTGGCCGAATATGTGGATGTGACCAGCCTGGCAGAACCGGCCTATAAAATTGTGGATGATCCCAGAATTACCCGGGTGGGCAAATTTTTGCGGCGCAGCAGCCTGGACGAATGGCCCCAATTCTGGAATGTGCTGCGGGGCGAGATGAGTCTGGTTGGCCCCCGGCCCGAAGAGGAGCAGATCGTCGCGCTCTATAACGATTTTCAGCGCCAGCGGCTATTGATAAAACCGGGCCTGACCGGCCCCATGCAGGTCAACGGACGGGGTGATCTGAGTTTATCCCGACGGATCGCGCTGGAGTTGGAATATATCGAACAGTACAGTCTATGGCGGGATATTCAGATTCTGGCGCAGACAGTTCCGGCAGTCCTGGCAGGCCGGGGCGCACGCTAAGTAAGTAAGTGTCCGCAAATAACTTCAGCGGATCAGAAGTTCGACTTCTTCCGAGAAGTCAAACTTCTTGCGGAGGGTTTTCCTGGACGCTTACTAAGGCTAGTGGAGATTCGTAAAGTGCCGGGGCTTTTAGACGTTTATTTTCGCAAATTTGGCTAACGGATATTTTTCCTGGGGGAAATTATGGATCAAAGAAAGACGCAATCTGCCGTTTCAAGCACGTCGCACAATCGGGCGAAATTGTGGGGGATGATTCTCACACTCGCTGCCGTTGTGACGTTGGCCTATTTCTATAGCAGCGCTGTAGAGGCCGCGCCGTCCAACCAGACGATCCCGCAGCGCACACCCACCGCACCGGCCACGGCCATCCCGACGGTGACCAACACCCCGGACGCGCCGCCGCCTGCGACGAATACGCCTCAGCCCCCGCCTACCAATACGCCTGGCACCAGCAATCCCCAGCCCACGGCAACCAGCCAGCCCGGTGGACCGGCTGCTACCAACACGCCCACAACCGCCGCCCAGCCGACAAATACGCCCGCTGCCCCGACCACGCCCACGGCTATTCCCGACTTTGCCCTGCAAGCGGAAATGGTGCTGGTGTCCGGGGTGCCGATGCAAGGGCAAGAGGTGGTGCTGCGCGTGATTGTCAAGAATCCGGGCAGGGTGGAGGCCCGCAATGTGACTGTGCGGGATGAGCTGCCCAGCCAACTGGAGTTGGTGGCGATGGACGCGGCAGGGGGTGCGACAGCCACGGAAAAGGCCAGCAACGGCAGGACAATCGTCCTCTTCACCTGGGCTGCTTTGCGGGCCGGGGGCGAAGCCCAAGCCACATTGACAGTCCGCATTGGGGCGTCTGTGGCAAATGGAACGGTCATCGACAATCTGGCCGTAGCCTTTGCAGACAACGCGGCGGCTGTCACCACCGGAATCAGCCTGGGCACACCGCCTGTACATTTGCCCACTTTTGACTGATCCCGTGACTCAGGGCAACAGCGCCACACGCGTTCAGATAGGCGATATGCCTGGGAGCACGGATAACGACGAAAAGCGGACGCAGATGGAGGCGGAAACAACTGATCTGCGCAGATTTCTTATCCGCGTCCATCTGCTCTTTCTGCGTCATCCGCGTTCTATTTTCGCATCAGGCCACACGACCGGCAGAGACCGAATAACGACGAAAACAGGAACGCAGAAGACGCAGATTTCACAGATTTTTA
>JAHDWH010000014.1 GCA_023384455.1 Caldilineaceae bacterium | reverse complement strand
CTGTTCTGTTGCAGGTCGGACTGACAGTCCGACGTACGAATGGCTATTTTCAGGGTAGTTGCTTATCGCACAGCCAGCCCCGCGGCCAGGAGCAGGGAGAAGATCAGGCTCAGGCGCGCAGTGCCGGCCAGGGTCGCATTCAGGGACGGTCCATCGGTTTTGCGATTGACTTCGTGTAGTGATTTATAGGCCAGAGGCAGCGTTGTCCAGCAGAGCAACAGAGCAGGGGAGTAGCCGAAGCCCAGCCAGAGGAGCAAGGGCAGGAGATAGGCCAGGCTGAGCAGCAGCCCATACTCCCGGCGGGTGGCGGTGCGCCCGATCAGCACGGCCAGGGTGTACTTGCCCGCTCTGGCGTCGGTCTCGATGTCCCGTAGATTGTTCACCACCAGAATAGCCGTAATCAACAGACCGGTGGGGACTGCCGCCACGACTACCGGCCAGGTCAGCGTCAGGGCCTGGACGTAGTAGCTTCCGCAGACGGCCACCAGCCCGAAGAAGAGGAAGACGAAGAGATCGCCCAGGCCGTAGTAGCCGAAAGGGAAAGGGCCGCCGGTGTAGAGGAGGGCGGCCAGAATCGAGGCCACACCCACGGCCAGAATCGGCCAGCCGCCCACCCAAATCAGATAGAGGCCGTCCAGACAGGCCAGGCCAAAGACGGCGACCATTCCCCAGCGCAGTTGGCCGGGGCTGATCAGCCCGCTGGCTGTCACCCGCACCGGGCCGAGCCGCTCGGCAGTGTCCGCGCCTTTGAAGAAGTCGAAGTAGTCGTTGGCAAAATTCGAGCCGATTTGCAGGAGCAGCGCGCCGATCAGCGCGGCCAGGGCCGGGAGCAGGGCGAAGGCGCTGTCGTGGAAGGCCAGGGCCGTCCCCACCAGCACCGGGGCCAGGGCCGCGGGCAATGTCTTGGGGCGGGCCGCCAGCAGCCAGGCCCGAGTGTGTGAAATGGCAGGTTGCGAAGTGGTCATTGCAATGGATTCCATTGGATGGGGGCGGGACAGTTGTGCCAGTATAGCCCTCGATTTCAGCCGTCGGGCCAGGGCCAGCCCCAGCCAGAAGATGCCCGCCAACACGAAGACGGCGATGTAGTCGATGGCGGGGATGCGGATGATCTCATTCAATTGTGCCCAGCCCCGCTCGCTGTAGACCCAGAGCACACTGGCGACAAAGACGGTCGTAATGCCAAAGCGGGCGCGCAGGGAAAGCCCCAGTCCGTGCATCTGGGTGATGATAAAGAGACCGGCAAAGCCAAAGGCGAACATAGGCCAGATGCCGTTGCCCTGCATCACCGCCACCAGTGTGCCGTGGATCAGCACTGTGAACTCCTGCACCAGTGTCCACCAGCGGTTGACGTGGATGCGGGTGAAGAAGAGGCTGCCCTGCAACAGGAGCAGGAACATATAGAAGAAGCCGATCAGATGGCCGCTGGTGGCGATGGTGGGGTGATACCAGAAGGTGTAGACCGTGGCCCAGGCGAAGAAGTAGCCGTGATAGGTGCGGGCGAAACGCACCACCTCCTGGGAGAAGGGGGCGCGCTTGCCAAAAAAGAGGCCGCGCCGGTTGTTCTCCATCACCAGCACCCAGACCAGCAGAATAATCACCGAGACCTGGGAAGACCAGATGGAGACATCCTGGGCCAGGCCGTCGTACCAGATGTGGGTCTGGATCAGATGCAGAAAGATGAAGAAGGCGTTGGCGGCCAGGGCCCACACATTGACCCGGTGCAGACCGGCGGTGTATTTCGTTTTGTTCTTTTGTGCATAGTAGATCAGCCACCAGAAGGTGACCTGATGGGCCAAATAGAAGCCCCAGGAGGTGGCCCGGCTCCAGAAGGTGGGTTCGGGCAGCTTCCAGTAATACCAGCTTGCGCCGGCGTCGGGCAGGAGTCGGATGGCGTCCAGCCGCGCCCCCACCAGCCAGATCAGCCCGGTGAAGAGCAGGCTAAAGAGGATGCCGCCCCACAGGGCCAGCACATCCTTGCGGGGCAGTTTGCCGTCGATTGCCCCTGTGGCGGGGGTAGACAAAGTCGTGTTGTTCATAAAAGTTTCCGTTCAATGCAGTTTCGTGTAGCGAAAATAAACACCCAACCAACACATTGCCCACAAAACAAGCTGTTTCTGCGTAAATCCGCGTCCGCTTTTCATCCCCGGCTGATTCTACTTCTTCCCAGCCAGAATGTCGCGAATGGCTGCAACTGCTTCTGGCTGGGCGAAGGAGAAACCCGCCTGTTGCAGCGCAGTGGGCACAGCCCGTTGACCGTCCAGCAGCACAGTGGACATCTCGCCAAAGATGAGTTGGAAGGCGATGGCGGGCACGGGCAGCAGGGCGGGCCGCCCCATTGCCTTGCCCAGCTTTTGTACAAATTCCCGGTTGGTGGGTGGATTGGGCGCGGCCAGATTGAAAGGTCCCCTGGCCTGCTCGTTTTCCATCAGGAAACGGATGGCCCGCACCTGATCGTCGATATGAATCCAGGGGAAGTATTGGCGTCCGTGGCCGATGGGTCCCCCCGCAAAGAAGCGAAAGGGGAGCAGCAGTTTGGGGAAGGCCCCCCCTTTGGTGCTGAGCACAATCCCTGTGCGGATGATGGTCCGGCGCACGCCCATCTGCTCGACTTCTGCCGAGGAAGCCTCCCAGTCGGCGCAGACCTGGCCGAGAAAATCCTGACCCGCCGGGCTGCTTTCGGGCAGGGGTGACGCGTCACCGATGCCGTAGTAACCCACCGCCGACGCCTGCACCACTACCTTCGGCTTCTGCTTCGCCTTTCCCACGGCCTCCACCACCGCCCTGCCCGCATCCACCCGGCTCTGGCGGATACGCTGCTTGCGCGCTGCGCTCCAGCGCCCGTCGGCAATGCCCTCCCCGGCCAGATTGACAATCGCATCCGCGCCCTCGGCCAGGTGGCCCCAGCCGGCCGCGCTCTTGCCGTCCCAGCCTAGGGCGGTCACAGCCGAGGGCAGGGAACTCTGGTGCTTTTGGGGGGAACGGGTAAGGACGGTGACGGTGTGGCCGTCGGCGACCAAACTGTCGATGAGGGCGCGGCCGATGAGGCCAGTTCCGCCGGTGATGAGGGTGCGCATGGGATTCTCTCTCCTGTGGATAGGCCGATGACAACCGGCGGTGAACGAGCTATTGTCCAAAGAATAATACATATATGCGTGTTTGTCAAATTTTTGTACAGATTATTGATGACAAAAAGAAAGGAGTACGTGCGCCCCTGCTATCCTGCACGTTGAGCGTCTTGGCGGTGCGCTCCTCGGATTGTAACCACTTGGGTTTCAGGTGGGACGTAGCTGTTCGACCCCCACCCAACCTCCCCCACTGTGGGGAGGAGTCGATTCAGTTCCCTCCCTAGCAGGCTGTCGGAAAGGCAAGAAATAGAACGCGGATGACGCGGAACGGGCTGGTTTTCGCGGATAGAAGTGAGAAAAATCCGGCTTTTTCCATACTTTCTGCTCAATCCGCGTTCTATTCTTTGCTACTCCGACAAGCTGCTAAACCAGAACGAGCCGGGGCCGGCGTCATTGTTGCAGAGGCCGGAGACGTAAGGTTTCTGTAGAATAAGGCGGGTTCTAAAGGTATAAAGAAGGCGAAGCTTCGAGATGCGGAACCGCTTGCACAGCTTCGTAAACAGCGCTATAGTGAATAAACACCGGTGTGCAGGCCAGGAACCCGCACACCGGGACGACCTCGACGGTCATACGGCGTTGCCAATAAATATCGATTTGCACTCAACATCGAATTTGTAGACACACCCTCCAACGCCCTCAGAGTGCAGATTTACCATATGGGGCTGGATGCTTGCGCTCTAGATTCCCAGCGCGCTCCTCTCCATCTTTACTGGTATGCCATAGATCGGCATCTTATCCCAGTCTGGTTTTGCCCCAATGCGTCTCACGTTGGCAAATTCATCAATCTTATAACCGCACATCGTGTGATTGCAGAAGGCAGGCAACGGGGTTCGAATACCGTAGTGTGTGGCCCTTTTGCACGCAAAAGACACGAAATAAGCGAAAAACGGGTCTTGACACAAGATATAAAATTGAATATAATGGGATTGTTTGGAAATTTTGGTAAAAGTTGGCAAACTACGACAAGGAGATTTCGCGATGTTAGACAAACTCAACCCCTTCCGCAAGTCCAAGAACCCCCTGGACCAGCTCGGCGTTGACGAGCTGCGCGCCGCCCGTTTCAAACTGGAAAAGAGCCGGGAGCGCACCCTGGAACAGATTCGCGAGTTGGAAGATCGCAAAGGTGTCTTCTTCGAGGAGGGCGCACAAGCCCCCGATTCCCGCATCCGCCTGGACCGGGCCCGGCGCATCAAAGAGGCCGAGGAGCAGGTCCACCACCTGGACCAGCAACTGGTCTTCTTTGGCAAACAGATCCAGATCATCAACCGCCTGGCCTTTCTGAAGCAGAACCGCCAGCAGATGATCGATCTGGGCATCGACAAAGTGCTGGGCAAAATGGACAGCGGCGAACTGCGCGGTTATGTGGACGACATTTCCCTGAGCGGCGCAGTCAACAGCGAACGGCTGGAAGAGTTGACCAGTCTGCTGGAAGAGGCCCTGGGCGCGGGCATAACCAGCGGCGAGGACCCGGAGATCGCCCGCCTGTTGGAGGAGATGGAGCGGGCTTCTATGCCGGCTATGCCCACCATCAGCGGCGAGAGTGCTTCCGGTGAGGGCGGCGAGCAAGAACCGCCCCTCTCGGCCTGATCAGAAGAAGCATCGGGACGCAGATTTCGCAGAAGAGACAGATTGCGCAGATTTATCCGTGTAAATCCGTCCCATCCGTGTATATCCGTGTCCCTATTTTCAGCTTGAAGTGAGGTGAGTGATGGCGGCTGTGGACCTGAGCGCAGGCATTTTGCGTAAATTTCAGTTGTCGGAACACCGGGCCAGGCTGCATCTGGACCGGGGGGAATACGCCGAGGCGGTCAAATATCTGCGCCAGTGCCACCAGTTGATGCAGCAGTATGCGGACCAGCCGGGCACCGGCGATACCGTGCGCCGGATGCGGCTGGAACGGGCTGAGGAGTATCTGACCCTGGCGCTCCAGGCCGAGAGCCAGGTGCAGCGGGGGGAGAGCCAGCCCACGCCCCTGGCCGCCCTGCCCGAACGCTCGGCGGAGAACAACCACCAGGCCACAGTGGAGGGGCTGATCACCCGTGTCAACGTGCGCTGGGCCGACATCGGCGGGCTGCTCGCCACCAAAGAGGCCATCCAACTCAACTACGCGCTGGGACTGGTGCAGGCCCCGCCGGGTGTCGCCATCCAGCCTAGCCGGCGCACCCTGCTCTATGGGCCGCCGGGCACGGGCAAGACGATGCTGGCCGCGGCGATGAGCAACGAACTGGACGCCACCTTTTTCAACGCCCGCATCCCAGACCTGATGAGCCAATACTTCGGCGAGAGCAGCAAACTGATCAGCGCCCTCTACGCCACCGCGGCCATCCACGCGCCCTCGGTCATCTTTCTGGACGAGATCGACGCCCTGAGCCGGCAGCGGGGGGGCGGCCAGGAGAGCGGGGCCGAGCGCCGGCTGCTCAACACCTTTCTGGGCGAGTTGGACGGTCTGCAAAACAAGCGGGAGGATGCGCCTTTTATCCTGACCGTGGGCGCAACGAATGTGCCCTGGGAGCTGGACCGGGCCATTCTGAGCCGTTTTAGTGGGGGGATGATTTATGTGCCCCTGCCCGATGTCGAGGCCCGGCGGGCGATTCTGGGCATCTATCTGGACAAACGGGGCCACCGCATCGCCTTCGGCCTGGAGGAGCTGGTGCGGCGCACCCAGGGCTATTCTGGGCGGGAGATGGAGCAGATTGTGGGGTTGGCCGTGCGCCGGATGGTGGGGCGGGCCAACCCCAATCTGCTGCAACAGGCGGGCAGCGGGCAGGAGGCTCTGCGCCGTTACCAGCTAAAAGTGGAGCCACTCAGTGCCGACGACATCGCCCACGCCCTGGCTGCCGTGCGACCAGCCACCAGCGCCGAGATGGTGCGCAGGTATGAAGCGTGGGAGAAGGGGTGACAAGGTGACAAGGTGCTTACGGTTTTCCACCTTCCACCTGCCACCCAATCCGCTTGGTTTCGATACGCCTCGAAGACTCGGCTACTCAACCAGCGCTCACTTGTCACTTTCCACCTGCCACATTCAACCTTCCGGAGGACCTAATGAACTTTTTTCAACAACGCAAACAGCGCCAGGAGATCGAGCGCAAGATCGAGACCCGGCGGGGCAAGAAGGCGGTGGAGCAGCACATCCAGCGCCAGAAACGCAATATCCAGCACTATTGGGGGCTGGCCAAACGGGCCGCCCGCTTGCAGGACCAGGTGATGTTCAAGCAGATCGCCAAGTTCATCCTGGCCAGCCAGCGGGATGTGACCCAATGGGAGCGCAAGCTGCTCTATTTTGATATGATGCAGGCCCGCCGGGACCAGATTGGCGCATCCGCCGAGTTTGCCCAGGCCTATCAGGCGATGGCCAAGTCGATGCTGGCCAACAGCAGCCCCGCCGATATGGCGAAGATTCAGCAGGACATCGAGATGGGGCTGGCCCAGGCCGAGATGATGGACGAGATGCTCTCCAGTTTGATGGACATCAGCGAAGATATGCTGGACGACATCAGCGCGGATGTGCAGGACGGGGAGCTGGCCCAGATTATGCAGGCCATCCAGAGCGAGGCCCAGCAGGAAGGAGAGGGGGTGAGCGATGCGGATATCGAGGCCAGTCTGCGGGCCATCGAAGAGCAATTGGGCCGGGGATAAACCGCCACCAGTCTTCTTTCTCACAACCGAAGTCAGTCCACGCGAAGCCGATCCTCGACTTCGCGTTCGGTGTTTGTTAAAGGACGTCGTGAGCGCTAGTTGTCTCCGGGTAACGACGCAAGACTAGCGCCGGTTGAGTAGGCGGGTGCTGTTTCCCGCCGTATCGAAACCAAGCGGGTAGACGAAGACTCCCCTCATCACCCGTTCGCTTGGTTTCGATACGCCTCGAAGACTTGGCTACTCAACCAGCGCTCACTGATCTGATCTGCACGCAACGCTTGTAGCTTCGTCACCTTAGCAGCACGCACAACGCAACACACCATCGACCCAGGAGGAATTATCCATGCGCTATCTGCTCCCTCTGCTGTTGATTCTCTCTTTCGTCGTGACGCCTGCGCCTGCCCTGGCCCAGCAGTCCACCCCCACGCCGCCGACAGACGCGGTGACAAAGAGCGTCTGCGCCTCCACCTTTGCCTATGCCAATCTGGAGACGCTGAAGAGCGCCCTCCTGGCCGAGGCCAAACGGGCCGCGGTCAACGAGCTGTACGGCGAATTCATCAGTGCGCTGACAAAAGTGGAAAATTTCACCGTCACCAGCGACCAGATTCGCTCCCTCACCTTTGGTTTTGTGCGGGTGTGGGGGAACGAGAAATATGACAATGGGCCGAACCTGGCCGAGGTCTGTGTCACACTTACCGCCTATACCACCGCGGAGGAGCGGGCCAACTTTCAGCCCGTGGCCGTGGGCAAGCGGGCCTGCATCACCCAGCCCAATCTGAGCGTGGCCGAGACCCGGCGCTACGCCCAGGAGGAGGTGCTGGCCCAGGCGCTGATCGAGTATGACCGGCGGTTGGCCGACACCGCCCGGGAGACACTCCTGCGTCTGCTGCGCCGGGTGGTCTACACCGAATCGGGCTTTCTGGCTGGCAGCGACAGCTATTGCGCGGCGGCCCAGGGCGAAGTGACGCCGGTGGAGGTGCTGGCCCTGCTGGACGGAGGCGGAACAGCCGTCGCCATCAGCCAGCCAACCCCAGCCCCAGCCACGCCGGCCCCGACCCGGCTGCCCACCCGGCTGCCCACCCGCCAAGCGACGGCCACCCCCACGCCTGTGCCCAACCGCACGCTGAGCGCACCCCAGATGACGGCCACGGCGTCGATGGCAACGGTTGTGGCCTTTCAGTCCCGCACAGCCACGCCTACCCCCACCTATACGGCCACGCCCAACCGCACGGCCACGGCCCAGGCCAGTGCAGAGGCGGCCACGGCCACCGCAGTCAGCGTCACGGCCCAGGCCATTGCCGCCGAGGAAGCGGCCACGGCCACCGCCATCGCCGGGGTAGCCCAGGCCATTGCCACGGCCCAGGCCCAGGGGCTGGATCTGGCAGACATCGCCATCGGCCCGGTGGACGGTGGGGTCTATGTCTACATCCCCGAAGGGGAATTTGCCCGGGGGGACGCCAACGGCGGTAGCAACGAGAAGCCGGTGAAGACGATCTTTGTCAGCGGCTTTTGGCTGAAACAGACCGAAGTGACAAACGCAGAATATGGCCGCTGTGTGGCCGGGGGCAAGTGCAGCGCACCCAACAACAATAGCTGGCAACAGAGCCAATACGCCAACCACCCGGTGACCGATGTGGATTGGAGTCAGGCCGTGGCCTATGCCACCTGGGCTGGGGGACGGCTGCCCACCGAGGCTGAGTGGGAGCGGGCCTGTCGGGGGGACGACGGGCGCAGCTATCCCTGGGGCAACGCCACCCCCAGCAGCAGCACGGCCAACTTTGGCGATAGCAGCCGGGGCACAACTGCCGTGGGCAGCTACCCGGCGGGAGCATCGCCCTATGGCCTGCTGGATATGGCGGGCAATGTCTGGGAATGGACCGCGGATTGGTATGACGCCGGTTACTACGCATCCGCTCCGCAACGGGACCCCACAGGCCCATCCAGCGGCAGCGGTCGTGTGTTGCGGGGCGGCTCGTTCCTCAACAATGCCACGAACGTGCGCTGTGCCTACCGGCTCGGGAACTACCCAGACTACCGGAACAACAACATCGGTTTTCGGGTGGTTCTCCCCCCCGGCTTTTGAACTCTGGCATCTCTGGACTCTGGTTCTCTGTTTTTCTCTGTTCTTCTCTGTCCGCCCGCAGCGGGCGGGTGGGGGGTGTGGGGGGCTTCGCCCCCCGCCGCCCAATATCCGCCGGAGGCGGATCGAATTTTTTTGGTAACGCAAGCTGTTAGCTTGCGCTACAGAAAGGAACACCAATGGTCACACAGGTCACTGGCAACTACGCCGACATCTACGCCTGGGAAAATCTGCACGCGGCCTGGCGCAAGGCGGCCCGGGGCAAACGGGGGCGAGGCGCCGCGGCTGCCTTCGAATACCGGCTGGAGGACAATCTGATCCAGCTTCAGGCAGAACTGGCATCGGAGACGTATATACCCGGCGGCTATCTCAACTTCTATGTCCACGAACCCAAGCAGCGGCTGATCAGCGCCGCGCCCTTCCGGGATCGGGTGGTCCATCACGCCCTGTGCAATGTCATCGAACCGGCTTTCGAGGCCAGCTTCATCCATCACGCCTACGCCAATCGGGTGGGCAAGGGCACCCATCGGGCATTGGACCGTTGCCAGGGTTGGATGGCCCAATACAAATACGTTCTGCCCTGCGATCTGGCCCAATTCTTCCCCAGCATCGATCATTCCCTGCTCCAACGCACCCTCAACCGGCGCATCCAGGATGGGGCCATCCGCCGTCTCATCGGCAAAATTCTGCACGGGGGCGTGGGTGTCCACCAGGAAGAGCTCCAGACCCTCTACTTTCCCGGCGACGATCTCTTTGCCGCAGCCCGCCCCCGGGGGCTGCCCATAGGCAATCTGACCAGCCAATTCTGGGCCAACTGCTTTCTCAATGAATTTGACCACTTCATCACCCGGCAATTGGGCTGTGGGGCCTATCTGCGCTATGTGGACGATTTTCTGCTCTTTGGCAACAGCAAAGCCGAACTGTGGGAGTGGCGACAGGCCATTATGGAGCGCCTGGCCCATCTGCGGCTGGCCCTGCACCAAACCAGGGCACAGCCCCAGCCCACGGCCAAAGGGCTGCGTTTTCTGGGCTTTGTCGTCTACCCGGACCACCGGCTGCTCCTGCGACGCAAGGGCATCCATTTCCGTCGTCGTTTCCGCGCACGGTTGGGCGAATATCGCAGCCAGCGCATTAGCCGGGAGACGCTGCACGCCTCCTTGCTGGGCTGGATCAACCACGTGCGCTATGCCGACACCTGGGGTTTGCGTACCGCGATTCTGGCGGATGTGGTCTTGTAGGTGCGGTTTCTAACCGCACGTTGAAGGGAATTCCCACATTGTGCGGTTAGAAACCGCACCTACGGAAGACAAAAAATGAGCGAACAACAACCCGAAATGCCCATCTTCAGCCGGACCTACGACTTTCTGGACTGGCTGACAACCGCCAGCAACCACTTTCCCCGCAGCCACCGCCACACTGTCACCCGGCGCTTGCTGGAGGCGGCGCTGAATTTTCTGGAGCGGCTGGTGGAGGCCAATCACCTGCGGGCCAGAATGCGGCTGGAACGGCTGCACGCGGCCGACGCCGAGCTGGACAAAGTGCGTTTCTACCTGCGCCTGGCCCATCACTGGCGCTGGCTGAATGGGGGACAATACGAGCACAGCAGCCGGTTGGTGGCCGAATTGGGCCGCCTGCTGGGGGGATGGCTAAAGGTGACAGCCTGAGGGTAGGGCGGACTGTCAGTCCGCCCTACCCTCAGGGAAGCAGGCAATATCCGGTCTTCGGGCCGGTGTTGTGGGGAAGGCTGATTGGTCGTGTGTTGCGGGGCGGCTCGTTCAACAACAATGCAACGAACGTGCGCTGTGCCAACCGGAACAGGAACAACCCAGACAACCGGAACAACAATGTTGGTTTTCGGGTGGTTCTCCCCCACGGCTTTCCGCTCCAACGGCTGCTGAGTGGACTCATATCCATCTCGCCAGCCCAAAAGCGCCGTGCATACTGGGCCGGCTACGGCTTGCCCAGCGAGGATTGAAAGCCGGTGCAGCCTTTTCCCGTCCGCGCGTGAGGCGAAAGAAGTCCGACTTTTTCCGAAAAGTCGGACTTCTCCGCCACCCGCCGGACATATAGCAAAGGGGTCTGCGCCCTGCCCGCAACCGGTCTACGGCCGGGCTGGCGCAGACCCACCAGTACTGCAAGCTGACAGCTTGCGCCATAAGGGAAAAACAACTATGCCCCACTGCCCTAACGGACATGGCGACAAGGGGAGCGCTTTTTGCGATGAATGCGGCGCTGCCACCGTTGCCCAACCACCCACCGCCCACCCGCCCGGCGATAGCGTGCGGGTGCGCAGCCCCCAGGCCAGCGCCGCCGCCAACACCAGCATCTATCTGCCCGGCAGCCACGCACCCGGCAGCCTGCCTGTGCTGATACGTTGCCCCCGCTGTGGGCGACGCAACCGGGAAGAGGAAGTTTTCGACTGCCAGGGGGAATGTGGCCGGGAACATCTCTGCCTGCGCCATTTCGACGAGGAGTACGACGTCTGCCTGGATTGTGCCCGTTCCCTGCGCCAGGAAGATGAAAAACGGATCGCCGCCGACAAAGCCACCCGCCGGGAGCTGGCCGAATGGCGACAGCGGGCAGAGAAGGCCGAGGGCGAGGTGGCCGCTTTGACCCAGCGCAGCCAGCGCAGCGAGAGCGAGCGCCAGCAGATTGCAGCCGCGACCGACACCGAGCGCAGCGACTGGCAGGCGCAGAAAAAGAGCCTGAACGAGCAGGTGACCCATTGGAAGGGCCGGGCCGAAAAGGCCGAAAGCGAACTGCCCGGTCTGCGCCGCCAGATGGAGAGCGAACAGAGCAGCCGCGCCGGGGCCGAAAACGCCCGCGTCAAAACCCAGCGCGAAGCCGACGCCCTGGCCGCGCAATTGGCCGATTGGAAAAAGCGGGCCGAAAGCGCCGAAGGCCAGCTAACCGCCATCCGCCGCCAGGAGGAGGAGGCCCGACGCCAGACGGCGGAAGCAGAAGCCCGGCACAAAGCTGAGGCCGGGGGCAAAGGCAAACCCATCTGGAATCAGATCGGACTCGATCTGATTTCGATCCCTGCCGGCAGCTTTCTATACGGCGAGAATAAAACGTCTGTCCATCTGAGCGCCTATAGCATCTCCAAAACGCCTATCACCAATGCCCAATACAAGGCCTTTATGGATGCCACCAAAACCAAAGCGCCCCAACATTGGGACGGCGGCCGCATCCCCGCCGGAAAAGAGCAGCACCCGGTGGTCTACGTTAGCTGGGCCGAGGCAGTGGCCTTCTGCGATTGGGCCGGGCTGCGCCTGCCCAACGAACAGGAATGGGAAAAGGCGGCCCGGGGCACGGATGGGCGCAGCTACCCCTGGGGGGAGCAAGCGCCCGACGGCAGCCGCTGCAATTTCAACAATAGCGTGGGCAATACCACACCGGTTGACTCATTTGTCTCTGGGGCCAGTCCTTACGGTCTGTTGGATATGGCGGGCAACGTCTGGGAGTGGTGCGCCGACTGGTACGACAGCAATCAGCAAGGTCGTGTGTTGCGGGGCGGCTCGTTCTTCAACGATGCCTCGAACGTGCGCTGTGCCAGCCGGCTCAGGAACGGCCCAGACCTCCGGAGCTACAACTTCGGTTTTCGGGTGGTTCTCCCCCCCGGCTTTTGAACTCTGGCATCTCTGGACTCTGGTTCTCTGTTTTTCTCTGTTCTTCTCTGTCCGCCCGCAGCGGGCGGGTGGGGGGTGTGGGGGGCTTCGCCCCCCGCCGCCCAATATCCGCCGGAGGCGGATCGAATTTTTTTGTAACGCAAGCTGACAGCTTGCAATTTGTAGCGCAAGCTGACAGCTTGCGTTACAAAATCGGAGCAAACCGGGATGTGGCTGTCAAGCCCCGGGCGGGGAATGGGAATAAATTTGTACGGCGGGCTGTCAGCCCGCCATCGCCGAAGGGCGAATGGTCTAGGCCAGACCTGCCAGGTTTCGGAAAACCTGGCAGGTCTTCAACGAAGCGGAGGGATCGATGATTGTTTGTCCTAATTGCAAAACCAAAAATTCGGACAACGCCCAGATGTGCGACCAGTGCGGGGAAGCGCTGCCTCGGCCCGGGCCGGCCCGCCCCACGCGCCAGGTACACGCCAGCGACAACAGCGGAGCGGTGCAGGATAGCCAGAACACGACAACGAATGTGGAAGCCAACACCACCACAACCGTTGACAACAGCCATTCCGGCAATACAATCTTCTGGAATCCTTCCCTGCCCCAGGTGGTCATTGTGGCGGTGGTGGCGCTGGTCGTTTTCGGTGTGGCCTGGCTTGCCTATGAGGACCGGGTGAAACGGATGGAGGCCGAGGCCACGGTCACTGCCCAGGCCGAGAGCACCCAGGCCGCCCAAGCCCAGGCCACGGAGACGGCCCGCCAAGTCGCAAGCACCGCCAGCGCGGTGGCGCTGGCCGCCACAGCCACCTACGCCCCCGTCGCCACCCGCCAGGCCATAGCCGGGGCCTACGAACGGGGCATCGCCGCTGCCAACATCGGCGACTGGTGGGCGGCCTACGAGAATCTGCGGGCGGTCTACGAAGCAGACCCCACCTATCGGGATGTGCAGGAGCGGCTGCGGGCCGCGGGCCTGGCCCTGACGCCCACGGCCACGGCTACCCCGTCGCCCACGCCCCTGCCCAGCGAGACGCCGACACCGCTTCCGCCGACTGAGACGGCCACGGCCACAGCGACGCCCACGCCAACAGCGACCGCCACGCCGACAGCGACCGCCACAGCCACAGAGACAGGGACGGCCACGCCCAGCCCAACGCCCACCCACAGCCCCCAGCCGACGGCCACGCACACAAAGACGCCGACGCCCGTGGCTGTCGTCCCGACGCAAGCGCTCACCGCGCGGCCGACCGCCACAGCCACGGCTGTGCCACCCACCGCCACGCCGACGAATACAGCCGCCCCGGCCACAGCCACCGCCCCGGCCACCGCCACCGCCACGGCCAGAGCCACGGGCGCGGCGGGCGAAAAGGTGGAGGTGAGCGCCTCGGGGGTGGGCTTCCCGGCCAGTTGGGCCACCAACGCGGCCCAGCGGGAACGCTCTGCGCTACAGGCCGCGGAACTGGACGCCAAACGCAATCTGCTGGCCTGGATCAATGGGGTGGAGATCGAAGGGGTGACAATCACAAACCAGGGCCAGGTGGAGATCGATGTCATCCGCCAGGTGGTGAAGGGGCATCTGCAGGGCGCGACACCCGTTGCCCAGTCCTACGACGACACGGCCCGGGTGGCCGAGGTGACGGTGCGGGTGGCTATCGACCCGTCGGAGTTGCCGTAGAAGAATGGAATGTGAGCGATAGATAGAAGTTCGACTTTTTCCGAAAAGTCGAACTTCTTGTCCCGCCCGCTCCGTCCCATCCGCGTTCTATTTTGTGGTTGTCAGCGCCCATACATTCAGGAGAGCCAGGCTATGAGACCGACGATTTTTGTGTTGCTATTTTCCTTTTTGCTTATCCTGCCCGGCCAGGCTCTGGCCCAGCAGGGGTCGGCGACGCCGGTGCCGACGCCGACCCATACGCCGGTTGCAACGCGCACACCCACGCCCAGAGCCGCGCCGGATGAGGTGACAAAGAGCTACTGCGCCTCGGCCTTTGGCTACGCGACGCTGGCCGCGTTGAAGGCCGATGTGCTGGTGCAGGCCAAGCGCCAGGCCATCAACGAACTCTTTGGCGAGCTGATCACTGCGTCTACGGAAGTGGAGAACTTCGCGGTGACCAGCGACCAGATTCGGGCGCTCTCCGCCGGCTTTGTGCGGGTGCGCCGGGACGAGTACAGCCACGGCCCCAATCTGGGCGATGTCTGCGTCACCATCAGCGCCTACGCCACTGCCGACGACCGGGCCAAATTTGTGCCGGTGCCCATCGAGAAGCGCAACTGCGTGACTGACGCCACAATGAGCGTGGGCCAGTTGCGTCAGCACGCCCAGGAGGAGGTGCTGGTGCAGGCGTTGATCGAATACGACCGCCGTCTGGCCGACACGCAACGGGAGACCCTTCTGCGTCTGTTGCGCCGGGTGGTCTACACGGAATCGGGCTTTGCGCCGGGGACAGAGAGTTACTGCGTGACGGCCCGGGGCGAAGTGACGCCGGTGGAGGTGTTGGCCCTGTTGGAAGGGATGGATGTCGTCGTGGCGCTCACCCCCACCCCGGCCCTCCCCCAGTCTGGGGGAGGGAGAAGTACGCCTACGCCCACCCGCACGCCGCGCGGCGGCGCAACCCTGACCGCGCCCCAGCAAACCGCGGTAGCCTTTGAAGCGACCCGTATCGCCTTTCTCTCGCGCACGCCCACCTTTACCCCCACCAGCACACCCACGCCGGACCACACGGCCACGGCTGTGACGCTGATGGTGGATGTGATGGCCACAGCCCAGGCCGCGCCCCATCAAATCTACGACCTGTGGGTCAACCCGGTGGACGATGCGGTCTATGTTTACGTGCCCGAGGGGGAGTTTACGATGGGTTCGGGGGCCGGAGATGCCGACGAGCAGCCGGTACACAAAGTCTATTTGGACGCCTTCTGGATCATGCGCACGGAGGTGACCAATGCCCAGTATGGCCGCTGTGTGCGGGCTGGAGTCTGTATTGCACCGCAGGGTGACAATGGAATCTGGAAGGACGTACGCTACGCAAATCACCCGGTGACATTCGTAGACTGGACCGAGGCCGACACTTACGCCAAGTGGGTTGGTGGCACGCTCCCTACAGAGGCCCAATGGGAGAAGGCCTGCCGGGGCGACGACCTGCGCACCTATCCCTGGGGTGACGCGGAGCCGACGGCCAAACTGCTCAACTTTAGCGGCAGCGGTGTGGGCGAGACAAAAGCCGTGGGTAGCTACCCGGCCGGCGCATCGCCCTACGGAGCGTTGGATATGGCGGGCAATGTGTGGAACTGGATCGCAGACTGGTATGGAGGGGACTACTATAGCCAGTCGCCGGAGAGCAATCCCACGGGACCTGAGAATACCGGTGTACGCATTGTACGCGGTGGTTCGTTTTATTATGACAGCACATGGGTTCGTTGTGCCAACCGCGACGGATTACCCCCAGACTTCTCGAATGATTACTATGGCATTCGGGTGGTGGGAGTGGGCGTTCTCTCCCAGCCCTCTGGTCGCTGAAATCTCTGGCCTTCCTTCGACAGGCTCAGAACACCGCTGGCTCTCTGGGTTCTTCTCATTCCGACCTACGGGCGCGGATCGTTTTTTTGTGCATCGGACTGACAGTCCGATGGCTGGTTGACAGCAAATGGAAGGAGGGTGCAAATGGCTGGATTCAGCGAGGCAACGATCAGCGATAAACATCCCGACGGTGACGGACGGCGACGATATCAATACTCAAGGCGTCGTCGTCAATGGCGTAGACGACTCGGTAGACGCCAACCCGAATACGCCAAAGTCCGCTTTCTCCGGTCAACTTTATACAGCCCTGGGGTCGGGGAAGATGGGAAAGGCTCTCGATCTTGGAGAAAATACGGTTTACCTCCCGAGCTGGCAGGTTTTCCAGTTCTTTGCGAGCCGATCTGGCAAAGGTGACTGTATAGCTATCCATCTAATTTTCCCTGTTCCATCAAGCGCCGTCGGACCTCTTCCAGCGTTTCACGCGGCTCATCCGCACGGGCCTGGGCCAGTAAGATGTCATAGAAATCTTCCCACAGGTTTCCGTACTGTTTGAGGTTGATTTGGACGGCGGTCTTTTCGCCCCGCTCATCAATGAGAAACTGAATACCATTCAACATCGCCAACTCCTTTGCACCAGACACGTATTCGTTCGGACTGCATTCGCTCTAGGTAACTGACCGTTATAGCGTAGTGGTTTCGTCGGCACGATTCCGGGAATCGGCCAGACCTACAGGGGAATTCGAGAGTTTGTGTGGCCGATTCCCGGAATCAGCGCACCCAAGTTGTTTACGGACAATTACTAATTATAGTGACACTGGATTGAAATCGCCAATACCATCCCAAGAAAGGTCCACCAATGAAACGCATACTTCTTCTCATCGCCATTCTGCTCGCGTCCCTCCTGCCGGGGCCTGTTTCTGCCAGCGCGCCGACCCGCCCCCTGGCCGCGGACCGGGTGGTCAAGACCGCCTGCACCTACGCCCTGGGCTACGCCACTATCGACGATCTCAAGACTGATCTGCTGGCCCAGGCCAAACGGCTGGCGGTCAACGAGTTGTTCGGCGAGTTCATCACCGCGTCGACGGCGGTGGAGAACTTCGTCGTCACCAACGACCAGATTCGCACCTCGTCCATGGGCTTTGTGCGGGTGGAGGGGGACCCGGAATATCGCAACGGCAACGATCTGGCCCAGGTCTGCGTGACGATTGTGGCCTATGTGACCGACGAGGACCGGGAACAGTTCGAGGCGGTGGCGATCAACAAACGCCACTGCGTCACCGACCCCAAGCTAACCACCAGCGAAATCAAAGAATTTGCCCGGTCGGAGGTTCTCGTCCAAGCGTTGATCGACTACAACAGCAAATTCAAGGACACAGATCGAGACAGTATGATACGCCTGGTCCAGCGGGTGAAGTATCTGGACAGTGGTTTTGTGGCCGAGACAGAAACCTACTGTGTTACAGCGGAAGGAATGCTTGTGCCCGTCGAAGTGTTGGCATTTCTAACGCCGCTCAATGACGATACTAAAATCGCTTCCCCTGATCAGACAGGTCGTGAGGGCGGGGGCGTCACCACCCAGATAACTGGTACTTCTGCAAATACAACCGCTGCTGATGGGGACTCTGGAGAAGCGTCTGACCTGGACCTTTCTGCTGGGGCGCTATCTGGGATCACGATCTCAAGCGAAGAATCGACTGTCAGCGGGATACGGGTTGAAATTCGCTATGCAGATGGCACGCCCAAACGTGATTCTTACATTGGCGTCTATAATCAGGGGAAAGATGTGAGTGGAAACCCAGTACGGGGGAAACGTATTACTGAGGTGCGCACTACCGATGCTGGCTCACGTCTTATTGAATTGGACCCAGGCACATACTCACTGGTTCTTGGCGATATAACTGGCTATCCGTGGACAGAACAATTCAACTACACAGTCAGTGCTCTGAAAACGACAGTCCTCTCTCTAACCCTAAGCCGCTTGCAGATCGGTGTACGCGACGTAGATACGAAAGGGGTTTCCGGTCGATGGACAGGCATCTATCTTCAGAGTATGGACATCAGCAACAATCCTATAAAGGATCGGCGCATAGCGGAGAAGCGTACCAACAATGCTGGGTTGGTGACATATGACCTCATGCCTGGCATTTATGCAGTGGAAGTTGGCGATCTGTCTGGCTATCTCTGGGGAAGCGAACTGGATCACGCCCTATACAGCGGAAAAGCAACAACGATTCTTGTCACACTGGGAAGACTGAATGTGGGTGTCAAAGATGCCTATGGGAAACCGGTCGCTGGTCGATGGGTTGGTGTATATCGGGAGAAGCTTGACATTGAGAAGAAGCCAGTAAAGGATAAGCGGATTTTGGAAGGCAGAACCAACAATGCAGGCATAGTCTCTTGGGACCTGACCGAGGGGGAGTATGCGCTGGAAATCGGCGATGTGCGAGGCAATCTGTGGGGAAAAGAACTCGGTCATACTATCACTGCCGGGCAAGACACTTCAGTCGTTCTATCTCTTGGACAACTGGTCGTCGCTCTACAGGATAGGAACAAGAATGCCCTCACCAATCGCTGGGTTGGCATCTACTATCAGGACACAGATGTAGCCGGGAATCCAATCAAGGGGAAGCGATTTATAGAGGGTAGGACAGGGAATACGGGTGTGCTTGCCTGGGACCTAACCGCGGGGACTTATGTTTTGGACATTGAGAATTTGGGGACGTTGTTCAATGTCGAAATCGCGCCTCGTACAGTAACAACTACAGATGGGAGCAAAATCGTCTTGGCAGAGCAATAATGCCTAACGATGCTCTCTGGTATAGGTCACAGGCTATAACGCTACCAAGATAAGTGAAAGCATCTGTCCATCTGGTTGACATGACAAAGGAGAAAAGATATGTTTTTCCGAAACTTCAGCCTTACTATTGCCTGCTTCCTGCTATTGGCCTGTACACCGGCTGATTGGCAAGTCGTGCGCGGCGCCACAGAATCCGGCCCGCCGGAAGATATAGTCATCGATACAACCGTTCAACGGGTTTACAACTGCGGCAGCGGCGGCGGCACAATCCATCTCACTACCCAACGTTCCCTGTCCATTGGGGAATCTGTTCATTGGGAAATCGGTGTGGAATTGGAAGGGGGCATCGGTCTGCCCGAACTGGGCGCAGAACTGCAAGCGGTCTACGGAGCAGGTTATGAGACCAGCGCTGAAACCGGGTTGGGCTGGCAACTTTCCGCCCAGCCCGGCGAATGGATTGAATATACCATCAGTTGGCGCGAAGTCTGGCAGCGAGGGGATATTCTCCTGCAAAGTGGTGGCCGACAACTACCTGTTTATTATCGCTTGCGCAAGGCTATTCGTTCGGAGATTGAGGAGAAGAAGCCGCTACCCTGTGAGGACGCCGCGGATGCTCCTGCCCCGGCAACGGATTTTCAGTTGACCATCCGGGGCTACGGCTTCCCGCCGGAGAGCATGACCAACCCGGCCCAGCGTCGCCAGGCCGCGCTCCTGGCCGCGCAGATGGACGCCAAGCGTAACCTGGCCGTCTGGCTGGCGGGGGAGGAGATCGACGCGGTTACAATTGTGGAGAACAATCAGGTGGCCAGCGACGAAATCCGCCGAGAGGTAAGCGCCTGGCTGGTGGGGGTACGCATTCTGAGTGAGGAATACGACGAGGCCAGCGGGCAGGCGACGGTGGAGATCGCGCCAACGTTGAGGGAATGACCACGAACAGGGGATGATGGGAACGATTCGCTCTGCGGGCCAATCGTTCCCGTCATCCTTTCACTCGCGGTCGGCTGAATCAGATTTGCAAATAGCTTAAATGGCGAAGGGGGCGTTATGAAGCATCGGAGGGTTGCATTTTTTGTGTTGTCATTGTTTCTATTGACTGGCTGCGTAGTTCCACAGCCGGTCGGCCAGTCGATTTCTGTCGCCACTGAAGATCAGACTGGGGTGACTCGATGCCGTTCACCGCTGGGTTACTCCGGCTCTCTCGACGATCTGCGGGAAGATCTGCTGCAAGAAGCCAAACTACAGGCGGTGGGTACTCTCTATGGGGAAGAGATCAGAAGTGTGACGGTAGTCACAAACTTTGTAGTCACAGAAGATCAGATCAAAAGTACTGCCATTGGGAAGGTCCGACTTCTGAATAATCCTGAATATCACTCGTCAGAAGCAAATCTTGGCGACGTCTGTATCAGTGTAGTTGTCTACACCACACCAGCGGATCGCCAGATATTTGCTCCAAAACGGATCGAAGGACGGAAATGCAATTTCACCGACCGAATTTCTGCGGAGAGGATAAAAGAGGCCAGTGAACAGGGGGCGGAGATCGACGCGCTTCACCGCTACAATACCCGTTTGCGGGACGTTTCCGAGGAACGGTTGCTCAAACTTCTGCAGAATGTTGAGTATAGCGAAAACGGGTATGTGCAGGACACCCCCACCTATTGCGTCACGCTGACAGCCGAGGTTCGACCGATTGTGGTTACGACACTCATCGAAGATATGGGAAAAACGACCTCGGCAGATGCTATTCCGCTACCTACACTACAGACCCCTGTCGTAGAAACACCGACGGCGACTGACACGCCAACATCTACGCCGACGCTAACTCCCACGGCCACGGCAACGCCTTCGCCGTTGCCAACCCATACACCGACAGCCACCGATACCCCTTCACCGATTCCTACGGTCACGCCGACGCCGACGCCAAAACCGACGCGCACGTCAACGCCGACGGGGACTCACACAGCCACGGCCACATCTTCGCCGACCCATACGCCCACGGCCACGCCGACGCCGACGGCCTCCCTGACCGCCACGCCGACAGAGACGGCCCTGCCGACCTTTACACCCAGGCCACCCACCCCGCGCCCGGTCAACCCGGCCACGCCGACGCCCCGTCCCAGCGGCAGTGAGTATGGCGCGCCCCAATTGCTTTCCCCGGCGCATAATCAGCGTTTTGACGCGACTACTACGCCCGTCCTTTCCTGGAGTGGATTACCTCTAAACGGAGGCGACTATTATGTGGTAGTAATCTCCCATAAAAGAGGAAAGGATGTAAAGATAACAGCCGAACTGTCTTGGACAGTGAAGTCCTTTCTCAAGGAGCCAGACTATCGGATAGAGGGATTTCCCTGGAAAGTTGCTGTTTGTCGAAACTGCGAACCATCCGAGACAGGACAGGAACCTGCGATATTAGTCAGCCCGTGGAGCGAAGAACGGACGTTTTTCTGGGGGGATCGACCCCCCGATGGAGGCAGCGGTGGCGGGACGCAACCACCCCCTACAAATACGCCCGGAAGCGGCGCTCCCTCTACACCCCCACCGCCGCCGCCAGATAGTAAGTGATGTCCATTGCCGAACTGTTTGTTGCGATTGGAGGATTCGATGTCAGCACGTTTACCCATCTTCAGATTGTTAATCCTTGTCAGCCTCACTTTCAGCTTGAGTACTCTGTCTGCAGCACAGCTTGGGCCAATCCATGCCGAAATCAATAGCTGTCCGGATCTCGTCCCTGGGCTGGCATTGAGCGACGACACTCTGGATGTGGGGCAGATTTTTGACGCCACCTTCAGCGCCACCAACAATGGGGATAGCACCACGGGCGGCTTCACTATCCACTGGTACATCGACCCGGCTACCCAGCCCCCCACCGTCGATACACCGGCCACCAAACATACCCGGCTGCTGGGGCTGTTGCCAGGCAAGAGCGGATCGTGGACCGAAGGCGGGCGCTACTTCTTCAACCAGCCGGGCCTGCATACTATCTATGTCTGGGTGGACAAGGCCAACGAAGTGACCCCCGAATGCGACGAGACCAACAATCTGCGGGGGTGGAGCTTTCAGGTAGGCCAGACTCCCGGCTGTGTGGTGGACGCCTTCGAGGCCGGCGGCGACAACGCGTGCAGCGCCGCGTCTCTGGCTGCCACTGACGGGAGTACCTACAACCACAACCTCTGCCCCTCCGGGGATGTGGATTGGGTCTACTTTCAGGGCCAGGCGGGGGTAGATTACCGGATTGTGGCCGACAATCTGGGCAGCGAGGTGGACCTGCTCGTTATGCCCTATGACAAATGCGAGGGCGCGCCCAGCCAGAAGGCCGACGCCGCGCTCTCGCCCTTTGTGGTTGTCAACTATCCCGTGGCCGAGAGCGGCCCCGTCTATCTGCAGATCCGCCACTACAGCGACACCCACCCGGTGGGGGATACGGGCTATCGCCTCTCGGTTACAGCCCGTTGCAGCGCCGACATCTACGAACCCGACAATCTCTGCCCGTCGGCCCGGGAGATGGGGGCCAATGGCCCTACCCAGCGCCACAGCTTTTGCGAGGCGGGCGACGAGGATTGGCTGCGCATCCCCGCGGTGGGGGGGCATAGCTACAGCCTCTCCACGGCCAACTGGGAGGCCAAAAGCCAGCCTCTTCTTCAACTCTACAATAGCTGCAGCGGCGAGCCGTTGCTCACCTCCTCGCCCCGGGGCAGCCTGACCTGGGACGCCGCCTCCAGCGCTCCTCTCTGGGTAAAGATAAGCAACGGGAATGGCGGCCAGCCTGGGCTGCAAAGCGGCTACGATCTGGCCCTGACCCAATCCGGGTCGGTCAGCGGCCCCGAAGAGCCAAACGATCGACCGGATGAGGCCGGCTCCCTGGCCTCCAACGGTCTTTCCTACACCTACGCCGTGGATAGACCCGGGGATCAGGACTGGTTCTACTTTGCCGCTACCGGCGGCCCCTATGCCGTGGAAACCTACAATCTGGACCCCTCGACCGATACCTATCTCTGCCTCTACCCAGACCTGCGGGGCAATGGATCGGCCCTGCCCCTTGCCTGCGACGACGACAGCGGCAGCGGCAAAGGCTCGCGCATCTGGCAGGCAAATCTGAGCGTAGGACGCTACTATCTGCGGGTACGCCACTACCACCCCGAAGCGGGCGGTCCCCTGGCTCTCTACTCCCTGCGGGTGGGCGTCGGCGCGCCGGCGTGTACCAGCGATGCCTATGAGCCGGACAACCAGTTGGGCGAGGAGCAGAAATTGGAGGTGGGTGGCAAGGCGCAGACTCACAACTTCTGTCCTGGCGGAGAGGCGGATTGGGTACAGCTACCCATTTCTCTGCCTGGGGTCTACGATCTGCGGGCTGCGGCAATGGGGGATGACGCAGACCCTATCATCGACCTGTACGATGTGGATCGCCGCACCCTCCTCTTCAGCAACGACGACTACCAGCCCGGTCTCTCCTCCCGCATCCTTTGGCGCTTTGCCCAGATCGGCAACTACTATCTGCGTCTGCGCGCCTTTGGCGGCCAGGCCGCGGGGCTGGGGACAGAGTATAGCCTTTCGGCGGCCCGCACCACCGAGACGCCTACACCCATTCCCATCACGCCCACACCCACGCCCACCAGCACACCCACGCCGACAGTCACGCCTACCCCCTCGCCCACGCCTACCAGCGCGCCCCAGACGCTGATTCTCTACAACCGGGAGCGTATGGCCCGTTACTTTGGCGAAGCAGAGACGGAGGCGATGGTGCAGAAGTTGCGGGCCTTGGCCGCCTATACACTGGCTCCCGGCTTGGTCATTGATCTCAACCGCACGCCGGGGGTGCAAACGGCCTATGCTGCTTGGGATGCAAACATCCAGAATGTAGAGGCTGCCAACCGGGTAGCCGACGCCATCCGCAGCTCTATCTGGGACGAAATTGACCGACACCCCACCATTAATTATCTGGTACTGGTGGGTGACGATCGCGTGATCCCCTCGCGCCGGGTACAGGATGTACTCCCGAAGGATCCAGCGCTGTTGGAATCTAACTACCGAGACGTATCCGAACAGAGTGCAATAGGGCAGGCTCTTCGCCAAAAGTATTCGCTGACCGATGATTTTTACGCGACGCGCTCCCTGCAATTTCTGCGATCTGTACCTTTCTATCTGCCAGACTTATCAATTGGACGTCTGATCGAAAACCCCACCGACATCGGGGCCACAATTGACCTCTTTCTGCAAGAGGATGATTTGAATCTGGCAAGTGTCACAGTCGCAGGTTTTGGGGAACGGCTTTTGAGCGCCAGAGAGACATGCGCCATTTTTGACTCGCTCCGCGGTGCCGACTGTTCGCTGGTAGGAGAAGGCTGGGGAAAAAGCCAGTTGCTCGCCCAACAATTCTCTGTTCAGCCCACTCACGGTTTCCATTTTCTGTACCTGCCAGGGCTGCACTGGTGTATTCAAACCGCAGACGGAAGTTGTGTCTATGGGATTGACATTGCCCCAGGAGGTAATGCGTTGCAGCGCGCCGTCGTTGTTTCGGCGGCTGCGCACAACGGGCTGAATGTGACTTCTCCAGACCCCTTTCCACTCGACATAGCAGAAGCCTATGCTCGACAGGGAGCGTTGATATTGGGGTTTACCGGATACACGCCCTATTCCAATGATAACCAGGTTGCGCTGGCTGATCGCTTATTGCAACGTATGATCACACAGACGTTTGCTGGCACACGCCGGACAGTCGGTGATGCTTGGAGACTGAGTAAATATCATTACTGGCAAGAGGCCCTGCATAGTGAGAATCCACTCGATCCCTATCTAGACATTAAAGTTCTCCACAACGCGATCCTGTATGGAATACCCATGTATCGATTGACCGGACTTTCTTCTGGCGTCAATGAATTCCCCAGTGTGAAACCGCTGACAGGTGTAAATCGGCGAAGCGGCACGTACACATCTTCACAACTGAAACTCTCTTTGACCGACGGTTATCACTGGCAGATTCAATCGCAAGGTGAAAAAGGCAATTTCTATGAATTGGACGGTCACGCCTATTGGTCACCAGAGCGGGCCAGCCAACCCCTGTTCTATCTGGATCTGCGCGAGACGCCTCTGGGCTTCTATGGACCGGTCAGAGATGCCTTATGGCTGGGAGGAAGCTACAGTGATACGGTAGGGTTCAAGCCCATTTATACTACCGTCAGCGGCGGTGCGGATGGGGTGAAGGCTCGCCAGATTCAAGAATCGCCAGCCGAAATGGCCGGTAGCTGGGAGGGTATTGTACCCGTCCAGATCGACGCTGCTGGTGAACGCTTTGCCGTCCACTGGGGACAATTCGACCCATCGACAAGCCGCCAGCGTCTCTACACCAGCTTCGATTTTGAGCTGACCTTCTCCGGCTCGGAAGATACGGCCGGACCAGAGGTGCAGCACGCCAGCGCATCCACGGCCGGTCCCCGCATCAAATTGGAGGCCAGGGACCCCTCCGGCGTGGATCGGGTCATCGTTCTCTGGACCGACGGCGGCGGCCAATGGCGTCCGCTGGAGCTGGTCTATGACCGGTCTATGGACAAATGGACGGGGCTGCTCCCGGCCCGGGGAACTGTGGATTGGTTCGCCCAGGTGGTGGACGGCGCGGGCAATGTGACGCTGGTGATGGACAAGGGGAGTTTCTTCCATCTGGACTTGACGGTTCATTCGCTCTATCTGCCGGGGGTGAAGCGGTAGAGGGTGGCAGGTGGCAGGTGGCAGGTGGCAGGTGGCAGGTGGCAGGTGGTGTCCCAAGCTTGTCGATGGATGACAGGACGGGATCATTTGCCATTCACCATTCGCTATTCACCATTCACCATTCATTATTACCCCTCTGCCAGCACTGATAGGAAGACGATAGAAAGAGGAGAGACGCAATGCGTAAACAGATTCTATGGTTTGGGATGTTTACAATGCTGCTGCTGATTTTTCTGACCGGGCAGCGGGTACTGCTGGGGGCGGTTGGGCTACGCCCATCGACCGCGGCCAACGCCATTTCGACCGCCTTTGCCTATCAGGGCAGCCTGTCCAACAGCCTGGGCCCGGTGACGGGTAGCTGCGATCTGCGCCTCACCCTCTTCGGCCAGGCCAGCGGGGGTGGGGCTGTGGCGGGTACGCTGGCGCTGGATGGCGTTGCCGTGCAGAGTGGCCTTTTCTCCGTGCAGGTGGACTTTGGCCCGGGCGCGTTCACCGGAGACAGCCGCTGGCTGGAGACAGCCGTGCGCTGCCCTGCGGGGCAGGGGGCTTTTGCCACTCTCACGCCACGTCAGGCGGTCAGCCCAGCGCCCTATGCCCTCTACGCCGCGGACGCGCGCCAAAGTTTAGGTGACTTTACCGTACAGAGCAACCTGTGGGTCAGCAAGACCGGAATTTTTGGCGGCACTGATGATTTTACCGGAATTTCCGTACGGGCGACTGATATTTATCTCAATGCTGACCCTTTCTACGAACGGGGCGCAGGGGGGCGGGTGCTGGTTCACGACTTCGGCAATACACTCACCATCAATCATTCCAACGACTTTGCCGGTGGTGTGCGTATAGGCGGGGGCACAACCATCACCGGCGACTTAACAGTGGAGGGTAAGACGCTTCGTCTGATGGGTTGGGATCTATATATGAACGCGGGCGCAGACCGCGGCGACGGTGGGCGGGCGCTGGTTCACGCACCGGAAGATCGACTGGTCCTGAATTTTGAGGGGGACTTTGCCGGTGGAGTGGATGTTCACAGCAGTCTGCGTGTCGATGGCGTATTGACCAGTACAAAAACTGTTGTTGGGCGGAATCTCCATCTGACAGGTGATAATCTCACCTTCACCGATCACAACCAGCCCGGGGGCATCCTCTGGCTGAATCGTTCCGCAGCGTTGGGTTATGCCAATGTTTCGGGGGCCTGGTCGACTGATGCGCAAGAAGGCGATATTGTCCTGCGCGCCCACGATGGCGCGCGTATTCTTCTGGCCCGTGGGCAGGCAACGCCTGACCATCCCGCTGCGCTGATTGTTGAAGCATCGGGGCTGGTCTCGATTCCCAATTTGCAGACCGGCGGACTGGTAGAAGCGAATTTGCAAACCAGCCAGGAATTGCACTCTGCCACGCTCGAACGCTTTGCCGAAGGGGATGTACTCTGCTGGAGTACAGATGCGAAGGCGCTTGAACACTGTGTCGAGAATGCCTCGCCCCTGGTGGTGGCTGTTGCCAATGGGAGCGGCAAACCGTTGATTGCTGGCGTTGAATGGGTCAAAGTCACAGGCTCTGTCCAGCCCGGCGATCTGCTGGTATCGTCGGCGACTGCGGGCTACGCGGTGGCCTGGCGAAGTTTAAGCGCGGAAGCGACGCCGCCGGGGGTGGTGATCGCCAAGGCGCTGGAAGCGAATGAAGTCGGAGAGGGAGTGGTTCAGGCCCTGATTCTATTGCGCTAGGAGGGGACTCTATGAACGCGCGAAGCGCTGGTTGGCTGTTATTGATTCTCCCGTTTCTGCTGTTCTCCTATCAGCCTGCCCAGAGCGGAGCAGACGCCCTGGGGCTGGCTACTGCAGAAGCGATTGCTACGACGATTCCCATTCAGGGCAGCCTGCGTAACAGTCAGGGCGCGGTCAACGGCCCCTGCGATCTGCGCTTTGCCCTCTACAACGCATCCCAGGGGGGTGAGCGTGTGGGCGCGCTGCTCACCCAAACGCTGACCGTAACTGATGGCATCTTCAACACCAACGCCGATTTCGGCGACGTTTGGGACGGCAATTCCCGCTGGCTGCAAATCGAAGTGCGTTGTCCGTCAAGTTCTGGCAGCTTTGTTGCACTATCGCCGCGGCAACCCATTCAGGCAACACCCTATGCCCTGCGCGCCCGGTTGGCCGAAAATGCCCTTTCCGCAGCCTATGCCCAACAGGCCAAAGTCGCCGAAGATGCCTGGGCAGCGTCGGGCACATTCACCTCCGGTGGCGGTCTGCGCAGCGCCATACCTGGCGGTGTAAGCGATGACGGTGGATACCTGGAATTAGTCAACACTACCAGCAATGACACTTGGCAATTGGTGATTCGCGGCACCCCAGAGGATCAGCTCAGCTTCGCCTTCTACGACGCGGCCGGGGATAAATGGTACGACCGGGCAATTCTAAGCCGGGATGGGCTGTTCTGGGCCAGAAGCCACATAATAGCCGGCGGCGACCTAACCGCCCAGAATGGCCTGTTACGCAGCACTCGCCAAGCCGATCAATACAACGGCGGTCTGCTGGAACTGGAAAATGGGACGAATGGCAATAAATGGCAAATCCCCATCCGTACCGAAACCGGGGACAGTCTGTCGTTCTTATATTTGGATGCAGCTACCCAGCAGTGGCGACGAGTCGGCAATCTGGACAAGGAGGGGCAACTGACCATCCAGCGCAAGAGCGACGCGGACGGCACACTGTTGGGTCTGGATCATCCCAAAGTTCACTGGCGCTTCGCCATAGACCCCAGCGGCCACCCGGAAATGGGCATCTACGACGTAGCGAAGAATATCACCCGCTGGAATGTGCTGGACATCGACACCGGCACCGGCAATGTGGCGATCAACGGCGATGCGCGTCCCGACGAGTTCAATTTTATGGTACACGGACAGGCCGCCATCACCACCTCCTTTGCGTCCAATACGAGTTTGCTCCAATTATTGCATCCCAAGAGTCGGCTTATCTTTCACGTAGACGTAGACGGTCATCCAGAAATTGGGCTGTACAGCACAGCGACGGATCAGACCGTCTGGAATGTCCTGGACTTTGACCCGGTTACGGGCCACACGGGTGTTGGCGGTATCGCCCCTGTCAACGAACAATTGAAGGTCTACGGCGATTTCACCGCCACGGGCACCAAAGCCGCCACCGTCGATCTGGGCGCATACGGTCAGCGCAAGTTCTACGCGTCCGAGGCAGCAGATGTGCGTTTCAGCGACGAGGGCATTGCCACACTGAACGACGGCGAAGTACGGGTGGCGCTGGACCCCGTCTTTGTGGCCGCCATTGAACAGCCCTACATCATCCACCTGACCCCCTACGCTGACGCTGTCCTGTATGTGGCCGAG
This sequence comes from Caldilineaceae bacterium, assembly GCA_023384455.1. Lineage (GTDB taxonomy): Bacteria > Chloroflexota > Anaerolineae > Caldilineales > Caldilineaceae > JACQGT01. Next base: position 21,609 of record JAHDWH010000014.1, on the reverse strand, counting down.
ATTCAGGCCGATGGATTTCTGGTCAAAGCGCGGGAGGGGGATGGCAACGCCAGCTTTGCCTGGCGGTTGAGCGCGCCGCGACAGGGCTACGCGGATGTGCGGCTGGAGGAAGTGGGGGAGAAGGGGGACAGCCCATGAACAAGGGCAATGCTTTGACAACGCTATTGATCGCCGGGGCAGTGGCCCTTCTTTTTCTCTGGCAGGGCGCGGCAGCCGAGGAGGGTGGCTTCCGACTTCTCGGCTTCACCTTTGGCAGCGGCGGCCCCAGCGCGGGCGGCGACTATCGAGCCCAGATCGTTCTGGGCGACACTTCAGGCGGGCGCAGCAGCAGCGGGGATTACACCCTCATCAGCGGGTTTGGCGGCGTCATTCTGAACGTTACCCATACACCGACCTACACCCCAACCCATACGCCGACATTCACCCAGACGCCTACCCACACGCCTACATCAACGCCGACACCGACCAGGCTATCCGACACTAATGGATATGACCCCTACGAACCCGACAACACCTGTGCCCAAGCCCAGCACATCCCCCTCGCCGCGCTGCCCCAGGAGCACACCTTCCACAAAGCAGCCGACGTTGACTGGGCCAAAGTGGACGTCATCGAAGGCCAGCGCTACCGCATCGACGCCTACGTGCCCGACGGCTCCCCCGCCGATGTGGTGCTGGAACCCTATGCCGAATGCGATGAACCTTTCGGTACCCCCTGGAACGAACCCTTTGCTCGGGATGCGACCCTGGAATTCGATGCTTTGACCACCGGCCCAGTCTATATCCGCCTCACCAACAACGACGCTGGAATCGGCGGCAGCCACGTCCGCTACAGCCTGAGCGCCCGCTCTCTGGTAGAGGACAAGACCGGGGCGCTAATTATTGTGGGCGGGCGCTATCGTACAAACGATAGCCTGCAATCCAACATCAACCGGGTGACCGGCGACGTCTACGAACTCTTCCTCGCCAAAAACTATACCGATGACGACATCTACTACATTTCGGCGGACACATCGGTCACGGGCTGGGACGCCTCTGCCACCGTCACCAATCTGCGTTCGGCCATCACCAATTGGGCCGTGTCAAAGGTAGGGCCAGACCGAGCCTTGACCCTCTACCTGATGGATCACGGCGACCGGGACGCCTTCTTTTTGGACAACCCCTACGGAGAAGTGCTGACACCCACTCTGCTGCGCGGCTGGCTCAGCCAATTGGAGAGCGCAGTTCCCGGCGTAAAGATCAATGTCGTCATCGAAGCCTGTTACGCTGGCAGCTTCATCGAAGGCGGCGACAGTATCAGCAAAGCCGGCCGCCTCGTCATCACCTCCACCAGCGCGAACAACGCCGCCTATGCCTCCCAAAACGGCGCAGATTTTTCTGACCGATTTCTGGTCGGCCTCTGGCAGAACAAAGATGTCTTCCAAAGTTTTGTAGAGGCCCAGTTGAGTGTAAAAGGCATCCGCAGCATCCAGGACCCCTGGCTGGACGCCAACGGCAATGGCATACCCAACGAACTGGAAGATATGCTCATCGCCCGGCAGCGAGGCTTCCAAAACCCCGGCTCCTTCGACGACCGCTGGCCGCCCCTCATCTACACAGCCACAGGCCCGCAACAGATCACCAACCGCCGGGGTGTCATCGAAGCGGAGGTGCGCCTGCCCCCCTTCAAGCAGATACAGAGCGTCTGGGCCGTCGTCTATCCGCCCTCCTACGCGCCGCCAGAGCCAGGCGCAGAGCTGATCCCAGAACCGGACTCGTCGCTTCTCCTCGCCCACCAGGGCAACGGCATCTATCGGGCCACCTATGCGGGTTTCGATGAAGCCGGTCTCTACCGCATCGTCGTCTACGCCCAGGATCGGGACGGCCTCAACGCCCGGCCTGTGGTGGTGGATGCGCAGAACGGCTACCCGCTCTTTCTGCCCCAGTTGCAGCGATAGAAGAAGAACACAGATTGGGAAGGATGGGAGGGATTAAGTACGGATGTTTGATAGAACGCGGATGACGCGGAAAGGATGGATAGGTGCGGATAAGAATCTGCGAAAATCTGCGCCCTCTGCGAAATCTGTGTTCTGATTTTCATCGGTATCGGTGTCAGCCCGTCCTGTTGCCTGATGAAAATCAGCGAAACTCCGTCTTTTCCGCCTCATCCGCGTTCCATTTTGCCTTATCTATTTCCAAATCTGACTCTGGACAACCGAAGATTTCCATGTTATAGTATTTTTACCATATTTACCATCTATTTCCATTTGTATACACAAATAGGAATTCAAACCAATGACCGACACCACATCTTCCTCCTCACGCCATCCTTCGACAAGCTCAGGACAGCGTCTACAGCAGGGCTTGGCCGCCCAGAATGCGGGCAAACTGGACGAAGCCCGCAAGCACTATCTGGAAGCCGCCCGTCTGCTGCACGCCGAGGCCCGTTCCAGCGCCTCCGCGGCTGTGCGCCGGGAACGCTACGCCCAGGGCCAGCGGGTCTTGGACAAGGCCAAAGAGATCGGCGAACTCCTGGCCCAGCAGGCCGAGAAGCCAGCGGGACGGGTGCGCGCCGAGCCAGACGCCGAAGCCCCCCCCTGGCTGCTGGCCGAGCGTCCCAGCGTGCGTTTTGACGACGTAGCCGGGCTGGACGACGTAAAGGAGCAGATTTTCGTCAAACTCATCCACCCCTTTACCCACCCGGAGGAGGCCCGGCGTTTTGGCATCCGTCCCGGCGGTGGGCTGCTCCTCTATGGCCCGCCGGGCACAGGCAAAACCTACATTGCCCGGGCCGTGGCTGGGGAACTGGATGCCGCCTTCTTTGTGGCCCGCTCCAGCGATCTGATGAGCCAGTGGTTTGGCAAGGCCGAGCAGAACATCGCGGCGCTCTTTGCCGCGGCCCGCAAAGAGAGCCGTTCCGTCATCTTTCTGGACGAAGTAGAGGCACTGGTGCCCAAACGCAGCAGCACCGGCTCCAGTGTCATGCCCCGAGTCGTAGCCGAATTTCTCTCCCAGACCCAGAGCATCGGCGGCGAGAGCGAGAACGCGGTGCTGCTGATGGGAGCTACCAACGAACCCTGGGCCATCGACCCCGCGGCCCTGCGTCCTGGCCGCTTCGACGAGCTAATTTATGTGGGATTGCCCGACTATCCGGCCCGTATGCGCCTTCTGGAACTGAACCTAGCAGATCGTCCCCTGGCCGCCGGTCTGCATCTGGACGCCCTGGCCGAATTGACCGAAGGCTTCAGCGGCGCGGACATCGCCTATCTCTGCACCAAAGCCAGCGAGCGCGCCTTTCTGGACGCGGTGGAGATGAATTGGGTGCGCTCTGTCGAATTGAGCGACTTCCAGGCCGTCCTGGCCGAGCGCCGCCCGTCGGTGACGCCCGACCAGCTACGCAAATACGAGACCTTCCGCCGCACCCGCCAAGCAGGGTAATTGATATGAAAATAGGGACACGGATTGACACGGATACACAGATTTGCACGGATAAGCTCTGCGAAAATCTGCGGTTTCTGCGTAATCTGTGTTCCTCTTGAAATCCGTGTACATCCTTCTCATCCGTGCCAATCCGTGTTCTTCCGTTTCTCAGGAGGAGTCGATGACCGCCCAATCCATTGAACCCATTGCCCGGCGCAGCCTGCCCGACAGACGCTGGGCCGAAATCCCCGCCGCCCACAATAGCCTGCTGGTGCGCGAGGATCAGCCCGAAGGCGTGCTGCCCCCTGGCCGCCAGCGCACGCGCCGCATCTTCCAGCCCCAGCCCGAACTCTACACCTTTTCCACCCAGCCCCGCAGCCTCTTTGTCTGGATCACCGAACTCTATACAGCCGAGGGTAAAGCGGTCAATCTGAGCTGGAAACTGGTGGTGGAGATCGCCGATCCCGCGCTCCTCTGGCGGCGCTGGCTGCAATACCAGGCCGAAGACGACATCCCCGGCCCCGACGCCTCCATCAGCGCGGCCGCGGCCGACGCGGCCCAGGAATTGGTGCAGCGCCACGGGCTGGAAGAATTGCGCACAGACCCGGAGATTCGGCGGCTCATCGGCGGTCAGATCAGCCGTCTGTTGCGGGACGAATTGACCAGCTACGGTCTCGCCATCGCCCGCCAACTGGACTACCAGCACCTGCGCTTCCAGACCGACGCCGATCTGGTGGCTGCCCAGATCGAGCGGGAGACCCTGGCCCGGATGCTGGAAGACGCCCGTCTGCAAAGCGCCATCCACCGCATGGACAACGCCGAAGTCCTCACCTATCGCCTGCGCGAGTGGCTGGACGAACACCAGGCCATCCTCTCCCCAGAGACTCTGGACGAGATTGTGCAGGAGACCCTGGACGAGGACGACGCGCCGGGCGTGGTGGAGGTGTTGCAACAGCGGGAGGAAGAGCGCCTGCCCGACCTCGCGCCCACCCCGGCGCTGGTCAAGTTGGACGCGGAGTTGGAGCGCTCGGCCCACGCGGGGCGCTGGCACGTTCTGCACCACCTGAGCCATTTCATCCTCATCGCCACGGCCCTGGCCGCGCTGGTCTTGGCCGCTATCGCCATCTTCGAGCCGGGGATGCTGGCTACGGCGGAACAGCGGGCCCACACGGTTGGCATTGTGGGGGGCACGGCGCTCATCGGCCTCTTTGTGGCCTGGATGCTCGATCAGATACTACGCTGGGAGGCCCGCAAGGCCGCCCGCCGTCTGCTGGAAAAGGTGGATCTGAACCACGCCGACGAGGAGACCAGCCGTCTGGAAGTGGGCCATATGCTGATTCTTCTGGGCGCAATGCTGGGCCTGGCCGCCGCGGCCGTGGCTCTGTGGTTGCCCGACCTCTACCCCTGGCTGCGTATGGGCGGGGCCGGGGTGGGGCTGTTGGGCGCGGTCATCGCCATCCGCTTCGACTGGCTGCGCAATCTGGAACAGTCCCAACAGGAGGTGCGCAGCGCCATGCGCAAAGTAGCCGGGGTCTACCTGCAGACCCCCCGCATCAGCCCGGAAGAGCGGGCGCGCCGGCACAGCCGCACCCAGGCCGATCTCTCTGCCGAGGCCCAGGTGGTGGTGGACTATCTGGACGAGGCCCGCCAGTTGGTCTTCCGGGAGCTAAAGGATCGCCTCCTCTACGCCCGCATCCAGCGGACCCACGCACGGGTGGCCGACTTCCCGCCCCGCATTGAGGCTATGCAGCAGGCCGCGGCCCAGCACTACGCCGACGGGCAAGAGGATGACGAACTGGCCCGCCAGCGCACCGCCCTGCACGAGGAGATTCACCGCTGCAGCGAGCTGGCCCAGGCCGTCCACTGGTACGCCCAGCAGAACGACCCGGCCGCCATCGACGCCCGCCTGACCGAACTGGAACAGGCCGCGCTGGAAGTGCAGAGTTTACTCAAGCGTTGGGATGCGGTGGCAATCTGAAACGGGAGGCGTGAAACGTGAGAAAGGTCGGGTGATCTCACGTTTCACGTTCGTACTCACCCAAGACTAGCGCCGGTTGAGTAGGCGGCTGCTGTTTGCCGCCGTATCGAAACCAAAGCGGGTGACCCATAAGAATGGGTAGGAAGAACCGTCTCGTTGACCCGCTCGCTTTGGTTTCGATACGCCCTCCGAAGACTCCGGGCTACTCAACCGACGCTCACTGGCCTGGAGTGTCCGCAACTCTCGTGGCTCCGCCACCTTATGCAATACGAAATACGAAATACTTACCACGCACTACGGAGGTCACGACCCCTATGCCCTATTGCCCCAACGGACACGGCGAAAAAGAAAAGGCTTTCTGCGACGAATGCGGCGCGGCCACCAGCGCCCAGCCCCCCGCCAATGTGCCCGGCGACAGCCTGCGCATCCGCAGCCCCCAGGCCAGCGCCACCCTGCACCAGCACCTCTACGGCCTGGGCGCGGCGACGCCTGCCAGCACTCCGCCCCAACTGCTCAAATGCCCCCGCTGCGGACGGCGCAACCCGGAGCAAGAGAGCTTCGACTGCCAGGGCGAATGCGGGCGGGCGGATCTCTGCCTGCGCCACTTCGACGAGGAGTACGAAGTCTGTGTGGATTGCGCCCGCAGCCTGCGCCAGGAGGAGAAGAAACGGGCCGCAGCCGAAGAAGCCACCCGCCGGGAGTTGGCCGATTGGCGCGTCCGGGCCGAGCGGGCCGAGAAGGAGTTGGCTGGCCTGACCCAGCGCTACCAGCGCAGCGAGACCGAGCGCAGCGCGGGCCAGGAGCGAGAGCACAGCCTGAGCGAACAGATAACCCACTGGCAGAGCCGGGCCGAACGGGCCGAGGGCGAACTGACCACTTTGCGCCAGCAGGCCGAAAGCAGCCAGAAGGCCCACGCACAGGCCGACAAAGCCAGGACTACCGCCCAAAACGAAGCCGCAACCCTGAGCAAGGAGTTGGCCGGTTGGAAGCAACGGGCTGAGAAGGCCGAAACCCAACTGGCCGACCTGCGCCGCCAGATGGAGACGGCCCAGAAAGAAACCACCCGGCTGGGCAAAGAAGTGGCGGCCTGGAAAGAGCGGGCCGAAGCCGCCGAGAGCGAACTGGCCCCCATCCACCGCAAGCAGGAGGAGGAGCGCCAGGCGGCCGAACGGGCCAGACGGGAAGCCGAGGAGCAGGCCAGGCAAGCCCGGCAGAAATCCATCTGGCAGCAAATTGGCATCGAATTGGTCAAAATCCCCGCCGGGGAGTTCCTCTACGGCGACAGCAAAGAGAAACGCCGCCTGGACGAATTCTTGATTGCCAAAACACCGGTGACGAATGAGCAGTACAGTGCCTTTGTGGACGCCACCCAGCACACGCCACCCCAACACTGGGAAGGCGGACGCATTCCCAAGGGCAAAGAGCAGCACCCGGTGGTCAACGTCAGTTGGGACGATGCCACGGCTTTTTGCCGCTGGGCAGGGGTTCGCCTGCCCAGCGAGCAGGAGTGGGAGAAAGCAGCGCGAGGCACAGACGGACGCACCTACCCCTGGGGCGAGGAAGCACCCGACGGTAAGCGCTGCAATTTTGGCAAGGGATATGACATCAAAAATCTTGCCGCCGTCGGCCAGTACCCGGCTGGGGCCAGTTCTTACGGCCTGCTGGATATGGCGGGCAACGTCTGGGAGTGGTGTGCCGACTGGTACGACAGCGAACGGAAAGGTCGTGTGTTGCGGGGCGGCTCGTTCTCCTACAATGCAACGAACGTGCGCTGTGCCGACCGGTACGGGCTCTACCCAGGCTACCGGAACGTCATCATCGGTTTTCGGGTGGTTCTCCCCCCCGGCTTTTGATCTCTGAAAACTCTGAACTCTGGTCCTCTGTTTTTCTCTGCTTTTCTCTGTCCGCCCGCTGCGGGCGGATGGGGGGTGTGGGGGGCTTCGCCCCCCGCCGCCCAATATCCGCCGGAGGCGGATCGAAATTTTTTTTGTAACGCAAGCTGTTAGCTTGCGGCAGCCCAGCGCAAGCTAACAGCTTGCGTTACAGTAGCAGACCCAATCCGTGTCCTTCCCATATAAAGGAGCAACCCAATGAACAACCCCACCTGCCCCCGCTGCCAGGAACTCAACCGGCCCGGTGCCCGCTACTGCCGTCAATGCGGCGCATCCCTGGGCGGTCACTCCACTTCCCAAACCGCCACGGCCGCGCCCCAGCCTGTGGTGGAGGAGAAGCGCTGGCGACGACGCCCCGGCGAGATCGCAGCCCGGGTCGAGTCCGCCGACCTGCCCGGTCGCTGGACCAAAGAATTGATTGTGGAGGAGGGCACCAACGCCATCATCCTGGAAGACGGCCAATCCATCCCCCTGCAGGGGCCGGGGCGCTACCCTATGCAGAATCTGGCCGACCGTCTGCGCCACTGGGTCCAGGGCAGGGAGATGACCGCCATCCTCATCGACGGCGGCGAGATTCACCTCAGCTTCCAGCTCCCCGACCTGTGGAGCCGGGATCCCCTGCGTCTGGCCGGGCGCTGCGAAGTGGCTGTGCAAATTACAGATACGGCCCGCTTTGTCCACAATGTGCTTAAAGGCCGCGCCATTTACAGCGAGAGCGACCTGCGCGCCTTCCTCTACCCGGAGGTGTTCCACGCCGCCCAGGTCTATGTGGGCGAGATGAGCGTGGCCCAACTGGAGGCCGGGCTGGCCGACCGCCCAGAATTTCTGGGTATCGATCTGCAAGAACGGCTGCGCCAGGCCCTCCACCAGAGCGGACTGACCTTCCGCCGGGTGCGTCTCTTTGACCTGGCCCACAGCGGCTACACCGCCCTGCGCCAGCAGGCGGAAGAACTCTTCCTCGGCCCCCAGCAGGCGGCCAACCGCAAGCGTCTCTTTGACCTGCGCACGGACGAGGAGATTCAGAAGATCGCAGAGGAAGAGGCGGAGGTGGCCCAATACGAACTGCGCGCGGCGGTCTGGCAGCGTATGCGCCAGGCTGTGCTGGAGGACCGCATCAACAGCACCACCAGCGACGAGGAGTGGGAGAAGTTCATCGCCCAGGTGGATCGGCGCAAACTGTTGCGGGACGACGAACTGGGCCAACTGCGGGAGAGTCTGCGCTGGCAGGGGGAGGACCGGCGCAAGGAGCGTGCCCACACCGCGGCTATGGCCGACCTCTACGCCGAATTTGAGATGAAGGGCGCCCGGCTCAGCGAACAGTATCGCCAGGACCAGGAACGCAAGCGCACGGAGCTGGACCTGGCCCGCCAGGAGACCTTTGGCCGTCTGGAGCTGCGTCGCCGCCAGGTGGAGATGGAGCTGGAGTTGCAGGCATTCCAGGCCGAATCCCGTCGCCAGCAGCAGCGGCTGGACGACATCCTGGTGCGGGAAAAGGCCATTCAGCAGGCCCAGGACGCGGCTGACCGGCGCATCCAGAGCGCACGCACCGACGCGGAGATCGAAGCCATTGAGCGGGAGCAGGACCAGTTGGACGCGGAGATGGGCATTCTGCTCCTGGAAAAGATGAAACAGGTGCGTCGCCGGGACGAGGAGGAGGGGCTGCGCATCCAGCGGGAGCACGCCTTCGCCCTGCGCAAAGTCGAATTGGAGACCGAAGAACGCCGTCTGGAGATGCAACTGCGGGCCAAATCCGAGGCCCACCGCCAGCAGATGGAGCGGGAGGCCCAGTCCCAGCGCCACGAGTTGGACCGGATGGGGCAGATGGCCCAGATGTCGGTGGAGGCCCTCATCGCGGTCAGCGGCCCGGAGCAGGCCGAGTTCCTGGGCGAACTCAAACGCACGGAGATTCTGGCCGGATTCAGCGAAGAGCAGATTCTGGCCCTGGCCGTGGAGAAGAATCCCCAGGTGATGGAGGCTTTCAAAGCCAAATACCAGGCCGCGTCCGAGGGCAAGCTGGGCGTGGCCGAGGCGGAGAAGTGGCAGGCCATCGCCGAAATGACCGCCCGCCACCAGAGCGAAAGCAGCCAGCAGTCCGATGCGCAGCAGGATCGCCAAGAGCGCTCTGCCCGGGAGGCCGCCGAGCGTCAGGAGCGCATTGTGACCGAAATGATGCGCCAGATGGCAGATGTGGCCAAGACCGCGGCCCAGAAGGGCGAGAGCGGCCCCAGCGTCATCTTTGGGCCGGGCAGCGGTGGGGGCTACACAGTTGGCGGTGGCCCAGGGGGAGCTGGTGTGGCGGCGATGGGGGGGCGGGTGCAGGTCTGTCCAGAGTGTCGGGTGGAGACGGCCATCGGTGAGAAGTTCTGCGCCAATTGTGGGCATCAGTTTCATAAATGAGTCCACTGAAATAAGGGTCGCTGGCGCGAGACGGTGGGACGTACAATTCGAATTTTGTCTCGTTTCCGACCGGCTTACCCTAAAATTCACCCGATTCTAGCGCGATTTTGGTGTGTTAGCCCTGCGATTTTTGTGTTTCTGACCTTATTTGTAGTAGTCAGGAAGATACTGGAAAGAAAATAGGACGCTGATTTACGCGGATAAACGCTGATCCAGAGGCAAAAATCCGCGTTCCTCTGCGTAAATCAACGTCCAGCTATTCTTCCATCATCTTGACCACTACAGTTTCTGACCTTATTTCAGTGGGCTCATTAATGCCCGCTGGAATCAAGTTTTTGGACGCCACTAACTTTCTACCACTTGTTACGAACCATTTTGCGATGTGGAAAGGCGTAATATGAAAATTCGTCTATTCTTCCTGTTTGTTGGGCTTCTTATCATCGTACCTGTACGGGGCGTAGTTGCAGATACCCCTACACCAGAGCCAATAAAAAATGAAGTTGCAAAGACTCACTGTGTCGATTCCGTCGGATACAGGAGTACAGATGAGACGAAAAAAGACTTGCTTGACAAATCAAAAAGTCAGGCAATCAATGAATTGTTTGGTGAATTCATTTTTGCTTCTACCGCTGTGAAGAATTCGGTCGTAACGCTCGATCAGATTCAAACTTGGTCAATGGGCGTTTTACGAATCAAAGGAAATCCAAGATTTTATAACGACACTGATTTTGGACGCGTATGTGTTGATATTATTGCCTATGTCGATGAAACAGATCGAGACCTTTTTAAGCTTGTGGCGCTTGAGAATCGATTTTGTTTTGCCGATGCTGGGATGACAGCAGGCGATATTCAAAGATATGTTCGCGATGAAGTACTTCTGCAAGCTCTAGTCGGTTATGATAACAAGCTTCGGGATGTCGATCCCAGCATTGTCTTATCATTTGCTCAGCGGATTGAATACTTGGAAAGTGGTTTTCAGGAAGGTGGTACATATTGCGCCAATGTAATAGCTTCGATTGTACCAATTGAGGTCATTATCTACTTGTCCAGCAATGCAAATGCGTTTCAGGGAAGTGAATCCCGGGCCACAAATACACCCACGTCCACGATCACACCATCGCCGACGGTTACACCAACCGCCACAAATACACCGACAAAAACACGTACTCCTACCATCACTCCTACTGCTTCTGACACACCTACGGCCACGATTACTCCTACGCCTTCGGATACTCCTACGGCAACAAATACCCCTACTGCTACCCACACCCCCACGATTACGCCAACACCTACGATCACGCCGACTTACACACCAAACGCTACATCAACGGTTGTAGCTCGAAATGTGCTCGCAACATCGACATCAGTTGCTCGATTAGCGGCAAAGGCCCAGGCAACCATTCAGGCACAACAGATCACAGCCACTAGCCAGGTTATGATGGACCCAATTCTAAAAACCACATGGATTTATGTGCCATCTGGAGAACACATTCTTGGATCGGACCTAGAGGATACGGACGAGCTACCTGAGCAGTCTGTAAAAGTATCCGACTTTTGGATCATGCAGACTGAAGTAACAAATGGTCAATGGAAGCAGTTTATGGAAGCATCTGGTTACTATGAAAAGAAGTACTGGAGTAAAGAGGGTTGGGTCTGGCGCAAGGCAGAAAATATTGTTCAGCCCAAATTTTGGGAGACGATGGGTGAGGTCACTCAAAAAGACTTCTTACCAGTCACCGGAATTAGCTGGTATGAAGCAGAGGCATTTGCCAATTGGTTAGGCCAGATATTACAGGAACAACAACTGTTCTCGCTACGAGGCAATATGCCAGAAGAAGGCCAGGAGTGGGTACGAAGCGAGGAGTGGCAAAGAGCGCCAACATTTTGGAGTGACTGGAAAGTTGCATTCCGCTTACCTACAGAGGTTGAGTGGGAAAGGGCCGCACAAGGCGATCAAGGAAGTTACATATTCCCTTGGGGGGTTGAATGGATCGCAGAGAATGCAAATAGCGGCGCTGAAGATGCATATCCGGAACTATCCCCAGTTGGGGTTCTCGTAGATGGTGCTAATCAGTTTGGGCTGTTGGATATGTCTGGCAATGTTGCAGAATGGACATCTAGCTGGTATATCGGGCGGTACCGCAATGCACTTTATCGGTCAGAAGATAACCCTGGCGGCCCCAAAACAGGAAAGAAACGCACTATTCGCGGTGGAGCATGGACTGATGGCCCCGACTCGTTACGCGTGACGAATAGAGAACCAAGCCGACCTGAGTCGCGAAATACCAATACAGGGTTGCGATTAATTGCAAGTAGCGTAACGCCAAATGTTGGAATGGGGTGGATATCGTTTTTGACTCTATTCATTGTGGGGGTGTTATCTCCGGCTTTCCTTTTGTGTGGAATCTTCCTCGCTCTCAAAGATATGAATATGTTTCGACTTCCATTTATATCAGCTATTAAGGATGGATGGTTATGGTTTTGGACAATAGGACTGATTCTTGTTGGAGTCTTTCGCTTTGACTCATTACTGTCCTTCATTTCTCCGTTCTTCTCATAAGAGGATCGGATGTAGTGGGTTCAATAGACACAATTGTAGAGGAAACACGATGCCCGACGAAAACACCAAACCATCGGACACTGGCGACGAAGATCAGAAACGCCAGGAGACCGAAAAACGTACCGACAAAACAGACCCACCCAAACCCAACGACGACACCGGCCTGGGCAACCAGAACACGGACGAACTCCTGGACTCCATCCGGCGCAACGACTTTCTGAGCGGTCTGCTCTCCGAGCGGGATGTCTCTCTGGTCTACATCGACCGCCACCGGGTGCAGAATTTCTTCGGCCCGGAAGGTGGGCCGGGCCGCCCCCGACCTACCGACGCCGCGGCCAGCCAGCCCCAACGCCTGGCCGATCTGGTGGTCAATCCCATCGCGGCTGCCGAGGTGGAGCAGCTACAGCGGCTCTACGTGGAGCCGACGCTCTTTCCCGTTGCCCTGGAACGCTTTCGCCAGGAGGGGCTGCTGATCCTCTGCGGCCCCCGGCAGACGGGCAAACGGGCCGCGGCCCTCCGTCTGCTCGGCCAGATCACCAGCGACGACGGAAGCCCCCTGCCTCTCTACGAACTCAACCCAGACCAGAAGCTCGTGGACCTGCGCCCCAACGATCTGCCCAGCGGTGCCGGTCTGCTCCTGGAATCCCCCACCGGGGAAGCCCTGGCTGGGATCAACGCCTTCCAGCTAACTGGGCTGCGCGACCAACTCAAACCGGGCAAGAACAACAACGGCCTGATTATCATCACCGAAAAGCTGCCCAGCGCCTTTCCCCGGGACCAGCGGGGTGTAGTGCTGGACTGGTCCCTGACCTGGCCCGGCGACCCCGCCCAGACCCGCAGCACTGTTCTGGAAAGGCATCTATTCGAGTTCGGACGCACCGAACCGGATAGAATAGACGCGCTGGACGCCGCGGTAGAGGGGCTGCTGCGGGAGGAACGGCTGATCGCCCGCCTGCGCGAGAATTTGGGGCCGGGGGAGTTGGTCGATCTGGCCCTGCTGCTGCTGCCCGTTGTCCAGGGCAAACGCAGCCTGGACGAAGCCCTGGCCCGCTTTGGCGTCCAGGTGCAGCGGGAGGTGGCGGACTGGTTTGCTACAGGCAGCCACGATTTGGAACTAAAGATTCTGATGATCGCGGCAGCCGTCTTCAACGGCGCGCTGGTCGAGGAGGTGGAGGCGGCGGAGAAGAATCTGCTGGGCCGGGTGCGCCCCCCCACGCCCAAAAAGGAGGAGGAGCCGCCCGCCTTTGCCGATCCCTTTGCCTCCCGTTTCAGCCGCCGGGGCCGGCTGGATGCCATCCAGGCCGAACTGCGGGATACGCCCATTCCCGGAACCCACTACGGCGACACCAGCGCCCGTGCCCTCGTCCTGCGCAACGAAGCCTGGCAGAGCGCGGTGCTCTACCACATCTGGGAGGATGTGACGCCCCTGCGCCAACCCCTGCTCGCCTGGCTCAGCGAATATAGCGTGAGCAGCAGCCCGCGTATGCGGGAACGGGCCGCGGCCGCGGTGGGCGCGCTGGCCCGCCACAGCTTCCCCCACATCGAGGCCAGCCTGCTGCGGGAGTGGGCCAAAAGCCCCTTCGAAGGCTACCGGCGCAGCGCAGCCCAGGTGTTGGGCATCACTATTTGGGACGAAGGCCAGAGCGCGGCCACCTCCCGCCTGCTCCATCACTGGGCCACAATGACGGGCAATGTGCGCTTTCAGTGGACCGCGGCCACGGCCTATGCCGGGTTAGCCGGTCTGCGCTACCCCCAGCAGGCCCTGGCCGATCTGCAACGGGTGGCCCTCAACACCCTGCACGAACCCCTGCTGCTGCCCCCCATCTTTCTGGGCTTTCTTATGCAGTTTGCCCTGGCCGATAGGGAGCCGGGACGCCGTCTGGCCCTGCTCCAGGAATTGATCAACTGGTCGGCCTACAGCGAGACCGAAGCCAGGGATCGCTCCACCCGCATCCACAAAGAACGGGCCATCCGACGCACAGGGCTGCTGACCTTTGACATTCTGCTGCTGCCCGACCGCCGGGACCCGGTCTGGCGGATGATTGTCACCGACGCCGGCGCGCCCGGCCTGGCCCAGGAGTTGACTGTCACCCTTCTCCTGGCCGCCCTTCAATTTCGCCAGCCCAGCGACAGCGTCAACGACCGCCTGCACCCGCGCAAACTGGCCCTGGAAAATCTGCACCGGCTGATTGCCAGCGTCCACCCAAAAGCGGAAGAAGAACTCTACCACCACCTGGCCGGTCTGCTGCACAGGCTGGTGGAGCGTTGCCGCAGGGAAGCGCCGGACACAATCGAAATGCTGCGCTACCACGCGGCCTTCTGGGACGATGCCCACCCGGACGGCTCCGATCTGATCGATATTTTACTCAATGGGTAGCCTGTACGAGCAGCCGCCCAGAATCCCATCATCCGTACCCTATGGAGGAAACCAATGGCCGAGAGACTTTACACCCAGCGCAAGATCAAAAAGAGCTTTTTGGGGCTGAAAACCGAACGCCCCCGGGCCGAATTGGGCCAGGCCCTGGTATTGACCGGTGGCGGCGCACCCCTTGTCCTTATGCCCGGCGAACGGGCCACCTCTGGCGAGGCGGCCTGGGCTGGCTACGACACAGTGTACGAAGTGGACCTGGGCAAGCACAATCTGAATGTAACCGGCAACGCGCCCGCCGACGACGGCATCGCCGAGTTTCAGTTCAACCTCGCCTTCAGCTATCGGGTCAACAGCCCCCGCCAACTGATCGAGGACGGTCTGCAAGACCCCAGCGAGGTGCTGCGCCAGGTGCTCACCGAGACCATCCGCCGGGTGACGAGCAACCACAACATTCGGGATGTACAACAGGCCACCAACGCGGCCCGGTCTGTCTTGGACAAAAACCAGCTTTCGTCCAAACTGCCCTTTGAATTGGCCGACATCAGCCTGCGGCTGGAAGTGGACAGCGCGGTCAAGACGATTGCCAAGACCCGCAACGAGCAGGAGGCGGCTGTATTGCGCCAGCAGCACAGCCAGGAAATTGAGCGGATGAAAGAGGCCCACAACCAGGAAATCTGGGCGCAACGACGGACCGTCTACGAAAATATGGCCGATGGCGGCCAGATGTCGGCCCTGATGCAGCAGTTGGCCCAGCGCCCGGACGACATTGCCCAGGTGTCGGAGATTCTGCGCCAGCAGGACGAGCGCCAACGGCTGGAAAATCTGCAACTGCTCCAGACGATGCTGGACAAAGAGATGATCCAGGACCACCATATGAAAGATGTGATCGTCAATATCGTCAACAGCGTCCACCGCCCGGCCCAGGGCAGCCGACCCCAGTTGGGCAGCGCCAGCCGGGGACAACTCACCGATTCTGCCAAGTCAGGGAAAGAAGAGGGCAAGAAATGAGCAGCCTGATCACAGAAACGTTGTTGACCAGTTGGAATCTGGCTCCCTTTCCCTTTCTGCTCGTCTATCTCTTTCTGTTGGGCGCGGCCTGGCTCTACGCCGAGTTTCAGCTCACCCGCATCTTCCGCCTGACCCCCGGCTGGCGCAAGGCTGGCCCCCTGCTGCCCCAGATCAGTATGGCCCTGGCCTGGGGGATGCGCATCAGCCGCATTCTGCTCTGGCTTTGGGTCTGCTTTTTCCTGATTTTGACCGGTGTTCTACTGGCCGACCGGCTGGTCTACGGCCAGCAGATGCCCTGGACCGCGGGTCTGCTCACTGCCGCGGCCTACTGGCGCACGGGCGTCGAGATGGCCGCTGCTTTGCTGCCGGAGGTTGTGCGCCGGGTGTTGCCGGGGATGTGAGGGTGCGTAGTGCGTATTCCGTATTTCGTAGTCCTTCGACCTGAAACGTGAGGCGTGGGATCGCACCCCGACCTCACGCCTCACAGCTCACGTTTCCCAAACAAACCATTTCCACCCGCAGCCTCAACGCCATCAGCTCACGCAACACGAAATACGCAATACGGAGACCCCAATGCCCTACTGCCCCAATGGACACGGAGAAAAGAGTGGCGCTTTTTGCGATGAGTGCGGTGCGCGCCTGACTGCCCAGCTTTCCGGCGACAGCCTGCGGGTGCGCAGTCCGGAAGCCAACGCGACCATCAACCAGCGCATCTATCTGCCCGGTACGCTTGTGCGCTGTCCCCATTGCGGACGTCGCAACCCGGAGCAAGAGGTCTTCGACTGCCAGGGCGGGTGTGGCCGGGCGCACCTCTGCCTGCGCCATTTTGACGAGGAGTTTGAGGTCTGCATCGACTGCGCCAGTCGGTTGCGACTGGCGGGCAAGCAATCGGTGGATGCGCCTGGGGAAAAGGATGGCAGAAGACACGAGAGCCGGCTCGAGTCTGATGAAATCAAACCCGAGCCGGAAGATGCTCAGCCGGAGGAGACAAATCCCATTGCGGCAGAATCGGAACCACAGAGTACCCAAGCTGGGCTTGATGCGGAAAGACGCGAGACGGAAAAGACCGAGGCGGACGTTCAACAGCAAGCAGAAGCAGCTATCCAGGAGAGGGAAAAAGGCCAGATAGGACAAGCACAGCTTGACGTAGAGCGGGAACGTCTGCAGAAGGAGAGGCTGGCCGAAGCCGCGGTCAGTCTGCAGCTTGTGGAAGAAAGTACAACTGCGGTCCCGGTTCTGACAACCCCAAAGCGAAAATCAACGCGGAAAGCAGTCCAATCGACTCGAACAGCGCCGAAGCGACTGTCAGTTATAAAAGCAGTCCAACCGGCACAAGCAGCGGCACAACCAAAACCTACGACAGGGGTAGTCCTGCCTGCTCCATTACGTGCCTGGAATCCTCTGGACCATCTGCGGCTGCTCTGGTGGATTTTCTTCACTCCACACCAGACTAAGGCATACAAAGCGGCTTACGGCGACAAAGCCATCCAGCCAATCAGCAGTTGGCTCAGCAGTTTGTTGATTTAGATGCCGCTACTCATACCCCATCTGGCTTTAGGGATGGAGTTGCTACCCAGACCTGAGGATGCCAGATCGACTTCTACTTACCTGTGGATCAGCTTGATTTTGGCAGGATGTGTCGTCGCTACGGGGTGGCTAGAAAATGTACTTGACGGCAGAAGCAATTGGATATTTTTGGTGGTACTTGCAGGTGTATTGGTCCTCACAGTAAGCGCAATTGACATCACAAAAGCTAACGCGGCCGTCATAGCGGGCGTCATTCTAGCTGTTGCCATTATGGGAGGTATGGAGGCCAGTGGGATCGGGCGTATGGCAGTAAATGTGGCGGTCGGAACATCAATCTTTGTAGTTATGGCTGTAGGAATGGTAATTATCGCCCTCATAGGGATACTTTTGGTGGGAGCCATCGCATCTATCCCGACAGACACTGTTGGCGCTTTCGTAACTACATTTTTAGTGATTGTCTTGGGAATTATAGTGATCGGAGGTGTCATATTCCTCCTATTGAAAGATGTAGTGGAAAGCGCTGGGAGAGCCGTGGAAGATGGTGTAGCGGGAAGTATAGTGAAAAGTGTGGCAGACACTATAACTGATAGGCTTGATCACAATGGGTGGTGGGGAGTTGCAATTGGACTGCCGATGCTTGCTATAGCGGTTTTCGTAGGCATAACAAGAGAAAGCGCTATGGCAGGTGCTATAGCCAGTGCTTTGTTCGTTGTAATCGGAGGTTTTGTAGTCATCCTGGCAGCGGGTATGGGAAAGGCGATGAGAAGAGGCAAAGCTTCCTTTCCCACCATTTTCAGTGCAGTAGCGCTGGCCTGCACCCACGGCTTTCTGCTCTGGTACTGCTTCCTGGGCGGCTGGCGCTGGTTTGGGGCGTAGCGCCCTCACCCCCGGCCACTCTCCCAGCCGTGGCGTTGGCGGCGCGTCGGGTGACGTGGGAGTCGATGACAATTCACAATTCACCGTTTACCATTTCCCATTCGCCCGCCCTCACCCCCGGCCCCTCTCCCAGCCGTGGCGTATGTGGGTGGGGTCTGCTGGTCGGGCCGGGAGAGGGGAGGGTGTCGATGGCGTTGCTCACCGGTCTCGGTGTGGTGGGGTCGATGTGGGGCGTGGGCCAATCGCCCCTACTGCTTGACGCACTACGCACTACGCACTACGCACTACGCACCACCTCTATTTACGAACAATTGAAATGTATGTATATCTATGCAAACAATCGGTAATTGTGGTAAAATGAAGCAGGTGTCCCCATCATCCTACCACCCCATCATCGCACAGGACACCCGTTCGGATCGGAGAGAAACAATGGCACAGTTCTACAGCATTCAAGAAGCCGCCGACTATTTGCAGGTGGACTACAAAGTGGTCTACCGGCTGGTGCGGGACGGCAGCATCCCCAGCGCCCGGGTCGGCTGGCAATATCGTATGACCCTGGACGATTTGAGCGCCTATCTGAACGCGCAGCGGGTCAAACAGAGCAAATCCGCGGGCGCGCCACCTGCCCAGCCCGCCCCGTCGCGTCAGAGTCGGGCCAATGGCAAAAATAGCAATGGCCGCGCGCCCCTTCCCAGCGGCGTGAGCCGCGTCCAGGCCCGGCAGATGGAGCAGAACGCGCTCAACCGCTTTCGCAAAAAAGTGCAGGATGTGGCAACCATCCAACACCCGACGACAAAAGAGATGCTCTATGTGGATCGCTGGGACGATCTCTACACGGCCTTCGACAACCGGGAAGCCCTGATGCAGGCGTTCAACACGGCCTTTCTGGACCGGGAAACCCTGGCGACGACCCCCCACAACAGCCGGGCGCGCTTCACCGTGCCCGGAGTTTCGCCGCTGGTGCTGGAGATGCGCTTTGTTGGCCATTTGGAGACATTTTGCAGCAGTGGCAGCGACGATACGCCGGTCTCGCTGCAGGATTTGCTGGTGATGATCGAAGAGTTGAACGAGGAACAGGAGGGCACGGGCGCGGTCTATGTGATGGGGCTGGCCTCGCCCACTGGTTGGGCTGCCGATGCTGTAGCGGCGATCCGCAACACAGGCACGGGCCAGGCCTACTTCGATTCGTATGTACGGATATTTTTGCTCGATCTGTTGACCGGGGAGCTAATTTATGACGAATTAGACCCGGAGACAGGCAAGTTTGCCGGGCTATTCCGCTTGCCCACCCCTGCTGAAGACCAGTCTGTCCTGGCCGATCAGTTGCGTGCCGAGTCGGCGCGGGGCTCTGGTCTGATTTTGAACGAATTTGCCGCCGAACGCAAGGCCAGTCTGGAATTGGTACTCAACGCAGCCCGGTCTGTCGAAGCCGAAGGTCACCATCGGCTGCTGGATGATCCCAGGGAGGGGTGGATGCTGGTGAACGTATAGCGTCTTGACCTGCTGCTTCTGGGCTACGAGATGCCCTGAGCTTGTCGAAAGGTCAGCCACTTTGGCGAAGATGGCGGAGGGGAGTACGTGCTGCACAATCTGGGGTGCGATGTCGAGTACGGACGGTACGGATGGGTGCAGTAGGGGGAAATGCTGCACTGTAGAGAATGGTAGAAGTGATGGCGTTGATTCCCGGAATCAGGCTGCGTCCCTGCTTCTGCTTGCGGTGTACTGCGGGTAGAAAAGGAGGGCAAACGGGGCCGCGTCAGGGCGACAACACACGCTCCAGATAGTGTACCTGTGGATAACTTCTAGCAGGCTGTCGGAGAAAGGAGGCGGCGAGATTGACCGTGCGAAACAAGGCGGATAGAATAGAAAGCATGGAAGAGTTGAGAATCGAAAGCTGAAAAGGAGAAAGAGAGATGGCCCGCCACTTCATAGAAGCTGACCACGAAGCCGCCCTGGAACTGCGGGTAAGGATAGGACATCTTGCCAGTGACCCATCTGGCCCGTTTCATCGAAAGGATCGTTGAGCAACTGGACTTCAGCAGCATCTATGCTGCCTATGGCGAACGAGGGGCACCCGCGTATGCCCCGGAATTATTGTTCGGGATAGTGGTCTACGGCTACGCCACGGGGGTTTTCAGTAGCCGACAGTTGGAACGGGCCACCTATGAATGCCTGCCCTTCATTTACCTGGCGGGCGGGCTGCACCCAGATCACGACACCCTCAACAGCTTTCGCCAGCGCTTTCTGGCCGAGATAGAGGAACTCTTTGTGCAGGTGTTGCTGATTGCCCAGAATGCCGGTCTCTTGAAACTGGGCAACATCAGTCTAGACGGCAGTAAGGCTGTTCCGAAGAAATAAGTATCCACGTTTTCACTTGGCACTCGACTGGAACCTTCCTGTTACAGCCCAGAACGAGGTCATTAATTTTTCGGAACAGCCTAAGATCCATGCCGACGCCTCCAAGAGTCAAGCAGTCAGCTACGCCCGCCTCTTGGAAGTGGAGGCCCAGTTGCACCAGGAAGTGAAAGAACTGCTGGACTTGGCTGCGACCAGTGAACAGAATGGCTGGCCGGAGGGCTTCGACCCGACCCAGGAAATTCAGCTCCGCCAGCAGCACCTGAGCGGTCTGGCGCAGGCCAAAGCCGTGTTGGAGATGCGCGCCCAGGCCCGCTATGCCCAGGAAAAGGCCGAGTATGAGGTCAAGCTGGCGGAACGGGAAGCCAAACTCCAGCGCACGGGCAAGAAACCGGGCGGTCGTCCTCCCCAGCCGCCCACAGCGGGCGTGGGGGACAAGGATCAGTACAATTTCACCGACCCCGACTCGCGCATTATGAAGAACGGCAACAAGGCTGGTTTTGAACAGTGCTACAATGCGCAGGTAGCCGTCGACCAGGAGAGTCTGCTCATCGTGGGCAACACCCTCTCCAACCACCCCTCCGACCGGGGACAAGCCCTGCCCACCGTGGATGCTATCCCTCACGAGTTGGGCACCCCAACCGCCGCCGCCCTGGACAATGGTTTCTTCAGTCCGCAGACCATCGCCGGTCTGGAAGAGCGGGGCATCGACCCCTACATCGCCACAGGCCGCGAACCTCACCATCTTAGTTGGCGCTCCTTCTTTGCCGAGAACCCAGAACCGCCTGCGGATGCCTCCCCTATCGTTAAGATGGCTTACAAACTCAAGACCGATATCGGCCACGCCATCTATCGCCTGCGCAAATCCACCGTCGAACCTGTCATCGGCATCATTAAGGAGGTGCTAGGCTTTCGCCAGTTCTCCTTGCGCGGCCAGGTCAAAGCCGCCGGCGAGTGGATGTTGGTCTGTTTGGCCTTCAACCTCAAGCGCCTGCATGTCTTGGGCCTATAACCTGACCGAGCTTCGGCGCGCCCACAAGCAGGCAAATGGGCTGGAAAACGCCTGTTTTGCCTCAAGAATAGCGGATTCTGCCTATGTGAATCTCTCAATTATTGACAAAACAACATATTCCTAACACAAATTTGCCCAAATCTACCCTTTCTCCGACAGGCTGCTAGGCCAAGTAATGTTTTCTACTGCGGTAACACCAGTTGCAATCCCTCGGACGGGTTGGGGGTGGTTGGGACG